>CAIJPE010000030.1 GCA_903822435.1 uncultured beta proteobacterium | reverse complement strand
GGCCGTGGCAGTCAGCAAGTTGCCGAGCGCCGCCGTGGTGGACGTGCTGCCGTAGCCCAGGTTCTGCTGCATCGTGGTGAGCAGTTGCTGCAGGGTCGCCGACGTCGACGTGCTGGAAGTGGTGCCGCCAGTGGTGCCCCCGCCGGAGCCCGAAGTCGAGGTCCCTGAACCCTGCAGGTCGTTCACCAGGGTGCTGAATGCGGACTGCAGCGCGGTGGGTGCGGAGCCATTGCTGACCTGCGTGATGAGCGCGGACAAGCCGCCTGCAAATGCCGTCTTTGGGTCTATGGGTGCCGTGCTGCCGCTGGCCACAGGAACGTCCGCCTTCACGGCCTGGAAGAGCGCGTGCATGAACTGGTGCAGGTCCTGGCGGAGGTTGGATACCCCACCGGACGCGCTGCCGTCGCTGTCGCCATCGGCATCCTGCGTCGCGCTGGTGCCCGTGGCGCTGGTCGCGGCCGGCGTGGCGGACCCGGTGGCCGTGGTGGGTGTCGTCGCCGGTGTGGATGTCGCTGCTGGGGGTGTCAGGCCCAGACTCTGCAAGGCCTGGAGCAGCGCCTGACCCATGCCTCCGGCAGGTCCACCGCCTTGGGCGCGCCGCCCACCGCCATCGCCGTCAGCGTCGCCACCGCCTGTGCCTTGAACGGCATTGGCCGACTGCACAAAGCTGCTGCGGTTGATGTAGGGGCTGGACTGCAGTTGCGAGATGTTCATGGCCGTTCCTTGTCGATCGATTCTTTAGTGGACATCGGCGCTTGAGGAGGGAAATGAAGGAAAAGCGAGGTGAACTTCGCGCACTTTAAAGCCACTTTACCGATGAGATGAATACCGTCATGGAACGTCACGTTGGCGCCCTCGACTGTCCAATCGCTTGGCCGTGAAAGAGTTCCGCTCATATTGAGCTTCGCCCCTGTCGGACCCAATCGGCTACAGAGAGCCAGCAGACCACGCCACCTTCTTCCAGCAGCATTACGTCGTCGAGCACGGCGGATTTTTGAGCGACGGCCGACGTCATCGATGGAGCAGTGAGAAATTTGCTCTCACAACTGTGACGACTTTGCCTCGGTCTACGGGGGCTGCGGCAGAGAACTTGGACTGGTTAAGCCGCGACGCCCAGGCCTAAAGGCTCGCCAGGTGAGCTACCGGCCGCATGTGTGTGCGCTTCATGGACTGGCGCGACGCTCAGATGCGCGTGGGCACGATCGTGGCAATGAAGGACACGCAGCTGACGATCCAGGAACAGGGAACGCGCGGCGCATGGACGGTGCCCTACACCGCGGTTGAGCCGCCAGCACCGGGTGCGCCGCGGCCGGTGCCCGAGCCTTCGCCGCCGCCGGCACCAAGTGCCAGCCTCAACGACTTCCACTGCTGCGAGAAGGTCGCCTTCGAGGACAAGCACCTGAATACCGTCGTCGGCCTGGTCGTGCGCATCAACCAGCGCACCGCCAGCATCGACCCGGGGGACGGCACGACCTGGGGGGTGGGCTTCTCGTTGCTGCGCCACGTGGTCGACATCTGACCAGTTGGCGTCAAGAGGGCCTTGGGGCAACGCTTACTTCGCGCCGCCGGCCGAATTGGTGATAGCGGCCGCGTCGCTGCCGCCACCGCCACCCCCGCCGCATGCGGCCAGGACAGCCGCAGCCACGGTGGTGATGGCAACGATTGAGTGCTTCGTGTTCATGGGTGAGTTTTGGCTTGTGATCAAGGGTCGCGACGAACCGGGGCGCCGTTTCGAGCCCCGCGCGGAGGGGGCGCAACCGCCGCAAACGGGATCGCAGGCTTCGGTGGGGTGGCTCGCTTGATGCAATGTGATCAGCGTATTGCCTTGTCCGGGCCCGATCACCGCCTGCTCGTCACCGGGGCTCGGTGATCGGCAGTGGCGACGGCTGTGGCTGGAGAGTCCCAGCCGGCCTTGAGTGGCAACCCCGCTGTCCTGGCTCGTGAGCTGTAGACCGGAAGCTTTGCGACCCCGACTTTCGTGCGGGTGTGCCTTTAACGAGCTTTAATGTAGCCCCGCGCGGTGGGCTGCGGGGCGCCTCGTCCAATGGTGCCCCGCCTCAGGTGTGGCATCTTCACGCAACGCCTCGAAATGTGAAATGCGCACATACCAATGGTCCGGCGTTGCTTGGATAGCGCACGGGCGTTGATCTGCTCGGCAAACATCTCCCGGCTGCACAACCGATTCACGCACCTGAAACGCCGTCCTTCGACGCCCGGACTGACG
>CAIJPE010000029.1 GCA_903822435.1 uncultured beta proteobacterium | reverse complement strand
CCGCGGCCAGGGCCAGCGCCTGCGCCACGGGCAGGCAGGCAAAGCCCTGCACTTCGCCGTCCTGGTTCTGCGGCGCAAGCCCTGGGGGCAGGGCCAGGTCGTGCGCGTGCAGGTCTTCGAACTGCAGCCCGTGGGCCACCTCGCGCTTCACGCGCAGCACGCCCACCGGCCGGGCCTGCCCGGCCCATTCGGCGGCCAGGCCGGCTTCTTCCCAGCTTTCGCGCAGCAGCGCCTGCCAGGGGGTCTGGCCGTCGGGCACCCCGCCGCCGACCAGGTTGTCCAGCAGGCCGGGGTCGGTGCTCTTGTCCAGCGCCCGGCGGGCGATCCAAAGGTGCGTGGGCCGGCCGTCGGGCCCGGCCACCCAGCCGTTGGCGTGGGCGCCCTGGGTCAGCGTGCCCCAGAAGCGCGCCGCGGCGCGTTCAGTGCGGGCCAGGATGTGAGGGCGGGCGGGGTTCTGTGCGGGGTTTTGCGCGGGGTCGACGATGGTGAAGATCTCGTCGCGCCAGCCGCGCAGCAGGCCGCCCACGCGCAGGTGGCCATTGATGGCGGCCAGCGCGGCATCGCGGTCGGCTGCGGCGGCGGTCAGTCTCACGGCATCGGATTCAACCCGCAGCCCTGCCGGCGCCGAATCCAGCGCCGGCAGGTGGGCGCGCGCCACCGAGCCGACTTCCACCTCACCGATCCAGAAAGGCACACGCGCGCCGGCATCGTGCCGGCGCGCGGCTGCCACGGCAGGCAGGGTCATGCGGCCCTTTGCAGCAGGCCGCTGCGCCAGCGCTGCATCAGCGCGTCCCATTTCGGGCGTGCCGCGGCCAGGTGGCGCGCCTTCACGTGGCCGAAGCCGCGGATGTCTTCCGGGATGCGGGCGATCTCGGCCGCCAGGCTGCGGTTGCCGGTGTCGAGCGTGGCCAGGAGCTCGTCGATGCAGCGCTCGTACTGGCCGATCAGCGCGCGCTCGGCCTTGCGTTCGTCGCTGCGGCCGAAGACATCCAGCGGGCCCCCGCGCAGGCCCTTCAGGCGGGCCAGCAGGCCGAAGGCGCTGCGCACCCAGGGCCCGAAGGCTTGCTTGACCAACTCGCCCCTGTCGTTGGTCTTGGCCAGCCCCGGCGGCGCCAGGTGGTGCACCAGCTTGTAGTCACCCTCGAACATGCCGGCGATGCGGGCGCCGAAGGCGGGGTCGGTGTGCAGGCGGGCCACTTCGTACTCGTCCTTGTAGGCCATGAGCTTGAAGAGGTAGCGGGCCACGGCCTCGGTCAGCGCCTTGCCCCCGCCCTCGCCCACGGCCTGCGCCTCGGCCTGGCGCACCTTGTCGACGAAGGCCTTGTAGCGCGCGGCGTAGGCGGCATCCTGGTACCCGGCGAGGAAGGCCACGCGCTGGCTCACCATCTCGTCCAGCGAGGTCTTCTTGACGAACTGGATGACGTTCTGCGCCTTGAACAACGCCTGCACGGCGGCCAGGTCGTGGGCGCAGCGGCGGCCCCATTCGAATGCGGCCTTGTTGTTGTCCACCTGCACGCCGTTGAGCTCGATGGCGCGCATCAACGCGTCGCGGCCCAGGGGCACGCGGCCCTGCTGCCACGCGTAGCCCAGCATCAGCGGGTTGGTGTAGATGGAGTCGCCCAGCATCTGCACGGCCACCTGCTCGCCGTCGAAAGCGCCCACCAACGCGTTGCCCACGCTGGCGCGCACGGCAGCTTCGCAGTTGTTGCCGGGGAACTGCCAATCGGGGTTCTTGACGAAGCCGGCGGTGGGCGTGCCGTGGGTGTTCAAGGCCACGTAGGTGCGGCCGTGCTGCATCACCGTCAGCGTGTACCTGGACGCCGCCACGATGCTGTCGCAGGCGATGACCAGGTCGGCCTGTGCGGTATCGACCTTGGTGGTGTGGATGGCATCCGGCCGATTGGCGATCTGGATGTGGCTCCAGGTGGCGCCGCCCTTCTGCGCGAGGCCGCCGGCGTCCTGCGTGACCACGCCCTTGCCTTCCAGGTGCGCGGCCATGCCCAGCAGCTGCCCGATGGTGATGACGCCCGTGCCGCCCACGCCCCCGACCACGATGCCCCAGGCCTTGTCGCCCAGGTGCAGGGTGGGTTCCGGCAGCAGGGGCAGGGCCTGCATGTCGACGCGCGTCTCCTTCTTCGGCTTCTTCAGCTGCCCGCCTTCGACTGTGACGAAGCTCGGACAGAAGCCCTTCACGCAGGAGTAGTCCTTGTTGCAGGTGTTCTGGTTGATCTTGCGCTTGCGGCCGAATTCCGTTTCTACCGGCTCTACGCTCAGGCAGTTGCTCTGCACGCTGCAGTCGCCGCAGCCTTCGCAGACCAGCTCGTTGATCACCACGCGCTTTTCCGGGTCGGCCATCTTTCCGCGCTTGCGGCGGCGGCGCTTCTCGGTCGCGCAGGTCTGGTCGTAGATGATGACCGTGGTGCCCGGGATCTCGCGGAACTGGCGCTGGAGGGTGTCGAGCTCGTCGCGATGGTGCACCGTGACGCCGGCCTCCAGCGTGATGCCGTCGTACTTGGTCGGCTCGTCGGTGACGATGACGACCTTGGCCGCGCCTTCGCTGACCAGGCTCTTCATGATCTGCAGCACGCTGTGGCCTTCTGGCCGTTCGCCCACCTGCTGGCCGCCGGTCATGGCCACGGCGTCGTTGTAGAGCACCTTGTAGGTGATGTTCACCCCCGCGGCAATGCTCTGGCGCACGGCCAGGATGCCGCTGTGGAAATAGGTGCCGTCGCCCAGGTTGGCGAACACATGCCCGGTGGTGGTGAACGGCGCCTGGCCGACCCAGGCCACCCCTTCGCCGCCCATCTGGCTGAAGGTGCTCGTGCTGCGGTCCATCCACACGCTCATGTAGTGGCAGCCGATCCCGGCCAGCGCCCGGCTGCCCTCGGGCACGCGGGTGCTGGTGTTGTGCGGGCAGCCGCTGCAGAACCAGGGCGCGCGCTCGCCGGTGTCGGTCTTCATCTCGGACAGCTGCCGTTCGCGCGCGGCCACCACGGCCAGCCGGGTGTCCATGCGCGCGGCGATGTCGGCGCTGACGCCGAGCTTCTTCAGCCGCTTGGCGATGGCCTTGGCGATCAGCGCGGGGGTCAGGTCGGCCTTGGCGCGCAGCAGCCAGTTCTCGCTCGGGTTGGGCATGCTCCATTCGCCGCCCCGACCCTGCAGGGGACCCTCCAGTCCCTCGTCCCCGTCCATCTCGTCGAACTTGCCCAGCACGGTCGGCCGCACGTCCGAGCGCCAGTTGTAGAGCTCTTCCTTGACCTGGTATTCGATGACCTGGCGCTTTTCCTCGACCACCAGGATCTCCTGCAGGCCTTGGGCGAAGTCGCGCGTGATGGTTGCTTCCAGCGGCCACACCACGTTGACCTTGTGCAGCCGGATGCCCAGCGAGCGGCAGGTGTCGTCGTCCAGCCCCAGGTCGGCCAGAGCCTGACGCGTGTCGTTGAAGGCCTTGCCGCTGGCGATGATGCCGAAGCGGTCGTTCGGCGTGGCGATCACGTTGTGGTTGAGCTTGTTGGCCCGCACGTAGGCCAGCGCCGCATACCACTTGTAGTCCATCAACCGGGCTTCCTGCTCCAGCGGCGCATCGGGCCAGCGGATGTGCAGGCCGCCGGGCGGCATGGCGAAGTCCTCGGGCAGGATGATCTTGACGCGGTCGGGGTCGACGATCACCGAAGACGACGACTCCACCACCTCCTGGATCGTCTTCATGCCGCTCCACAGGCCCGAGAAGCGGCTCATCGCCAGGGCGTGCAGGCCCATGTCGAGGATGTCCTGCACGTGCGAGGGGAAGAACACCGGCAGGCCGCAGGCCTTGAAGATGTGGTCGCTCTGATGGGCGGCCGTGCTGCTCTTGGCCACGTGGTCATCGCCGGCAATGGCGATCACGCCGCCGTGCGGGCTGGTGCCGGCCATGTTGGCGTGCTTGAAGACGTCGCTGCAGCGGTCCACGCCCGGGCCCTTGCCGTACCAGATGCCGAAGACGCCGTCGTAGCGCGCGGCCTCGGGGTACAGCGCCAGCTGCTGGGTGCCCCAGACGGCGGTGGCTCCCAGTTCTTCGTTGACGCCGGGCTGGAAGACGATGTGGTTGTCCGCCAGGTGCTTCTTGGCCGCCCACAGCGCCTGGTCGTAGCCGCCCAGCGGGCTGCCGCGGTAGCCGCTGATGAAGCCACCGGTGTTCAGTCCGGCCCGCTGGTCGCGCGTGCGCTGCAGCATGGGCAGGCGCACCAGGGCCTGCACACCGCTCATGAAGGCACGTCCGCTGGCCAGGCTGTACTTGTCGTCCAGCGTGACCGACTCCAGGGCCTTGCGGACCGACTCGGGTAGGGGGGCGTTCATCGTGCGGCTCCAGCAGCGAATGCGACGGAGCAGTGTAGAGATTCAGGCGACGCGTGTCTTTTCTTTAGCAGGCGATTCAGGCATGCTCAACGAAAGGATATTGCCAATATATGCTGAAGAAAAAGCAAAGTACGCCCAAAACGCCTGCATTGGGGAAAACCTCAAGCACGAAGCCCGATCCGGCGGAAGCGTTGGGGCCAGTGCTGGACCGCTGGGACGTGGCCATCCTGCGCGAGCTGCAGGCCGATGCCCGGCTCACCAACATCGAGCTGGCCTCGCGCATCGGCCTGTCGGCCGCCCCCACGTGGCGGCGCGTCAAGCGCCTGGAAGAGCAGGGCACCATCACGGGCTACCGGGCCGAAGTCGATCGCCGCAAGATCGGCCTTGGCGTGCTGGCCTTCGTACGCATCGATGCCGAGCGCAACAACGCCGAAGCCACCCGGGCCCTGGAGGCCGCCATACGCGACCTGCCCGAGGTCGTGGCCTGCCATTACATCAGCGGTTCGGGCACCTTCGAGCTGCACGTGGTGTGCACCGACCTGGATGCCTACGCCCGCTGGACGATGGACGCGCTCTTCCGGCTGCCCAACGTCAAGGACCTGCACACCAGCTTTTCACTGGGCGAGGTCAAGACGGGTGCGATGCTTCCCCTGTCCCATCTGGAATGAGGTTGCCGGCCTTGGGCGGTCGGCGGCGGTGCTACCCTCTCGCCTGTCGTGTCAAGGTGGCCGCGCCGGTCCACCCCGAGAGCATGCATGACCCCGCCGGGACCGGTAGAGCGCACCGTTCCCACGAAGCCTGAAGGTCAGCCATTGAGACAAGTTCCCTGCCCCCGGCCTGCCTGCCGGAGGTCGCCCCGATGAGTCGTCTGCTCGACGCCCTGCTGTCGACGGACCCGATCCAGAGGACCCGCCTGGCCCAGGCCGGGCTGGCCATGCTCATGCTGGGCGCCGGGGTCGCGGCCATGCACTACTTTGCGTGGATCGGCGCGGCCCCGGCCCTGGGCGTGCTGGGGTGGTCGCTGTGCACGCTGCTGGGCATGGTGGTGTTCTTCGCGCTGATCCGCAGCGGTTGGTCGCGCCGCTGGCCCGAGCCCTCACTGACCGTGCCGCAGATGTGCTTCGCGCTGACCAGCGGCGCGGTGGCCTACGGTCTGCTCGGAGCCGGGCGGGGCGCTGTGTTCCCCATGGTCATGGTGGTGCTGATGTTCGGGATGTTCGTGGCTTCGCCGGTGCAGATGCGCTGGGTCAGCCTGTACGCCGTGCTGCTGTTCGGCGGGACCATGTCCGCCAAGGCCTACGCCGATCCCGATCGCTACCCGCCCGCCATCGAGCTGGGCCACTTCCTGCTGATCGCCACCATGGTGCCTGCGGTCTCCGTGCTGGCCGAGCGGCTGTCGCACCTTCGCAAGCGCTCGCGGCTGCAACGGGCCGAGTTGTCGCAGGCGCTGGCGCGGCTGCGCGAGCACACCACGCGCGACGAGCTCACGGGCCTGATCAACCGCCGCCACATGCAGGAACTCATGGAGCAGGAGCATCAGCGTTGTGTGCGCTCCGGGCAGACCTTCTGTCTGGCCGTGCTCGACATCGACCGCTTCAAGCCCGTGAACGAGGCGCACGGCTATGCGGTGGGCGATGCCGTGCTGCGGGCGGTCTCGCAGGAGGCCCTGCGCCATGTGCGGGTCTCGGACATGCTGTCGCGCTGGGCCGGCGAAGAGTTCGTGCTGATGCTCTCGGACACCCGGGCCGCCCTAGCGCGTGGCGGCCTGGAGCGGCTGCACGACCGGGTCAGCGCCCTGCGCATCATTCATGGCACCGCGGCGGTGGGCGTGACGCTGTCGGGCGGCTTGGCCGAACACCACGCCGGCGAGACCGTGGCCCAGACCCTGGAGCGCGCCGAGCGCGCGCTGCTCGAGGCCAAGGCCCAGGGCCGCAACCGGGTGGTGGTGGCGGCGTGACCGGCCCCTGCCGGGCCTGCTGAGGGCGCGCCGATGTGGCTGCTGATCCTCGAGGCCTTCCTGGCGCTGGGCCTGTTCGTCTTCATCGTCTGGTGGACGATGTTCGCCGGCCGCCAGCGCGGCGAAAGGCCACCGGGCGACGAATGAAGCCGGGCCGCGGCGCGGCCCTGATCAGCGGTCTGCCTTGGGCGGCCAGAGGAAGGACAGCGGATGCGTGAGCAGCCGGCGGCCGATGGCCGTGGTGATCTGCTTGCGCTCTTTCAGCCGCACCCCGCGCGAGCGCAGCGCCACCGCAAAGGCCAGGCCGAAGCTCACGGTGAGGTTGAGCACGCCCGTGACCGAGATGCCGGCCACGCACCACCAGAAGGCCGGATCCTCCAGCAACCCCGGCCCCAGCGCGCCGAGCGCTGCGGCCAGCTGTCCGGTCGACAAGGTGACGTGCCGCACTTCCATCGGCAGGCCGACGAAGCCCAGCAGCGCGG
>CAIJPE010000028.1 GCA_903822435.1 uncultured beta proteobacterium | reverse complement strand
AGGCCAGCGCCTGCGCGGCAGGTGCGTCGGCAGACGCGGGCACGCTGATGCGCTCGATCAGCCGGGCCTTCATCGCTTCGGCCAGGTCGTTGGGGACCTGGCAGGTGCCGGCTGCATGGTGGCCGCCGCCGCCGTAGCTGAGCATCAGCTCGCCCACGTTGATCTTGCTGCCGCGGTCGAAGATCGATTTGCCCACGGTGTAGACCGTGTTCATCTTTTCGCGGCCCCACATGACGTGCATCGAAATGTCGCATTGCGGGTACATCGCGTACACCACGAAGCGGTTGCCCGCGTAGATGGTGTCCTCGTGGCGCAGGTCCAGCACCACCAGCTTGCCGTGCACCTGGGCCACTCTGGCGATCTGCTCGCGAAACAGCGCGTGCTGCGCGAAGAACAGGTCCACCCGCTCCTTCACGTCGGGCAGGGCCAGGATGTCGACGATGGGCATGTCGCGACAGCAGTCGATGAGCATCATCATCAGCTGGTAGTTCGAGACGCGGAATTCGCGGAAGCGGCCCAGGCCCGTGCGGGCATCCATCAGGAAGCTCAGCAATTCCCAGCCCTTGGGCTCGAGCACGTCCTCGCGGCTGAAACCGGCGGAATCGGCCTTGTCCACCGCGTCCATCATCTCGTCGCTGATATGGGCAAAGCGGGCCTTGCCGCCGTAGTGGTCATACACCACCCGGGCCGCCGACTTCGCGTCGGGCTTGAGGATGTAGTTGGGCGTGGGCTTGCCGCTGTTGCGCACCGCCTCGCTGGCGTGGTGGTCGAAGCACAGGCCGCAGCCGGCCACGTAGGGCAGGTTGGTCAGGATGTCGCGCTCGGTGACGGCGACCTTGCCGTCCTGCACGTCCTTCGGGTGGTGAAAGACGATCTCGCCGAGGATGCCCAGTTCCTTCAACAGGACCGCGCAGACAAGGCCGTCCATGTCGCTGCGTGTGAGCAGCCGGTACTTCATCGTTTCAGCGTTCATGCGGGGCGTCTCCAAGGCAGCCGGGTCGATGCAGGCCGTGGGGCCCGCTTGGGGGGATATCGGCCGCAGGCGGCCGCCGCTTGAGTCCCCGGTCGCCGTGCCGGTTGCTCAGCCTTCGGCCAGGAATGCACGCAGCGCGGCGAACGCGGCCTGCGGGTCGTCGCGCCAGGCGCCGTGCCCGACGTTGGGGAAGCGCACCAGGCGGCCGAAGGGCGCGGGAATGGCCGCGGCGATGTCCAGGGCATCCTGCACCGGCGTGACCGGGTCCTCGTCGCCGGCCATCACCAGCACCGGGCAGCGCACGGCCGCCAGCCCCGGCAGCAGGTTCATGGTCTGCTGCTCGCCGCCGGCCGACGCGAACAGGATCTCGTCGTTGAACACCGTGCGCAGTCGGGCATCGTCCCCGGCGGGTTGCGTGACGTTGTAGAAGCGGCGGCACACGCGCTCGTACTCGGCCCAGGTCAGGGGGCCGGGCGAGGTCCAGAAGGCCTGCGCCACCGCCCGCACGGCGGGGCCGCCGAGCTTCTCGAACATGGCCAGCTTGCGCCCCAGACCCATGTGGTGCGAGGTGCTGGACAGCACCACCTTCGACGGGTGGCCGGGGTGGCGCGCCAGGTAGCGCTGCGCCACGAACCCCCCGAAGGACTGGCCCAGCACCACGGGCTTGACGATGCCCAGCACATCGCAAAGCCGCACCACGTCGTCGGCGAAGGTATCCAGCGTCCACTCCGAGGCCGGGCGGCGGCTGCTGCGGCCGTGGCCCCGGTGGTCCACGTAGACGATCTGCGCCAGGTCGGTCAGCGCCGTGAAGGCGGGCTTGAAGCCCGAATGATCGAAGCCCGGCCCGCCATGCAGCAGGATCAGGGTGGGCTTTTCGCGCATGCGGGGGCCGTCGGGGGCCAGGCCGCAGCCTTCGATGTCGACGTACAGCGTCACGCCGGGGGCGATGGTGATGTGCATGCACGGACTGTAAGAGAGAGGCCCGGTGCCCACGCCGCCGACGCGCCGCGGACTTCGGCAAGAATGCCGGCCATGGCGACCGAACTCGACACCTCCACCTGGGCGCGCCGCGACGCCTTCGAGTACTTCCGAGGCTTCGACAAGCCCTACTTCAATGTCTGCACCCGCCTGGACGCGGCACGGCTGAAGGCCGTGGTGGCCGAATCGGGCGTGGGCAGTTTTTCGCTGGCCTACCACTTCATCGCGCTGCGGCTGGCCAACCACTTCGAGCCTTTCCGCTTGCGGCTGGACGGAGCCCGCGTGCTCGTCCTGCCCGAAATCCACGGCGGGGCCACGGTGCTGCGCGACGACGACAGCTTCGGCTTCGCCTACCTCGACCACACCCCCGACTACGCCGCATTCTGCGCACAGGGCGCGGCAGCCATCGCGGCGGCTCGCTCGCGGTCGGCCGCGTTCGAGCCGCGGGTGGGCGACGACGCGCTGGTGCACTTCACCACGCTGCCGTGGATCCACTTCAGCAGCTTCTCGCACGCCCGCAACTGGGGACGGCAGGACTCCATACCCAAGATCTCGTTCGGCCGCGCCGATGCGGAGGGGCCCCGACTGTGGCTGCCGCTGTCGGTGGAGGTGCACCACGCCCTGATGGACGGCCTGGCCGTAGGCCGCTACATCCAGGCCTTCGAGGCCGTGCTGCGCGAGCCCAAGGGCTGGCTCGGGCTGTGAGGGCAAGGGCCTTCCAGGCGGCCCCTTCGGCGATGGGGAACCAACCGGCCTATTCGGCCTTCGCCCCCGAGTCCTTCACCACCTTGGCCCACTTGGTGATTTCGGTGCGCTGGTAGGCCGCCAGTTCATCGGGCGTGCCGGCCACCGGGTCCAGGCCCAGTTCGGTCAGGCGGCGGTTGACCTCGGGCGTCTTGAACATGCGGCTGACCTCGGCCTGCAACTTGTCGATGATGGGCCGCGGAGTACCTGCCGGCGCGAAGAGGGCGAACCACGACACCGCGTCGAAACCCGGCAGGCCCTGTTCGGCGATGGTGGGGATGTCGGGCGCGGCGGCCGAGCGCTTGGCGCTGGTCACGCCCAGGGCGCGCAGCTTGCCTTCGCGCACCAGGGGCAGGCTGCTGGGCATGTTGTCGAACATCATCGTCACGCGGCCGCCCAGCACGTCGGGGAGCGCGCTGGCCCGGCCCTTGTATGGAATGTGCTGCATGTCGATGCCGGTCATGCTCTTGAAGAGTTCGCCCGAGACATGGATGCTGGTGCCCGAGCCGGAGGACGCAAAGCTCATCTTGCCTTCGCGCTTGCCCAGGGCGATGAACTCCTGCAGATTCTTGGCGGGCACTCCGTTGTGCACCACCAGCATGTTGGGCGTGGTGGCCAGCAGGCTCACGGGCGCGAAGTCGCGCACCATGTCGTAGGGCATCTTGGGATAGAGAGAACCGTTGATGGCGTGCGTGCCCACGGTGCCCAGCACGAGGTTGTAGCCATCGGGCGCGGACTTGGCCACGAACTCGGAGCCGATGTTGCCCCCCGCGCCGGGACGGTTGTCGACGACCACCGCCTGGCCCCAGGCCGTGGCCAGCCGCTCGCCGATCAGGCGGGCGAGGATGTCGGGCGCCCCGCCGGGGGTGAAGGTGACCGTGATGTGGATCGGCCGGTCCGGGTAGGTGCCCTGGGCGCCAGCGCCCACGCTGCCAAGGAGGGCTGCAGCGGCAATCAGGGCGCGGCGGATACGGCTGGGGCTCATGGTGGGCCATCCTGCTGGAATTCGGTTGGAACCCGGCATGGTGCCGCACCCGCGGCGGCTTTCGAAGGCGTGCTTCCCCGGGGCCGGATACGTCCGTCGGTGATTCAGTCGCGCCCGGTCTTCGCCGGGCGCCCGGCCAGGGCGGCCAACGCCAGGCCGATGGCCCGGGCCGGCAGGCCGGTCAGGCACAAGGCAGCCCACAGGAACGCGGGGGGCCTGCCGGCCGATGAGAAACATCGGTCCTGGTGTTCACTCCCCCTGGGACGGGCGGGACCTCGGAGGTCCGGCGGGCCGATTACCAGCCTCTCAGGCGTATGCGCGCAGTCCGTGCGGAATGCTTGCGTGGCAATGCAGGGGGCGAATCACGAACAGGGTCAGGAACGGAAAGTCAGGCCACGCGGCGCGGGCTGGACGAGGGCGCGCGGCCCAGGTGCCGGAACGTGATCCGGCCTT
>CAIJPE010000027.1 GCA_903822435.1 uncultured beta proteobacterium | reverse complement strand
GACATCGCCTACCAGACCAACCTGCTGGCGCTGAACGCAGCCATCGAGGCCGCCCGCGCCGGCGAGCACGGCAAGGGCTTCGCGGTGGTGGCCGCCGAGGTGCGCAAGCTGGCCGAGCGCAGCCAGGAAGCCGCCCAGGAGATCGGCGACCTGGCGGGCAACAGCGTGTCCACGGCCGAGCGGGCCGGTCGCCTGCTGGGCGAGATCGTGCCTTCGATCCAGAAGACCAGCGAGCTGGTGCAGGAGATCGCCGCGGCCTCGGCCGAGCAGAGCCAGTCGGTCACGCAGATCGGCGGGGCCATGGGCCAGCTGTCGAAGGCCACGCAACAGAACGCGTCGGCCTCCGAAGAGCTGGCGGCCACCTCCGAGGAACTGTCGGGACAGGCCGAACAGCTGCAGCAGTCGGTGGCCTTCTTCACCACGCGGGCCGAAGCGGCGCCCGCTCGCAAGGGCCGGCCGGACAGCAAGGCCGCGCTCGAGCGCCGTTCTGCGAGCTCGCCGGGCTCGGCCCTGCGCGGCGGCCAGAAGCCGGCACCCGCCACCGCGCGCACCGCGGCAGCCCCGGCGGCGACCGGCACGCACGGCAACTTCCGTCCTTACTGAGCGGCGCCGAGATGACGACCGAGACGGCCCAGGCCGACTCCCCGGCAGCCGCGGCCCTGCAGCTGCTGACCTTCTCGATCGACAGCGAGCTGGTCGCGATGGACATCCGAACCGTGCGGGAGATCATCGAGGTGGGCGCGATGACGCCCGTGCCGTTGATGCCGGCGTTCGTTCGCGGCGTCATCAACCTGCGCGGCGCCGTGGTGCCGGTGATCGACCTGGCAGTGCGCTTCGGGCGGCCGCGTGCGCTGCTGGGACCCAAGAGCTGCATCGTGGTCTTCGAGGGCACCGCCCCGGCCGGTGAAAGCCAGGAGCGCGTGGAGCTCGGGCTGCTGGTGGACGCCGTGAGCGAGGTGGTCGAATTCGCGGCAGACGCCATCGAACCGCCACCGCAATTCGGCGCCTCGGTGCGGCGCGACTTCATCCGCGGCATGGGCAAACTGGGTTCGCGCTTCGTGGTCATCATCGACCCGCCGCGGGCCTTCGACATCGAGGACATGGCCACGCTGTGCGAAGCCAGCGCCACCTCGGGCATCGCCGCCATGGCCTGAACACATGATCACCCTGCGCGAAGACACCTACCGCGGCATCCGGGACCTGATGCACGAGACCATCGGCCTGTCCTTCTCTGACAGCAAGAAGCCGCTGATCGCCTCCAGGCTGGCGCAACGCGTGCAGCGGCTGGGGCTGGACGGCTTCGAGGACTACCTGGCGCTGATTCGCGGCACCGAGGACGGCGGCGAGTTCCAGATGGCAGTGGACCTGCTGACCACCAACGAAACCTACTTCTTCCGCGAGCCGGCGCACTTCGACCGGCTGGCCGACGAGGTGGCGCGCACCAAGCCGTTGTCGCTGTCGGTATGGAGTGCCGCAGCGTCCTTCGGCGACGAGGCCTACACCACCGCCATGGTGCTGTCGGAATTGCAGCAGCAGGGCCGCATCGGCAGCGACTGGCGCATCCTGGGCACCGACATCAGCGACCGCGTGCTGCGCAGCGCCATCGAAGGCATCTACCCCGAAGACCGCCTGCGCCACGTCAGCCCCGAACGGCTGCGCCGCCATGTGCTGCGCGGCGAAGGGCCGGCCCAGGGCATGGCGCAGATCCACCCCCGGCTGCGCGAGCACGTGCGTTTCGGGCAGATCAACCTCTGCCGGCCGATCGAGGACATCGGGCCCTTCGATGTCGTCTTCCTGCGCAACGTGCTGATCTACTTCGACGCCGCCACCAAATCCGAGGTGGTCGACCGCGTGTTGACGCAATTGCGCCCTGGCGGCCTGTTCTTCATCGGCACCGCCGAGGGCCGCGTGCCCTGCCGCACGGCGCTGGAAGTGCTCGGCCCGGGCGCCATGCGCAAGGTGCAGGCGTGACGGTCGCCGCGCAGGCCGTGGACGCGCTGACCCTGCACCCCGGCGATGTGCGCTGCGCCGGCAGCGGCGTGCGCATGGAGACCCTGTTGGGATCCTGCGTGGCGGTGGTGCTCACCGACCCGCGGCGCACGGTGGGGGCCATGTGCCACATCGTCCACAGTGGCCGCGCGGGCAGCTCGGGCGGGGCGCCGGCCGCCGCGCAGGCCGAGACAGCACTGCAGACCATGTACGCCTTGCTGCGTGAGCGGGCCATCCAGCCGGGCCTCTGCGAGGCCTATGTCTACGGCGGGGGCAACATGTTCCCCGGCCTTTTCCCCCAACGCCACGTGGGCCTGAACAACATCGAGTGGGTGCTGAACGCGCTGGCCGAGGACGGGCTGCGCGTGCTTCACCAGGATGTGGGCGGCAACCGCTACCGGCGCCTGAGCTGGACGGTGGGCCCCGAGCAGCCGCAGGTCGTGGCCGTCGACGTCTGAGGAACCGGACATGACCATCAAGGTGTTCGTGGTGGATGACTCGGCGGTGGTGCGCCAGACGCTCATGCACCTGCTGCAGTCCGACCCCGAGATCGAACTCATCGGCAGCGCGCCCAACCCGCTGATTGCCGCGCCGATGATCCGCAAGAGCCGACCCGACGTGCTGCTGCTGGACATCGAGATGCCCGGCATGGACGGGCTGACCTTCCTGCGCCAGCAGATGGAAGAGTGCCCCATCGCCACGGTGATCTGCTCGACCCTGACCGAGGCCGGCAGCAAGATGGCGCTGGACGCGCTGGCCGCGGGCGCGGTGGCGGTCACGGCCAAGCCGCGGCTGGGGCTCAAGCAGTTCCTCGAGGACTCGCGCCGGGAGATCCTTCAGACGCTGAAATCGGCCGCCCGGGCCCGGCCCCAGCCGCGCAACCGAACGCCGGCCACCGCGCCCGGTGCCCCGGGCGCCGCCGCGGCGCTCCGGCCGCCGGCCGGCCTGCACGCCCTGTCGGTCAACAAGCCCGTCGTGCTGGGCAGCTCCACCGGCGGCACCCAGGCCATCGAGGCCGTGCTGCTGGAACTGCCCCGGGACGCACCGGGCATTGCCATCGTGCAGCACATGCCCGAGAAGTTCACGGCCATGTACGCCCAGCGCCTGGATGCGGTGTGCGCGATGGACGTGCGCGAAGCCCGCGACGGCGACCGTCTCGAACGCGGAGTGGTGCTCATCGCCCCGGGGGGCAAGCACATGCAGCTGCGCAAGGCCGTGGGCCAGTACTTCGCCGTGGTGGCCGACGGGCCGACGGTCAACCGCCACAAGCCCTCGGTGGACGTGCTGTTCCGCTCGGCCGCGGAATGCGCCGGGGCCGACGCCCTGGCCATCATCCTCACCGGGATGGGCGACGACGGAGCCCGGGGCATGAAGCAGATGCACGACCGCGGCGCCCGCACCGTGGCCCAGGACGAAGCGTCCTGCGTGGTCTTCGGCATGCCCAAGGAGGCCATCCGCATGGGTGGGGTGGATGCGGTGATGCCACTGGGCGACGTGGCGCGGTCGATCCTGGAGTTCGACCGACGGGGGTGAGTGCCGTCCCAGGTGCGGGCTGGGCATGACATGCGCATCGCGCATGAATATGCAAGGATCGTATTTGCACCGCCGCAAATCGGGCCGTACCGTGGGCGTCCGTCAACGACACCCCGGAGCACCCCATGGCCCTCGAGATCATCGGCATGATCACGCCGCAGCGGCAATCTGAAATCATCGCGCCGCAGCCACCGGCCATCGACCGCGACTACCTGCGCGCCTTTGCCCAGGCGCACGAGACGGCCGGTTTCGACCGCATCCTGGTGCCGCAGCACTCCACCGGGCCCGACGCCAGCCACGTGATCGCCTACGCCGCAGCCGTGACCGAGCGGGTGCACTTCCTGCTGGCGCACCGACCCGGGTTCATCGGCCCGGCCTTTGCGGCACGCCAGCTGGCGACCCTGGAAAATCTCAGCGGCGGCCGTCTGGCGGTGCACATCATCTCCGGCGGCTCCGACGAAGAGCAGCGGCGTGACGGCGACTTCCTGGATCACGACGCCCGCTACGCCCGCACCGATGAGTACCTGCAGGTGATGCGCAAGACGTGGACGTCGGCACGGCCCTTCGACCACCAAGGGGCCCTGTACCGCTACGAGCAGGCGTACTCCGAGATCAAGCCGCTGCAGCAGCCCCACCTGCCGATCTACTTCGGTGGTGCCAGCGAGGCCGCGCTGCGCGTGGCGGGCCGGCACGCCGATGCCTACGCGCTCTGGGGCGAGCCGCTCGCCGAGGCAGGCGAGCTGATCCGCCGCGTCCGGCGCGAGGCGGCCAGCCACGGCCGGCGCATCCGCTTCTCGGTGTCGTTCCGGCCCATCCTGGCCGACACCGAAGGCGCGGCCTGGGACCGCGCAGAGCGCATCCTGGCCGAGACGCGCCGCCTGCGCGAGCGCTCGGGTGCAAAGCCGGCGGGCCCGCAGCAAAGCGAAGGCGCCCGCCGCCTGCTCGGCGCGGCCCAGCGCGGCGACGTGGTGGACGAGCGGCTGTGGACCGCGGTGGCGCGCATCTCGGGCGCCCGCTCCAACTCCACGGCCCTGGTGGGCACGCCCGAGCAGGTGGCGCAGGCGCTGGCCCGCTACATCGATCTGGGCGTGGGCACCGTGCTCATCCGTGGCTTCGACCCGCTCGAAGACGCCATCGACTACGGCCGCGAGCTGATCCCGCGCCTGCGTGCCCTGGTGGCCGAGCGCGAGGCTCGCGGCCAGAGCGTGCACGAGGAAGCGCCGGCGCTGGAGGCGGTCGGATGACGGCCGCCGCGCTGGCACCCCTGCGGCGCTTCATCACGGACACAACCGCCTTCCTGCGCACCGAACCGGCGGAGGCAGAAACGCTGGACCGCGCGGGGCGCTGGCTGGGCGATCTGGTGGCGCAGGATGGCTGGCTGCCCGAAGCACTGGCAGAGCCTGGCCCCGACGCGTACCGCCAATACCTGCTGCATGCCGATGCGCAGGGCCTCTTCTCCATGGTCAGCTTCGTGTGGGGCCCGGGCCAGGCCACGCCGGTGCACGACCACACGGTCTGGGGGCTGATCGGTGTGCTGCGCGGCCAGGAGTCGTCGCAGGCCTACGCGCTGGATGCGCAAGGGCGGCCGCAGCCGCAAGGCGCTGCCCATCTGCTGCGCGCGGGACAGGTCGAGGCGGTGTCGCCACGAATCGGCGACATCCACCGCGTGGCCAACGCGTACGATGACGCGGTGTCCATCAGCATCCACGTGTACGGCGCCTCCATCGGCACGGTGCGCCGCCATGTCTACCGCGACGACGGCGAGATCAGGCCGTTTGTCTCGGGCTATTCCAACGCGTGGCTGCCCAACCTGTGGGGCCTCGATTGAGCCACTCTCTGCCCTTGGCGGGCGTTGAAGAAGTCCGCGACGCCTGGCGCCAGGGTCGCGAAATCGCGTTGATCGACGTGCGCGAGGAAGATCCGCACGCCCAGTCGCACCCGCTGTTCGCCGCACAACTCTCGGCGGGCCGCCTCGAGCTGGACGCCCCGTGGCGGCTGCCGCGCAGGGATGTGCCCGTGGTGGTCTTCGACGACGGCGAGGGACTGGCCGAGCCGGCCGCAAGCCGGCTGCAGACCCTGGGCTACACCGATGTCCGGCTCCTCGAAGGCGGACTGTCAGGCTGGCGCGCCGCGGGCGCGGAGCTCTTCCGCGACGTGAACTCGCCGAGCAAGGCCTTCGGCGAACTGGTCGAGCACGAACGCGGCACACCCTCGCTACCGGCCGAAGCGGTGCAGGCCCTGATCCAGAGCGGCGCCGACGTGGTGGTGCTGGACGCCCGCCGATTCGACGAGTACCGCACCATGAGCATCCCTGGCGGCACCAGCGTGCCCGGGGCCGAACTGGTGTTGCGGGCACGCGACCTGGCGCCCGACCCCGCCACCCGCATCATCGTCAATTGCGCCGGCCGCACGCGAAGCCTGATCGGCGCGCAATCCCTGATCAATGCGGGTGTGCCCAACCCGGTGGCGGCGCTGCGCAACGGCACGATCGGCTGGCTGCTCGCCGGCCAGACGCTGGAGCACGGACAGAGCCGGCGCTTCGGCCCGGTCAACGCGGCGCACTTGCCGCAGGCCCAGCAGGCCGCGCAAGACCTGGCCGCACGGGCGGGCGCTTTACGGCTGGACGAAGCGGGCCTGGCCCGCTGGGCCGCCGACACCCGCCGCACGCTGTATCGCTGGGATGTCCGCACCCCCGAGGAGTACGAAGCCGGCCACCGCCCGGGCTTCGGCAGCGCGCCGGGGGGCCAGCTGGTGCAGGAAACCGATGTCTTTGCCGCCGTGCGGGGTGCGCGCATCGTGCTGGCCGATGGCGGGCCGCAGGCCGATGGCGTGCGGGCTCCCATGACCGCCCACTGGCTGGCCCAGATGGGCTGGGACGTGGCGTGGCTGGATGCGCCGCAGCCGACGAACGGGCTGGTCGCGGGGCCCTGGCGGCCCGCTGCCGTGGCGCCGCCCGCGGTGCCCACGCTGGCGGTCGATGCCCTGGCCGCGATGATCGAGGAAGGCGCCGCCACGGTCATCGACCTATCGCCCAGCGCGCGCCATGTCCAGGGACACATTCCCGGCGCGTGGTGGGCGCTGCGGACCGGGTTGAAGGAGGCGCTGGCCAGGCTGCCGCAGCCCCCCGCGACGATCGTCGCGGTCGCACCCAACGACGACCTGGCTCGCTGGGCTGCGGCCGATCTGCGCGCCTTGACCGACGTGCCCGTGGCCGTGCTGGAAGGCGGCCCTGCGGCGTGGGCGGCCGCGGGCCGACCCTTGCAGGCGGGCGAGGCACGGCTCCTCGGCCCGCGCATCGACCGCTACCGACGGCCCTACGAAGGCACCGACGCGCCCCGCGAAGCGATGCAGGCCTACCTGGACTGGGAGTACGGCCTGGTGGCGCAGCTCGCGCGGGATGGCACGCACCGCTTCCGGGTGCTCAGGCCCGCTTCACATACCGGTGGGTAAAGCGGTCGCTCTCTCCGATGGCCACGAACCGTGCCCGGTCGGCGTCGCCGCCGCGCAAGGTGGGGGGCAATGACCACACGCCATTCGGGTGGTCCTTGCTGTCCCGCGGGTTGGCGTTGACTTCGCTCCGTGCGGCCAGCTCCAGTCCGGCCACGCGGGCCCGCTCGACCATCAGGTCTTCGGTCACGTAGCCGTTCTTCTGGATCCAGGCCAGGCTGCTGCCCGGCGGCGCACGGTGTTCCTCGACGCCCAGCACGCCGCCGGGCTTGAGCACCGCGGCGCAGGCGCGCAGCGTGTCGTCGAGGTGGCCCACCTCGATCCAGTTGTGCACGTTGCGGAAGGTCAGCACGAGGTCGGCGCCACCCGGCGGCGCGATGTCGGTGAAGGCGGGCTTGCGCGGCAGCAGGCCCACGGCCACCCGGTCATACAAGCCGGGCTCGCGGGCCAGCTTGGCGTCGAAGTTCTGGCGTGAGCGGCGCCGGTATTCATCGGGATCATCGGCCGCTTCGCCGGCCGCGTACAAGCGGCCGGCAGCACGCAGGTAGGGCGCCAGGATCTCGGTGTACCAGCCGCCACCAGGGGCCAACTCGATCACCGACTGCGTGGGGCGCAACCCGAAGAAGCGCAAGGTCTCGTACGGGTGGCGGGCCGCATCGCGCGCCCGGTTGGCGGCGCTGCGTTGGGGCCCGGCGATGGCAGCCTGCAACGCAGCGTCCTCGGACTCCTGCGCGCGCACCGGCCAGGCCGCGGCCGCGAAGGCACCGGTGAAGAGTCGACGTCCGAGGTTCATGCCGGGGCCTTGTCTGGAGATGGAGGCTGCACTGTGCGGCAACGCGGGCCCGCCGCGAAATGCGGATCGGGAATGACCTTATCCGGCCGCCGATGAAGCGGCCCGGCGGGCAGCACGCCCCGGGGTACCGGGCAGCGGCCTGGCCTTGGGGAAGCCCTTGGCCATGCCCTGGCCGAAGTGCGCCACGGCGCCGTCCAGGTTGCCCAGGAAGACGGGACTGACCAGCCAGACGTCGACCCCGAAGGAGAAGTCGCGAGGTGCCAGCAGGTCGAGCTGGTCGCGCCAACGGCTGGCCAGGAAGGCCGGCCGCGAGACGAAGCCCACGCCCAGCCCCGCGGCCACCAGCCCGAGTTGCAGTTCGCTGCCGAAGGTCTCCAGGTTCAGGCGAAAGCGCAGGCCCTGGTCGGCGAGCTTGCGCTGCAACGCGGCACGGAAGCCGCAGCCGTCGGGGTTGAGGATCCAGCCCGCTTCGGCAAAGCCGCGCAACAGCCCGGCGGTCTGGCCGAAGCGCCCCTTGGCCGCGACCAGCACCACGTCGGTGGCTCCCAGCCGCTGCGCCCGCAGGCCCTCGGGGATCAAGGCCTTGGGCGGCAGGAACAGCGTGGCTGCGTCCAGACGGCCCTGCGCCACCTTGTCCAGCAGGCGCAGGCTCCAGTCGGTCGAGATCTGCAGGCTCACGTCCGGGAAGCGGGCCTTCATGTCGGTCAGCACGTCGATCAGGCCGACCGAACCCATCGAGTGCGTAAGCCCCAGGCGCAGCGGGCCCGTGGGCGCTTCGGCGGTGTCCACCAGCTGGGCCAGCGACTCCATCTCGTGCAGCACGGACTGGGTCTGTTCGTACACCCGCAGGCCCAGGGCGGAAGGGCGCGGCGGCTTGGTGCTGCGGTCCAGCAAGGGCGCCCCGAGGTCTTCCTCGAGGTTCTGGATGCGGCGCGTGATGGCCGGCTGCGTCAGGCCCAGGGCGCGCGCAGCCTCGCTGATCGAGCCGTGGCGCACCACGGCGTCGAAGGCACGCAGGTCGTCGGTCTTCATGCGTCGATCGTAACGCCGTGCCGAGGCGGTACGCGGCCGGGCGGGTGGTGGCAGCCAGCTTCAAGGCCACCTCTACTATGTCGTATGCGCAAACAAAGCTCTCCTAAACATATCTGAAAAGCATAGTTTGTGAAGCGGGCACTGCTGCCTAGGATCCCCCTGTTCGCAGCCATCACCAGCCCCTTCATGACCTCGATCTCGCGCCTTGCCCGCAGCCCCGAAACGCCCAGCCGCACCCTGGTGTGCGCCGCGATGGTCGGTGCCGGTGTCGCGTGTGCCGGGTCCGGCGCATGGGCGCAGGCGGCGCCGGAACTGGACAACGTGGTGATCAGCACCGGCTCGCGCGGCAAGCAGATCGCGGTGACGGGAAGCCCCTCGCCGATCGACGTCATCGGCGGCGACGCCCTGCGCGCCAGCGGCAAAGCCAGCCTGCGCGAGGTGCTGGGCACACTGGTGCCTTCGTACACCGCACCGGCACAACCGGGCGGCGGCACTTCGGCCAGCATCCGGCCGGCCAAGATCCGCGGCCTGAGCGGCGACCTGCTGCTGGTGCTGGTCAACGGCAAGCGGCGACACAACACGGCCGTCTACAACAACTTCGGCACGGGCAGCGTGCCGGTGGACATGGACCTGATCCCGCTGTCGGCCATCGAGCGCATCGAGGTGCTGCGCGATGGGGCCGCTGCGCAATACGGCTCGGACGCCATCGCGGGCGTGATCAACATCATCCTCAAGCGCGAGGCCGAAGGCGGACTGGTGAGCCTCACCGGCGGCCAGCAGCAAGACCGCCCGGGTGACCTCGGGCAGGCCGGCCTGAACATCGGCCGCGCCCTGGGCGAAGACGGGGGCTTCGTCAACTTTTCGGCCGACCTGCGCTTGCAAGGGCCCTCGTTCTCCGCGGGGGCTGCGCAGGGGCCCTTTTATTTCCCGCTGCTGAATGGCGTGCCCGTGGCCTACGGCACGCCCGGCGCCACGCCCGACCCGCGCGAAGCCACCTACGACACCAACCTGCAGCGCGGCACCGGCCGATCCAACCGCGACGCCGTGATCAACACGGGCTACAACGCCGAGTGGCCCCTGTCCGAAGCGCTGACGCTCTACAGCTTCGGCACCTTCAGCCACCGCGACATCGTCGACACGCGGGGCACCTACCGGCCCAACAGCGTGAGCACGCTGGTGCAGATCTTCCCCGACGGCTTCGGTGCGCAACGGCTGATCAGCGAATCGGACTATCAGGTGGCGCTGGGTGGCAAGGGCTTGCTGGCGGGCTGGAACTACGACCTCAGCAGCACCTACGCCCGCGACCTGGCCGTGCTGCGGGCTCGGAACACGCTCAACGCCTCGCTCGGGCCCACGGTGACGCAGACCCAGTTCTATCTGGGCAACCTCGTCTTCCAGCAGGCCACGACCAATGCGGACCTGACGCGGGAGATCGACCTCGGTCTGGCACGCCCGGCCCAACTGTCCTTCGGCCTGGAGCACCGCTGGGAGAAGTACGAGGAAGGCGCCGGCGAGCCCAACTCCTACATCGACGGCGGCTACCTGTACCCGGCCGGCACGCCGCGCGCCGGGCAGAGGCCGCCCGCGGGCCTGCAGTCCTTCATCGGCACATCCGACCGCGATGCCGGCGCCAAGTCGCGCACCAACGTGGCGGCCTACGCCGACCTCGGCGCGAACATCACGAAGGCCTTCTTTGCCG
The DNA here is from genome assembly GCA_903822435.1 of uncultured beta proteobacterium. Classification (GTDB taxonomy): domain Bacteria; phylum Pseudomonadota; class Gammaproteobacteria; order Burkholderiales; family Burkholderiaceae_C; genus Rubrivivax. Next base: position 31,829 of record CAIJPE010000027.1, on the reverse strand, counting down.
ACCTGGCAGCCCGCTTCGAGCACTACGACGACAGTTCCGGTGACACGGCCAGCGGCAAGCTCGCACTGCGCTACGAAGTCGACAAGACCGTCGCCCTGCGCGGCACCTTCAGCACGGGCTTCCGGGCGCCTTCGCTGGCGCAGCAGATCTTCTCGGTGACGCAAAGCTCGCAGGTGATCGTCGGCGGGCTGCCCGCGTCGGCGCTGATCGCCTACCTGCCGCCCGACAGTGCCGCCGCCAGGGCGCTCGGGGCGCGGCCACTGACACCCGAGAAGTCGCGCAACCTCAGCCTGGGCATCGCGCTGGAGCCGCTGAAAAGCCTGCGCGTGACGCTGGACGCGTACCAGATCAAGGTGCAGGACCTGATCGTCAAGGGCGAGCCCCTCACCGACCCCACCACCAATCCGAGCGTGCGCATCGTGCGCGACGCGCTGATCTCCATCGGCCTGGTCAACCCCGCACCCACCAGCTCGGCCCAGTACAACCTGAACGCCGCCGACGTGACCTCTCGCGGCATCGACATCACCTCGGAGTTCAGCGCCAGCTACGGCGACTGGGGGCAGGTGCGCTGGTCCGCGCTCTACAACCGCAACACGATCAGCATCGACCGGGTCAAGGACAACCCTCCCGAGCTCGCCCTGCTCGGCGCCGGCTACACGCCCTTCGGTCGCGTGGCGCGGCTGCAGCTCACCGACTCCAGCCCGCGCGACAAGCTGGTGCTGGGCGCCAACTGGACGGTGGCCTCCTTCAACACCGTGCTGCGCCTGACGCGCTTCGGCAGCTGGCTCGAACCGGCCGGGGCCACGGCATCGCTGGGCCTGGACCGCAGCTTCGACCCGCGCTGGATCACCGATCTCGAAGGCACCTGGAAGGCACCCGCCTGCTTCAGTGTGACGGTGGGCGCCAACAACCTGTTCGGCATCCGGCCCACCCGGCAGCCGGTGCTGCCGATCAGCGATGCGTCATTGCCCGGCGGCTCGCGGGTGGACGCCACCAACAACTACGGCACGTTCAGCCCATTCGGACTGAACGGGCGCTTCCTGTACGCACGGCTCTCCTACGCGTTCTGAGCCGTACCCGACCGCGGGCGTAGGAGCCCACGGCCCTTTGATGAAGGAGATCGACATGTCCGCCGTCCTCGACGCATCCAACACCCCGACATCCACACTGCAGGTCAAGCCACTCGAGCCCACCATCGGCGCCGAAGTCAGCGGCGTGGACCTGCGCCAGCCGCTGTCCATCGTGCAGCGCGACGAGATCAAGTCGCTGCTGCTCAAGCACCGGGTGCTGTTCTTTCGCGACCAGCCCATCAACCACGAGCAGCAGGTGGCCTTCGCCCGCCAGTTCGGCAAGATCTACGCGCACCCCAACACGCGGCGCACGGAATCTCGCTTCGACCCCACCACCGCCGACTCGCACCGCATTTCGGCCACCGAGGCGCGCAAGGTCTACAAGATCCAGGGCAGCCGCTGGCACACCGACACCAGCTGGCTGGTGCGGCCGGCCTGGGGCGCGGTGCTGCGCGAGGTGGACATCCCGCCGGTGGGTGGCGACACCGTGTGGGCCAACGGCCATCTGGTCTACGAAAGCCTGTCGGATGAGGTGAAGGCGCGCATTGCCGACGTCTACGTGGTGCACGACTTCCAGAGCGCGCTCAAGCGTGTGAACCTGGACTACCCCATCGTCGCCCACCCGCTGGTGCGCGTGCACCCGGAGACGGGCGAGAAGATCCTGTGGCTGAATTTCTCGCAGAACCCCACGGTCGTGGGCTGGGACCGTGCCGAGAGCGATGCGCTCATCGCCGAACTCGAACGCGCTTACCACCGGCCCGAGTTCCACGTGCGCTTCAAGTGGAGCAAGCACGCCCTGGCCTTCTGGGACAACCGGGCGGGGCTGCACTACGCCGTCAACAACTACGGCGACTACCCGCGCGAACTGGAGCGCGTGTTGATCGAGGACTTCGACGCACTGCCCCACTACTGACCCCCAAAGGCCGCGGTCTTTGCCTGCAGCCCTTGATCGGAGACCCTCACCATGACCACCGAATCAGCCTTCAGCTACACCCCCCAACCCCGCCAGAAGGAGTCGCTGCGCGAGATCTTTCGCCAGCTGCACGCCTGGCGCGTGGCGCACTATGACCCGGCGCAATTGCAGGTCAACATCGACCAGCGACAGCGTCTGGTGGATGAGGCCGATCCCGCGAAATGGGTGCAGGTGGGCAGCACCGTGCACCCGTTCAGCGTGCAGGAGGTGGACGGCGCCACGTTGACGTTGGATGCCTTGCTCGAGCGCGGCCCGCTGGTGCTGGTGTTCTTCCGATTCGAGGGCTGCCCGGCCTGCAACCTCGCCTTGCCCTACTACCAGCGCAACCTGCTCCCGGGGCTTGAGAAGCTGGGCGCCACGCTGCTGGCCTTGAGTCCGCAGGTGCCCGAGAAGCTGGTCGCCATCAAGCGCCGCCACGAACTGGGCTTCCTCGTGGCCACCGACCGCGACAACGCCCTGGGCCGCCGCTTCGGCATCCTGTACACAGCCGACGAAGCCTCGCAGAAGGCCGCCCTGGCGCGCGGCCGCACGGTGGGCGACACCACGGGCACGGGCACCTGGCAGTTGCCACAGCCGACGGTGATGGTCATCGACACCGAGCGCCGCGCACGGTTCGTGGACGTCTCACCCGACTGGCTGGTGCGCACCGAGGCCGAGCCGGTGCTGACGGCCGTGGCACACATCAAGGACAGCGTGGCGGCCTGAGCCGCCGCGTAGCGAAGCCGCAAGGAGCCAGCTGCCATGGAACTGATGCTTCCCCAGCGCCCCGACAGTGGCAGCCATGCCGTGGGCATCGGCGTGGTGGTCGCCGTGCACCTGGTGATCGGCTATGCCCTGATCAGCGGCCTGGCCCAGAAGGTCGTGGACAGCGTGCGCGAACCGCTGGAAGCCCGGCTGATCGACGAGGTCAAGAAGCCACCGCCACCACCACCGCCCGAGGCCCCGAAGCCCGTGGTGAAGCTGGCCCCGCCGCCGCCGACGCCGTACGTCCCGCCGCCCGAGGTTGTCGTGGCCGCCCCGCCCACGCCGACGCCCACCCTCGCCGCCACCACACCCCTGCCGCCGCCGGCTCATGTCGAGTTCAAGCCCGAGGCGCCGCCCGCACCGCCCCCGCCAGCGCCACCCAAGGCAGAGCCCGTGACCATCGGCGTGGCCTGCCCGACCCAGGTGGCGCCCGTGCTGCCGCGGCGGGCACAGCAAGAAGGCATCGGCGGCCAGGTGCGGGCGCAGGTGACCATCCGCGGCGGCAAGGTCGTGGAGGTGCAGATCCTTTCGTCCAAGCCGCGCGGTCTTTTCGACGCCGCCGTGCGCACCGCGATGCTGCAGTACGGCTGCACGACCACCGGAACCGACGAGATCGTGGCCCAGCAGACCTTCGAATTCCGCGCTTCCGAATGAGCCGCAACCGCATGCCACCCACCCCGTCCGTCACCCCCGCCACCAGGAGCATCACCATGTTCGAGACCGCACTGCATCGAGCCAGCCTGGCCGCCTGCGTCATGTTCGTCACGGCCACCGCCGCACACGCCCAGCCCGGCGGCAAGGAGATCGTGGCCAACCCCTACGGCATCGACGCGCTGTGGGCGCAGGGCGACCTGGTGGCCCGCGGCACTCTGGTGCTGCTGGTGCTGTTCAGCCTGGGCAGCTGGTACGTGCTGGCGACCAAGCTGGTGCAGAGCCTGAGGCTGGCCCGCGAGGCCCGACGGGCGCGGGAGGCCGTGCTGCATGCCGACAGCCTGGCGGCCGGCGCCCGGTCCTTGAAGGAGGGCAGCACCTTCCGCTACATCACCGAAACGGGCCTGGCCGCCGACCAGCAGTTCCAGGGCGCGGTGGCCGAGCACGTGGACCGCAACGAGTGGATCAACGCCAGCCTGCAGCAGGCGGTGGACGATGTGCAGGCCCGGCAGCAGGAGGGCCTGGCGCTGTTGGCCACCGTGGGTGCCACGGCACCTTTCGTCGGCCTGTTCGGCACGGTCTGGGGCATCTACCATGCGCTGACCGAGATCGGCATAGCCGGCCAGGCGAGCATCGACAAGGTGGCCGGGCCCGTGGGTGAAGCGCTGATCATGACCGCCATCGGCCTGGCGGTGGCCGTGCCCGCGGTGCTGGGCTACAACTGGCTGGTCCGGCGCAACAAGGTGACACTGGACGCCGTGCGCCGGTTCGGCACCGACCTGCACCGTGTGCTGCTTGGCGCCAAGGTGCTCGCCCCGCACTTGCCCGAAGGCCACCACGCTGGCAAGGCTGGAGCTGGCCACGCCGCCCGCGGTACCGCAGGGGCGCACGGATGAGCCGCCTGCGCCTGAGGGCTGCCGGGGCCGCCGAGGACGAAGTCAACGCCAACATCAACACCACCCCGCTGGTGGATGTGATGCTGGTGCTGCTGATCATCTTCCTGATCACCATCCCCGTGGTCACCCGGACCGTGCCGCTGCAGCTGCCCAAGGAGCGCAACGTGGCGCGCCAGACGAAGCCCGAGAACATCGAGCTCTCGGTGGACCGCGAGGGCGCCGTCTACTGGAACGCGCAGCGTCTGGCCGGCCAGGATGAGCTGTTCGAACGCCTCAAGGCAGTGGCCGAGCAGACGCCGCAGCCAGCCATCCAGATCCGCGGCGACATCAAGGCCCGCTACGAATCAGTGGGGCGCGTGCTGCTGGCCTGCCAGCGCGCCGCGATCGCCAAGATCGGCTTCATCACCGAGCCCCCGTCGCGGGGCTGAGAAGGGAGCACCATGGCCATGAACGTAGGCGGCGGAGGGTCCGGCCACACCGAGGTGATGTCGGAGATCAACACCACGCCCCTCATCGACGTGATGCTGGTGCTGCTGATCATGCTGATCATCACCATCCCCGTGCAGTTGCACGCCGTGAACCTGAACCTGCCGCAAGGCACGCCGCCGCCGCCACCCAGACCGCCCGAGGTGGTGCGCCTGAACGTCGAAGCCGACGGCACCTTGTACTGGAACGGGCAGGCGGTGCCCGTTAGCCAGATCGAGGCACGCCTTCAACAGGAGGTGGCTGCCCTTCCCGAGCAGCCCGAGGTGCACCTGCGCCCGGACAAGCGCGTGGACTACGAACACGTGGCGCGCGTGCTGGCCGCGGCGCAGCGCGTGGGCGTGAGCAAGCTGGGCGTCACCGGCCACGAACAGTTCTGGTGATGGGCCCCCAAGCTCGCCATCGCTCGCTACCCCCCAAGGGGGCCGTCCGCCACCGGCCCGGCAGGGCCGGTTCCGCGGCGGGGAGCTTGATCGGGTGCGTGCACGGTCGGCGCCGGACTTGAAGGAACGCTGAGATGCCGCTTGCAGAGATCCTTGCTTTCGAAACCGACGTGCTGATCATCGGCGGCGGCATGGCCGGGGCCTGGGCGGCCCTCGGTGCCGCGCGGGCCGGGGCACAGGTCACGCTGGTGGACAAGGGGTACGTGGGCACGAGCGGCGTCACGGCTGCCGCGGGCCCTGGGCACTGGTGGGTGGCGCCGGAGCACCGCGAGGAGGCGGTGCGGCAGCGCGCTGCGGCAGGTGAGGGCCTGGCCGACCCGCGCTGGATGCACCGCATCCTGGACACCACATGGCGCCACCTGCCCACCATCGCCTCGCACTACGCCTTCACGCCCGACCGCAGCGGCAAGCCGGCCTACCGGGCCTTGCGCGGACCGGAATATCTGCGGGCCTTGCGCGCCCTGGTGGACGAAGCGGGTGTGCACGTGCTGGACCATCACCCGGCCCTGGAACTGCTGCGGCACACCGATGGCAGCGTGGCCGGCGCGCAGGGCGTGGCCTTGCGCTCGGGCGCTGCATGGTCGGTGCGCGCTGGCGCCGTGGTGCTGGCCACTGGAGGCAGCGCCTTTCTCAGCAAGCTGCTGGGCGCCGACAACAACACGGGCGACGGCTACCTGATGGCGGCCGAACTCGGCGCCGAGCTCTCGGGCATGGAGTTCACCAACGCCTACTGCATTGCGCCAGCGCACTCGTCCATGACGCGATCGATGTCCTACGTGTTCGCCCGCTACTTCGACGAGGCCGGGCACGAACTGCACATCCCGCCGGGCCCCTTGCAGACCTCGGTGCTGGCGCGGGCCCTGCTGCGGGGCCGCGTCAGCTGCACCTTGGACCGCATGCCCTCAGACCTGCGCGCAGCACTGCCCACCATCTCACCCAACGTGATGCTGCCCTTCACCCGAAGGGGCATCGACCCCTTCGTGGATCGCTTCGAGGTGACCCTGCGGGCCGAAGGCACCGTGCGCGGCATCGGTGGCCTGCGGGTGGCCAGCCCAGCTTGCGAGACCACCGTGGCGCGGCTGTTCGTGGCTGGCGACGCCGCCTCGCGCGAACCGGTGGCCGGCGCCATCTCGGGTGGCGGGAACATCAATTCGGCCTGGGCACTGTCGTCAGGCCTGTGGGCCGGCAGGGCTGCGGCAGCGCGCGTGCGGCAAGAAGGCCGGCGCAGCCACGAGCCCGCAACCCAAGCCGGGCAGGCCGGCCTGCGTCCCCATCGCCACGCCGCCGCCGTCGACCGTCCTGCGGCCGTGGCCGCCGTGCAGCGCGCCATGCTCGACTACGACCGCAACATCTTCCGCGACGCCGTGGGACTGAGTGCCTCGCAAGCGCGCCTCGAGGCAGCTTGGCAGGACGTCAGCGACCACGCGGCCGCGGACGCCACCAACGCGACCCAGACGCTGCGCCTGCGCGAAACCGCGGCCTTGCTGGCCACCGCGCGCTGGATCGTGGGCTCGGCCCTGCAGCGGCGCGAAACCCGCGGCATGCACCGCCGCACGGACATCCCGCGCACGCTGCCGGGCTACGCGCACCGCCTGACCGTCGGCGGCCTGCGCCGGGTGTGGCACCGCGCGGATGCGGTGCTCGGCGAAGCCCAGGAGGAGGCCGCGTGATCGCCCTGCTCCTGACCGACCGCTGCACCGGCTGCCAACGCTGCGTGGATGTCTGCCCGCGCCATGTCTTCGATGCGGCCGCGGATGGGCCGCCGGTGATCGCCCGGCCCGCGGACTGCCAGACCTGCTTCCAGTGCGAGCTGTACTGCCGGGCCGATGCACTGTACGTGGAACCCACCGTGGACCAGGCCGTGCCGGTGGACGAAGCCGCGGTGCGTGCCAGCGGCCTGCTGGGCGTGTTCCGTCGCGACTCCGGCTGGGACGAATGGGCCGGCGACCCGCGCTTCGCCGACCAGCATTGGCGCATGGAAGAAGTCTTCGCCCGCGGCCGGGCCCTGCAGGCCGCGCTCCTCGACCCCTCACCGACAACCAACCCATCATGAGCCACTCGACACATCCGCCCCGCCAACTCAAGCTCGGCCTCATCCTGCACGGCACCGGTGCGGGCTGGGGCGACTGGCGCCATCCGCAGGCCCACCCGAAGGGCAGCACCGACATCGACCTGTACCTCCAGCAGGCGCGCCTGGCCGAGGCCGGCCGCTTCGACTTCCTGTTCGTGGCCGACAGCGTGCACATCAATGCCCGGTCCAGCCCGCACTACCTCAACCGCTTCGAGCCGCTGACCATCCTGTCGGCCCTGGCCACCGCCACGACGCACATCGGCTTGGTGGGCACGGTGACCGTCAGCTATTCGGAGCCCTACACCGTGGCACGGCAGTTCGCCTCGCTCGACCACATCAGCAAGGGCCGTGCGGGCTGGAACGTGGTCACTTCGTGGCTCAGCGGCAGTGCCGAGAACTACGGCAAGCCCGCGCATCCGCCGCACGCCGTGCGCTACGGCATTGCGGCCGAGCACCTGCAGGTGGTACAGGGCCTGTGGGATTCGTGGGAGGACGACGCGATCGTCGCCAACCGCGAGACCGGGCAGTTCTTCGACCCCACCCGGCTCCACGCACTCAACCACAAGGGCGCGCACTTCTCGGTGGCCGGGCCGCTGAACATCGCCCGCTCTCGCCAGGGTCAGCCGGTGATCTTCCAGGCAGGCGCTTCGGACGATGGCCGCAACTTCGCGTCCCGCCATGCCGACGCCATCTTCGCCGGCGGCGGCACCTTCGAGGAGGTGCGAGACTACGTGGCCGACGTGAAGCGGCGCGCCGCGGGCTTCGGCCGCGACCCTGCCCGGCTGGCCGTGCTGCCGGGGCTGCGCACCATCGTCGGGCGCGACAAGGCCGAAGTCGAGGACAAGTACCGCCAGGCGATTTCGCTGGTAACGATCGAGGAAGCCCTGCCGGCGCTGGGGCGCAGCTTCAACGATCACGACTTCAGCCAGTACCCGCTGGACGGGCCCTTCCCCGATGTGGCGGCGTTGGGCACCGAGAGCAACCGCAGCGCCTCCGAGCGCATCGTCCGCCTGGCCCGCGCCGAGAACCTCACGCTGCGGCAGACCGCCCTGCGCGTGCTGGCGCCGCGGGGCGAATTCGTCGGTACGCCCGACCAGGTGGCCGACGCCATCCAGCGCTGGTTCGAAGGCGGTGCTGCCGACGGCTTCATCTTCGGCCAGGTGCTGCCGCACGACCTGGAAGACTTCGTCGGCCTGGTGGTGCCGATCCTGCAACAGCGCGGGTTGTTCCGCACCGACTACACCGCGCAGACGCTGCGTGGCCACCTGGGGCTGCCGGTGCTGGTGAATCGCCATACCGCGGCTCGCCTGGCCGGGCAGGCCCAGCAGGCCGCAGCGAAGGTCGCGGCCTGAAGGCCTGAACAGCGTCGCCGCTCAGGCGGCGATGCTCTCGGGTGCCGGAACCGGCACCGGACGGACGGCCTGCTCGGCCGGGCCCGGTGCCCGTCCGACCCCGAGCCACGCCAGCAGACGGGCCCGCGCCGTGGCGAAGCCGGCATCCTCGACGCTGCGGGGCCGGGGCAGCTCCACCACCCACTCGTGCGCGATCACACCCTCGTCCATCACCAGCACGCGGTCGGCCAGCAGCAGCGCCTCCTCCACGTCGTGCGTGACCAGCAGCACGGCGCAGCGGTGACGCTGCCACAGTTCGGCCACGAGCTGCTGCGCCTTGATGCGGGTGAGCGCGTCCAGTGCGCCGAAGGGCTCGTCCAGCAGCAGCAGGTCGGGCTCGCGGATGAGCGCCCGGGCGAGGCTGGCGCGCTGCGCCTCGCCGCCCGAGAGCACCTTGGGCCAGACCTCGGCGCGGTGGACCAGGCCCACTTCCTCGAGGGCCGCGAAGGCCCGCTCACGGTCGGGCCGGCCCGGTAGGGCCAGGGCCACGTTGTGCCACACGCGCTTCCACGGCATCAGCCGCGGCGCCTGGAAGGCCACGGCGCGGCGCACGGGCACCTCGACCTCGCCTTCGATCTCGTGGTCCAGGTCCGCGAGCACACGCAACAGCGTGCTCTTGCCGCAGCCCGAGCGCCCCACGAGGGCCACGAACTCGCCGGCCCGCAGATCGAGGTCGAGCTTTCGGATGACGCTGCGTTCGCCGAAGCGGCGCGTGAGGCCGCGCACGCGCACGGCCAAGGGGTTGGTCGCCATGTTCATTCCCCGCTGAAGGAAGGCCGCCAGGCCAACAGCACCCGCTCGAGCGTGCGCACCACCACATCCACGATGAGGCCGAGCAGCGCATACACCACCAGGCACACCACGATCACGTCGGTCTGGAACATCTCGCGCGCCGTGTTCATCAGGTAGCCGATGCCGGCCGTGGCGTTGATCTGCTCGCCGAAGACCAGTGCCAGCCAGGACACACCCAGGGCATAGCGCAGGCCGACGAGGGCATTGGGCAACGCGCTGGGCAGGATGACGTGGCGGATCAGCGCCACGCGCGACAGCCCCAGCGTGCGGCCCGCCTCCACCAGGGTCTGATCGGCATTGCGGATGCCGGCGTAGACGTTCAGGTACAGCGGGAACGCGGTGGCCAGGGCGATCAGCGCGACCTTGGGCTGCTCGCCGATGCCGAACCAGATGATCAGCAGCGGAATCAACGCCACGTTGGGCACCGTGCGCAACATCTGCACGGTGGAGTCCACCAGATCCTCGCCGACGCGCAGCAACCCGGAGAGCACGGCCAGGCCGGTGCCGATGCTCCCGCCGATCAGCAGCCCGAGCAGCGTCCGGCGCAGCGACACCGCGATGGCCTGGGGCAATTCGCCCGAAGCCCACAACTGCTGGGCCGAGGTCACCACCGTGGCGGGCCCGGCCAGCACCTCCTTGGGCAGCAGCCCGGTGGTGGAGGCCGCATGCCACACCAGCAGAAGCAGCAGGGGCCCGGCACAACGCCGCAGCCAGCGCGGCACGCCGGCGCGGGTTGCCGAGGACACGGCGATGGGCTGGCGCAGGATCTCGCGCGGCGACGTGCGTGGCACGGTCTGCAGAGGCGGGGCGTTCAAGGGCAAGCTGCTCATGGATCAGGCCCGTGCGTTGTCGCGCAGCACATGGCCCGCGAAGTCGATGGCGCCGCTGAGGACGCCGGTATCCAGCCACACCTGGTGCGTCTTCTGCAGGCGGGCCACGAGCGCGTCGTCCACCGGCACGCGGCGGTAGGCAATGTTCTCGTCGTAGACACTGGCCGCCAGGGCCTTGTCCTGCTTGGCGAAGCCGGCGTACCAGTCGATGTAGGCCTCACGGTGCGTGCGGCCCCATTCGTAGCCCTTGTCCACGAGGGCCGAGAAGTGCCGGATGGCCGCGAGCTTGCCGGGGTCGGCCACGGCCGAGGGCGTGGCGCTGAGCAGGCCCAGGCCGGTGTTGACGCGCTCGCCCTTGTCGAGCTCACGCGCACCCAGGGTACCCACGGCGCGAGCCCGGAAGATGCCCCACGTGGCCCAGGCGTCGATGCTGCCGCTGCCGAAGGCGGCCGTGGCGTCGGTGGGCGACAGGAACGCAAGCTTCACGTCGCCCAGCGGGATGCCGGCTTCCTTCAAGAGCCCGACCACCAGGTAGTGCGCCACGCTGCCACGCGTGGTGGGCGAGATGATCCTGCCGCGCAGGTCGGCCAGCGTGCGCGCCGGGCTGGACTTCGGCAGCAGCAGCGAGGTGCCGCGGCCGCCATTGTTCCAGGCCGCCACCACCTTGACCTTGGAGCCACCGGCAATGGCACTGACGGTCGGCGAATCGTTGGCCGAGCCGATGTCGGTGGCATCGGCCTTCAGCGCTTCGTGCAGGTTGACGGCCGCCGCATATTGGGACCACTCGATCCGGTAGGGCACGTCGGCCAGCAACCCGGCAGCCCGGAGCAGCGCCTGGGAGGCCCCGGTCTGGTCGCCCACGCGCAACGTGACACCGCCCAGGCCGCCGGCCTGTGCCCGGGCGCGCAGGAAGGGCCCGGCCAAGACGGCGGCACCAGCGCCTTGGATCAGCCGTCGGCGGATGGAGGAAGACACGGAATCGTTCATGCGCGGGATGCCTCGAGTACCGGATAAGCCCACAGTGTCGCGCATGATGTGCACTTCGTTTCATGCGCGTTTCATGCATGCATATGCAGCCGGCGCTCCACCGCCAACCAACGTTGGCCGCATAAGCACATGCGCGACGCTTCTTTGGCCGCGCGGCCTTCGGTTGATAGCGTCCCCGGATGCACTTCGACTTGAAGCATTCGCGCACACGCCCCGACCCGTCGCGTCGCCACGACCCTGCGGACCAAGGCCGACGGCGTTGGCTCGCAGGTGCCTGGAGCGGTGCCTTCGTGGCGGGAATGGCCGTGTCGCCCCGGGGCCGTGCCGGCGAACCCGAGCGGCTGCGCATCGGCTACCAGAAGTCCTCCACGCTCACGATCTGGCTCAAGAGCAAGGGCGTGCTGGAGAAGGCCTTGGCCCCGCTGGGCGTGACGGTGAGCTGGCACGAGTTCAGCTCGGGCCTGCCGCTCCTCGAGGCCCTGAACGTGGGCGCCGTGGACCTCAGTGCCGACGTGGCCGACGCGGTACCGCCCTTCGCGCTGGCCGCGGGAGCGCGGGTGAGCTACTACGCCAGCGAGTCGCCTTCGCCACATGCGCAGGCCATCGTGGTGAAAGAGGCTTCGGGCGTGCGCAGCGTGGCGCAACTCAAGGGTCAGAAGGTGGCGTTCGCCAAAGGAGCCGGTGCGCACTACCTGCTGCTGGAAGCGCTGCGCCGGGCCGGCCTTTCGATCAGGGACATCGAGCCTGCAACCCTCAGCCCCGCCGATGGCCGCGCCGCCTTCGAGAACGGCAGCGTCGCCGCCTGGGTCATCTGGGATCCCTTCCTGGCCGCGGTTCAGCGGCAAGGCGGCGTGCGCGTCCTGCAGGATGGCGAGGGGTTGTCGGCCTACCGCCGCTTCTATCTCGCGGCCACGCCCTACGTGCAGCGGCGCGGTGACGTGATCGCGATCGTCTACACCGAACTGCAGCGCGCGGGACAGTGGATCAAGGCCAATCCGGGAGCGGCGGCCGAGTGGTACGGGCCCGTCATCGGGCTGGATACGGCGACGGTCGAGGCGGCCAATGCGCGCCGCAGCTACCGCGTGCAGCCGGTCGATGTCGAGGGCCTCGACGAGCAGCAGCGCATCGCCGACGCATTCACCAGCGCGGGCATCATCCCGAAGAAGGTGGTGGTGGCCGAATCGCCGATCTGGCGACCGGCCTGAAGGCACGCGGCGCAAGAAAGCGCAGACGGGCCGCGGATCAGGCCGCCAGGGCTTCTTGCAAAGCTGAGGGTTCCGGCGCCGCCCAAGACTGCCACGAGGCCGGCAAGACGGAGCCCGTGGCCTCGGCCCGCCAGCCGCCGGGTCGGGCGTACAGGCGCAGCATCTCCACTTCCTCGCCCAGGCCGATCTGCAGCCGGTGCGGCAGGCCGGCCGGCAAGATCAGCCATTCCCCGGGCTCGCAGGCCACGGCCAGCCAACCGTCGCCCGCACGGACGGCGAAGGTGGCCCGACCCTGCAGCAAGACCCGCACCTCGGCATCGTGGTGCACGTGCACCTGCGCCGGTTCGGGCCAATTCAGGCCGTTGGAACCCGACGCAGGACTCACGCGCGCCCCTCGCGTGCCACGCAGGCTGGGCGGCTGGCGCACACGGTCGGTCATCACGGCCCCGACCCGGCGCTGCAAGGCATGCAACTCGCGTGCATAGGTGAGCAGCGGCGTGCTGGACACCGGCTGGCTGCGCAGCGCCCAGCGCCCCGAATCGATGCCCAGATCGGCGAGGACGCGGGTGGCCGCCCAGCCCGTGGCAGCCGGGCCGACGGCATGGCCGTCGAGGTCGTGGTGAGTGATCTGGGGCATGGACGGTTTCCGGGTGGTTGAAGCACGTGGTTGCAGTATCGACAGCCGCCGCCCCGCGCCCAACGAAGCTTTTCAGCTGTGCTTGTGCGTGGGGCAAGCGATGCCCCCGCGCCGCCGCCGCCGCCCGCACCCGCTCTTCAGGCGAAGGCCGCATGAGCTTGGAAGCAAAGCTTCGTTGGCCGCGCGCCGCGCAGTGCCTAAGGTGAGCGGCTTCGATCACACCCGAGGGCCTGACCGGCCCTCTACAGGACATCTCCCCATGCCAGCTGTCGTCTTCCGCACCACCCGCCGCCGCCTCGTGAGCCTGCTCGGCGCCGCCCTGTGCCTGAGCACTGCCGGCGCCGTTGAGGCGCAATCGGCGCCCGCCGCACCCGTGTTGCGCATCGGCTACCAGAAGTCGGCTGCGCTGTTCGTTCTGCAGAAGGCCCAGGGCACACTGGAAAAGCGCCTGGCTGCCATCGGCGCGGGGGTGAAGTGGGTGGAATTTCCCGCCGGTCCGCAGTTGCTGGAAGGCCTGAACGTGGGCGCCGTGGACGCCGGATTCGTGGGCGAAGCACCCCCCATCTTCGCGCAGGCCGCCGGCGCGCAGTTCGTCTACATCGCCAACGATTCGGCAGCCCCCGAGGCCGAGGCACTGGTGGTGTCCAAGGACTCGCCCATCCGCAGCGTGGCCGATCTCAAGGGCAAGAAGGTGGCCCTCAACAAGGGTTCGAACGTGCACTACCTGCTCGTGAAGGTGCTGGAGAAGAACGGCTTGAAGTACAGCGACATCCAGCCCGTGTTCCTGCCGCCGGCCGATGCACGCGCTGCCTTCGAGAAGGGCGCTGTCGATGCCTGGGTGATCTGGGATCCGTTCCTGGCCGCCGTGGAAAAGCAGACCGGCGCGCGCGTGCTGGCCGATGGCAGGGGCGTCGTCAACAACTACGCCTACTACCTGGGCGAGCGCAGCTTCTACGAAAAGCACCCGCAGGTGATCCAGGCGCTGTTCGACGACACCCTGGAACGCAGCCGCTGGCTGAAGGCCAACATCAAGCAGGCCGCGCAGATCATCGCCCCGCTGCAAGGGCTGGACGTGGACGTGGTCGAGACCAGCCTGCGCCGCCATCCGCAGGAGCTGGCACCGTTGACCGCCAGCGTGGTGGCCGACCAGCAGAAGGTGGCCGACACCTTCTTCGAACTGAAGCTCATCCCCAAGGCCATCCGCGTGAACGACGCCGTGCCGGGTTCCGCACTTGCAGCACGGTGATCCCGCTCGCCATTCCGCCCCATCCCGCCCCATTCCGGCCCCGCTCCTGCCCCGAAATCCCCAATCCCCAATCCCCAATCCCCAGTCCCCCCCCCACACCATCCCGCCACCTCCAACGACATGAAGCTCCACTGGTTCATTCCGTCCCACGGGGACTCCCGCTACCTGGGCACCAGCAAAGGTTCCCGCGTCACCTCACTGGACTACTTCAAGCAGATCGCCGTGGCTGCCGACAGCCTGGGCTATGAAGGCGTGCTGCTGCCCACCGGCCGCTCGTGCGAAGACAGCTGGGTGCTGGCCGCCAGCCTGATCGACGCCACCCGGCGCCTGAAATTCCTCGTGGCGCTGCGGCCCGGTCTGGTACAGCCTTCGCAATCGGCCCGCATGGCCGCCACCTTCGACCGGCTCTCGGGCGGGCGGCTGCTGGTCAACCTCGTGACCGGCGGCGACCCCGAAGAGCTGGAAGGCGACGGCCTCTTCCTGCCGCACGGCGAGCGCTACCAGCTTTCGCGCGAATTCCTGACCATCTGGCGCGAGCTGCTCACGCTCAGCCACGACGGCGCGCCCTATGACTACGAGGGCAAGCTGCTCTCGGTCAAGGGCGGCAAGGTGTTGTACCCGCCGGTATCGAAACCCTATCCGCCCATCTTCTTTGGCGGCTCTTCCGAAGAAGCGCACGAATTGGCGGCCGAGCAGCTGGACACTTACCTCACCTGGGGCGAGCCCCCAGCCGCGGTGGCTGCCAAGGTGGCCGACATCCGCCAGCGGGCCGCACGCCACGGCCGCACGCTGTCCTTCGGCATCCGTCTGCACATCATCGTGCGCGAGACCGAAGACGAGGCCTGGCGCGCCGCGGCCAAGCTGCTGTCGCATGTGGACCCGGCCACGGTGGCTGCGGCGCAGAAGAAGTTCGCCAAGATGGACTCGGCCGGGCAACGCCGCATGACCGAGCTGCACGGTGGCCGCTACAACCCCGACAACGTGCGCGAAGGCCTGGAGGTGTCGCCCAACCTGTGGGCCGGCGTGGGCCTGGTGCGAGGCGGCGCGGGCACGGCCCTGGTGGGCAGCGCCGAACAGGTGGCCGCGCGGCTGCGCGAGTACGCCGACCTGGGCCTGGAGCACTTCATCCTCTCGGGCTACCCCCATCTGGAAGAAGCCTATCGCGTGGCCGAACTCGTGTTCCCGCTGTTGCCGCTGCAGCGCGTGGAATCGGCACCGCAGCCCACGCTGACAGGGCCCTTCGGTGAAATCGTGGCCAACACCTACGTGCCGCAAGCCAGCCAGGCCCGCTCATGAGCAGCACGCAGCCTCCCTGGCTTCGGCGGGCCCTGCCGTGGGCCGTGCCGGTGCTCATCCTGATCGCGTGGCAGGCTTCTTCGCAAGCGGGTTGGCTTTCCGTGCGGGTGCTGCCCTCGCCGGCTTCGGTGGTGAAGGCCTTCTGGACGATGTCGCTTACTGGCGAGATGTGGCAGCACGTGGCGCGCAGCACGGGCCGCGCGCTGTCGGGCTTTGCCGTGGGCGGGAGCCTCGCATTGGTGCTCGGGCTGCTGACGGGTTCGCTGAAGGTGGCGGAAACGCTGCTGGACTCGACGCTGCAGATGGTGCGCAACGTGCCGCCGCTGGCGCTCATTCCCCTGGTGATTCTCTGGTTCGGCATCGACGAGGGTGCCAAGCTGTTCCTGGTTTCTCTCGGTGTCTTCTTTCCCATCTACATCAACACCTTCCACGGCATCCGCTCCGTGGATGCGGGGCTCATCGAGATGGCTCGCAGCTACGGCCTCTCGGGCTGGGCGCTGTACCGCGACGTGATCCTGCCCGGCGCGCTGCCTTCCATCCTCGTGGGCGTGCGCTTCTCGCTGGGCTTCATGTGGGTGATCCTGATCGTGGCCGAGACGATCTCGGCCCAATCGGGCATCGGCTACATGACGATGAACGCGCGCGAGTTCCTGCAGACCGACGTGGTGCTGGTGGGCATCCTGCTGTACGCGGCGCTGGGCAAGCTGGCCGATCTGCTGGCCAAGGGGCTGGAAGCCACCTGGCTGCGCTGGCATCCGTCCTATCAGCCCGTCCAGGGCCGTGCCTGAAGTGAAGGAGTCCACCATGGTGTTGACCGAGTTCGACGATCCAGCCGGCATCTGGCCGCGGCTGATGCCCCGGGGTTCGGCGGCCGCTGAACCCGCGGCCGGCCAAGCCCTGGCCCGCACGGGCCCGGCGCACGGCCTGGCCATCCACCTGAGCGGCGTGTCGAAGTCCTATGGCAGCCGCCGGGTGCTCCAGGGCATCGACCTGCGGATTGCGCCCGGCGAGTTCGTGGCCATCGTGGGCCGCAGCGGTTGCGGCAAGAGCACCCTCTTGCGTTTGGTGGCCGGTCTGGAGTCCGCGGATGAGGGCACCTTGAGCCTGGACGGCCAGCCCCTGGCCGTGCACCGCGAAGACACCCGGATCATGTTCCAGGATGCGCGCCTGCTGCCCTGGAAGCGCGTGGCCGCCAACATCGCGCTGGGCCTGCGCACGGCCGATGCGCCCGCACGTTCGCGCGGTGCCCTGGCCCAGGTGGGACTGGCCGAACGGGCACACGACTGGCCGGCCGTGCTGTCCGGTGGCCAGCGCCAGCGCGTGGCGCTGGCACGTGCCCTGGTGCACGCGCCGCGCTTGCTGCTGCTGGATGAGCCGCTGGGCGCACTGGACGCGCTCACGCGCATCGAGATGCAGGCACTGATCGAAGGCCTGTGGCGCGAGCAAGGCTTCACCGCCTTGCTGGTCACGCACGATGTGTCCGAGGCCGTCGCGGTGGCCGATCGGGTGCTGCTGGTCGAGGACGGCCGCATCGCGCTGGACGAACGGGTACGTCTGCCCCGCCCGCGGTCTCGAGGCGAAGCGGCCTATGCGGCACTGGAAGACCAGGTCCTGCGGCGGGTGCTGCAAGGGCCTGGGGCAGCCAGCCACTGACGGGATCCGCGCGCTCCTCCTCCCCTGATCAGGGGGTGTGGTCTGGCGATTGCTACGGCTTTTGCGGTAGCGTCCATCGACTCACCGGAGGAAAAATCATGCGCGCACTCACCGCCGCCGCCGCGATGTCGGCAGCCGTGCTGGCTGCCCTGCCCATGACGGGGCAGGCCAGCGTCGTCTACACCTCACTGGCCTCACCGCTGACCACGCCTTTCAACCCGGGCGGCGGCAACAACGATGGCACCGGGGTCTGGTTCAATCCCTTGAGCGGCTATGCAGAGAGCCGGGGCTACTTGTTCCCCAATCCGCTCTTCGAGGACGGCAAGTTCTTCCTGCTCAGCGACACCGAGTTCGGCGCGGCGCAGGCGCAGATCTACACCGAAGGCTTCTTCTCGCGCGGCAACGGCGTGGTGTACGCATCATCGACCAACCTGAACCCGGGCCGCTTTGCCGCCGGCGATCTGATCGGCCCGGCCAGTGGCTACCAGAACCCGGGTGCGGGCTATCCCGATCTGGGTCCGGCCTACGGCAACTGGTCACCGGGCCGCGGTTTCCTGGGCCTGACGCTGCGTGATCCGAGCGGAGCGAGCAGCGGCGACGTGTTCTATGGCTTCGCCGACATCACCGTCAACGCGAACTACACCATCACCCTGAACGCCTTCGCGTATGAAAACGTGCGGGGGCGCGGCATCGTGGCGGTGGTGCCCGAGCCCGGCAGTGGCGCACTGCTGGCACTCGGATCGGCGGGGCTTGCTGCTGCGAGCGGCGCATTCAGGCGGCGCGGCAGGAGGGGGCTCGGGTCAACCCGTCAATCATCCGTATGAGAGGGCGTAGCGGGCCTCGAAATCCACCAGAACGGGGGTGATGGCCCGCTGGCTCACATCAAGACAATGGATCTGGATGCCAGCGACCAAAGGCGTTAGGGGTCGCGGTCTCACTGGCT
The DNA here is from genome assembly GCA_903822435.1 of uncultured beta proteobacterium. Taxonomy (GTDB): domain Bacteria; phylum Pseudomonadota; class Gammaproteobacteria; order Burkholderiales; family Burkholderiaceae_C; genus Rubrivivax. The sequence continues at coordinate 13,518 of CAIJPE010000027.1, read as the reverse complement.
GCGCCGATGCACGGGCCCGGCCTGATCGTGCCGATGGGCCTTGGCCTGACCGCCGCGATGGCATTCAGATCGGCGCGTCGCCTTCCACCGTCGTCCTGATGAGCCTGCGCCGCTGGTCGGGCGGGCAACCCGTGGCCAGGTGCTGCAAGGAGCGGTTGTCCCAGAACACCAGGTCGTGCGGCTGCCAGCGATGGCGGTAGACGAAGCGGTCCTGGGTGGCGTGGGCAGTCAGTTCATCCAGCAGCGCGCTGCTTTCGTCATCGGGCAGGCCAACGATCCTGGTCGTGAAGTGCTCGTTGACGAACAGCGCCTGGCGTCCTGATTCCGGGTGCGTGCGCACCACCGGGTGCGCCACGGCGGGCACCTGGGCCACCTGCTCGGGCGTCAGGTCGGGCCGCCACGGGCTGCGGCGTTGCAGCTCCGCGTAGCGCTTGAGGTAATGGTGCTCGGCGCGGCGGCCCGCGGCGGCCTGGCGCAGGGCCGCGGGCAGCCCGTTCCACGCGCGGTGCTGGTTCGCGAACAGGGTGTCACCCCCCTCGGCCGGCAGCTCCTGGGCATGCAGCAACGAGCCCAGGCTCGGACGTGGCTTGTACGACAAGTCGCTGTGCCAGTACACGCCCGCATCGCCCAGGCCGATGGGCTGACCGTTCTCGACGATGTTGGAGACGACCAGCGTCTCCGGGTGCCCCTGCCATGCGAACTGCTGCAGCACATGGCGCTGCAAGGGGCCCCACCGACGGCTGAACTGGAGATGCTGGTCTGTGGTGATGCGCTGGTCGCGAAAGACCAGCACGTGGTGATCCAGGTGGGCCTGGTGCAGCCGTGCAAAGTCTTCGTCGCCCAAGGGACGGGTCAGGTCCAGACCCAGCACTTCAGCGCCCAACGGTGCATCGAAGGGCCGGATGTGGAAGCGTTGGCGCACCGGGGCGCCCAGGGTTGCGGTCGTCATCCTGGGACTGTAGGCACCCGGCCGTGCCACGCCAACGAAGCCCTGCGCATGAGCTCATGCGAAAGCCTGCGTTGGCCAGCCGTGCCGGCTTGCCTACGCTGGCCCGCTCGCCATCCATCGGGAGCCTCCGTGAGCCAACGACCCTTGCGTTTCGAAACCCTGTCCGTCCACGCCGGCTACACGCCCGACCCCACGACGAAGGCCGTGGCCGTGCCGCTGTTCCAGACCGTGGCCTATGCCTTCGACAGCGCCCAACACGGCGCCGACCTGTTCGACCTGAAGGTGCCGGGAAACATCTACACGCGCATCATGAACCCCACGCAAGACGTGCTGGAACAGCGCGTGGCCGCACTGGAAGGCGGCATCGCGGCCCTGGCGCTGGCCTCGGGGCAGGCGGCGGTGACCTACTCCATCCTGACCATCTCGGAGGCCGGCGACAACATCGTGGCCAGCAGCGCCCTCTACGGCGGCACCTACAACCTGTTTGCCCACACGCTGCCGCAGTACGGCATCCAGACGCGATTTGCCGACTACCGCAAGCCCGAGAGCTTCGAGCCCCTCATCGACGCACGGACCAAGGCCATCTTCGTCGAGTCGCTGGGCAACCCCCAGGGCAACGTGACCGACATCGCGGCCATCGCCGGCATCGCGCACCGGCACGGCGTGCCCTTGATCGTGGACAACACCGTGGCCACGCCCTACCTCAGCCGGCCCATCGAGCACGGTGCCGACATCGTCGTGCACTCGTTGACCAAGTACCTGGGCGGCCACGGCACCAGCGTAGGCGGGGCCATCGTCGATTCCGGCAAGTTCCCGTGGGCACAGCACAAGGAACGCTTCAAGCGCTTGAACGAACCCGATGTGAGCTACCACGGCGTGGTCTACACCGAAGCGCTGGGTGCTGCGGCGTACATCGGCCGGGCGCGCGTGGTGCCGCTGCGCAACATCGGCGCCGCCATCTCGCCGTTCAACGCCTGGCTCATCCTGCAGGGCATCGAGACCCTGGCCTTGCGGGTGGACCGGATCAGCGCCAACACCCTGGCGGTTGCGCAGCACCTGGCCAGGCACCCCAAAGTGGGCTGGGTGAACTATGCCGGCCTGGAAAGCCACCCCGACCATGCCCTGGTGCAGAAGTACCTGTCGGGCAAGGCCTCGGGCCTGCTGACGTTCGGTGTGAAGGGCGCGCCCGGAGAAGGCCGGGCCACCGGTGCGCGCTTCCTGGACGCGCTGCAGCTCTTCACGCGGCTGGTGAACATCGGCGACGCCAAGTCGCTGGCCACGCACCCCGCCTCCACCACGCACCGGCAGCTCACGCCGGCCGAACTGGACAAGGCCGGGGTCAGCGAAGATGCCGTCCGGCTCTCGGTCGGCATCGAGCATGCGGACGACTTGATCGCGGACCTGGATCAGGCCCTGGCCGCGGTTTGAGGCCGGCGGCCGAGCATGAACAGCAGCAGGCCGCCCAGCATCATCGCAAGCGAGGGGGCTTCCGGCACCGTGGCGGCGTAGTTCTGCGTCCAGTCGGTGCCTGAGGCGGCCGGCACGGTCCAGTTGCTGACCGCGTGGCCATTGGCGTCGAGGACGCTGCTGATGCCGGTCCAGGACGCGGTGTCGTAGAAGCCCGCTGCCGCATTGCCGTTGCGCGGGACATAGTAGGCCGGGTCGCCCGGGCCGATGAGCGGCCTGTTCACGTCGGCATAGGTCGACGTTCCGAGCGCCACCTGCAGCCAGATCGGCGAGCCCCAGACGATCGGCACCGTCATCGAGACCGTGCGTAGGAAGGTGTCGCCGAAATACTGGTAGTTGCTGCTGCTGATGCGGGCCTGACCCTCGGAAGTCACGCTGGCCAAGGTGGTGACGTTGTACGGGTCGCCTTGTGTCGGCGTCGACCGGGAGGCCGTCATGCGCAGCACGCCATCGGCCCGGAACGTGTCCTGCGAGGCCGCGCCGACATTCGGGGCACCGGTGGACACGGCCAGGCTGCCGGAGACCCGCATCGAGAAAGTCATGCTGCCGTTCTCGCCGGCGTGGCCGACCCAGTTCGGCGTCAGCAGATCGACCCAGGACGCGCCCGCCTGGCTTTGCCCCGTGCCGTCGACGTTCACCGCACTGCTGCCCAGCGGCGCCCGGCCGTCCGCAGACGCAGACGAGGTGGCGCCGAGCCTGCCGAACGTCGCGTACGCGGCGCCCGAGCCGTTGTCGCCCACGTTGTCGCCGGCAAACACGAAGGCTGCCGAATCGGATCTTGCAAGCGGCCCCGCGCCGGGCAGGTAGCGAAGGTCATCGACCGTGTCGGAGTAGGTCCCGAAGTAGTAGGCGCTGGTCTTGGCATCCGAAATCAGCCCGATCTGGTAGCCCGGGAACACGGACTGTGAGAATGCGTGCGGGACCGCAGCGATGGCGCCGCAGCAGACGGCGACCGCGCGGGCAGCCATGAAGATCTTGGATAGGGCGGGGTACACAGCCATCCTCCTGAGAGCAAGGAAATGACGCACAGGCTAGCGACCGCTGCGTTATGCCTGCGTGATGAGCAGTGACCGGACGACCGGATGGCGGTGCAGGAAACCCTCGACGTAAGGCGCTGGCACATCCCCCTCGCGCACGCGCTGCTGCACCCACTCTCGGCCTTCCTGCAGGCTGCGGCTGGCGGCTTCGGCATCGCCGGCAGCCCCCAGCGCGCGCGCCGCCACCAGCCAGAGCTCGGGGCGAAAGAATCCGGGATGGGCGCGGGTCTGCGCCAGCTCGAGAGCGCGGCGCGCAGCGCCGGCAGCCCGTGGCGGGTCGGCTTCCAGCTGGCTCAGTACCAGGGCCAGCTGCGCCATCAAGGCCAAGCCCTCCAACCCGAGGCGCTGGGCCTGGGCCAGCGCCGCTTCGGCAGCCTGCGCGGCCTCGTGCGGCGATCGCGACAGGGCCTGCTCGAGGGACAGGCACAAGCGCAGCTCGGGCGCCGCATCGGCCGGCAGTCGGGCCAGGGCCTGGTTCACCGCATCGCCCGCATCCTCGTTGCGCCAGCGCCGCAGCCGCACCAGCGCCAGCGCGGCGGAGGCGGTTGTCTTGGGCAGCGACTGCTCGTCGCCCAGCACCGCGTTCAGGGCCACCAGTGCACGCTGGAACTGCCCCAGGTCCACCCAGATCTCGGCCAGCGCGGCTTGTGCGTGCAGCCGCCGGTGCGGCGAGCCTGCGGCGGCGGCCAGCGCCGCGTTGGCACGTGCTTCGGCCTGCCGCCAGGCGCCCAGCAGCCGTTCGCAACGCGCCGCGGTGATGCCGGGAACGACGTGCAGCTGCGGAGAGGCCTCGATGGCCCCATAGCGCCGCAGTCTGTCCAGCGCGTGGTCCAGCGACGCGGCCACGTCGCCGGCGACGTAGCGGTTGACGGCGAGGTTGCTCAGGCTCAGCGCCGTACCGGTGCTGATCGGGGGCTCGAACTTCTGCTCCAATTCCTGGAGCCACAGGGTGTGGGCCTCGCGCACGCGCCCCATCTGGTCCAGGGCCATGGCGAAGTTCGCCAGGAAACTCTGGGGCGCCTGCAACTGCGGGTTCGCGTCCAGGGCCGCCTGGATGCTTTCGAACACCGGCAGGGCATCGGCGAAGCGCCCCATCTGCGCCAGCGCCATCGCCAGGGCATGCCGGGTCTGGATGATGAGCGACGCATCCCCGCACTGGCGGGCCAGGGCCAGCGCGCGCTGCTGCACCTGCACCGCTTCGTCCAGGCGCCACTCGAAAGCGAGCAGCCAGCCGCGCTGCAGGGCCGCGCAGGCCCGCTGGCGGTCGTCGGTGGCAAGCCGGTCGAGCCGATCGGCCAAGGCCAGCGGCTCGGGCACCTGCTGCATCAGTTCGTCGGCGAAGAGGCGCTCCACGGTGCCGAACGCCGCTGAACGGTCGCCCAGGTCTTCTTCGATGCTGGCTGCCTGCAGCAGGAACTCCGCCGCCTCGCGTTCGCGAAAGGCCTGCATCGCTCCGTGGGCCGCCTGCTTCAGCCAGGGTACGGCACGCGCCCGTTCGTGGCCGGCCAGCCAGTGCCGGGCCAGCCGCGCCGGCTCGCCGCCGTGGGCTTCGAGCCAGCCGGCAGTGCGCTGGTGCAGACGCACATCCACCCCCTGCGGCACGCTGCGCAGCACGGCCTCGAAGACGAGGTCGTGGGCGAACTGCGAACCTCGAATCACCTGGGCACTTTCCAGTTCGCGCACCGCGTCGGCCAGGTAGACCACCGGGGTGTCCATCACCGCCTCGGCCAGTGCCAGCGAAAAGTCCAGGCCGGCCACGGCGGCCACGCGCGCCAGGGCCAGCGCCGTCGGCGGCAGACGGTCGATGCGGCGGGCGATCAGCTGGCTGACAGACGCCGCGCGCGGCAGCTGCGTGCCGCCCTCCAGGCGATCCAGCGAGCGCTCCACCCAGGCCTGCTTGAGGGTCTCCAGCATGTACAGGGGGTTGCCGCCGGTCAGGCGCAAGAGCTGCGGCGCGATGCGCCCGCCCTCGACGCCCAGGCCCAGTTGATCGACCAGCGCGGCGGCCGCCGCCTCGTCCAGCGGCGCCAGTTCGATGGCCTCCAGGCGGGCCGACTCCTGCAGCCCCAGCTCCAGTGCCTTCACGGCGCTGCCGGCCTCGGCAGGCCGGTAGGCGATGAGCCATCGCAGTGCCTGACCTTCGTCGAACAGGCCCTGCAGCATGTCCAGGCTGGCGGCGTCGGCGAAGTGCAGGTCATCGAGGACGACAGCCCGCAACGCCGGAGCGACAGCCAGATAGCCCGCGACTGCGCGCTGCAGTTGCAGGCGTTGGGCGTCGGCGGGCATGGGCGCTGGCAGGCCCAGCTCGGGCAGCACGCGCACCAGATGACGGCGCAGCTCTGCGTCCAGCGCCGCGGGCTGGACGACGGGCACGGCGCGCAGCAGCCTTGCCAGCGTGGCAAAAGGAACGCCGGCATCGCCGGGCCGCGCTGCGGCGCGCGCCACGCCCTCGCGGCCTTCCACGAACTTGGTCAGCAGGCGGCTCTTGCCCATGCCGGCCTCGCCGATCACGGCCGCCACATGGGCGACGTCCCAGGTCCGGGCCAGGGCTGCCAGCTCGCGCTCGCGGCCCACCAGGTGCGGCGGCCGCAGCACGGCCGCGGGGAGTGCGCGGGGCACGGCCGGCGGCGACGCGACAGGGGCGCTTTCCACCGTCGCGAGCAGCGCGAGGGTCTGCGGCGAAGGCTGCGTGCCGAGCTCGTGCTTGAGCATCTGCTCGCAGGTGTCGAAGGCCGCCAACGCGGCGGCGCGGTCACCGGTCAGGTAGTGCAGGCGCATCAGGCGCTGGTGCGCAGGCTCGGACTGCGGCTCCAGCCGCCGCAGGGTCAGCGCCACGCGCAGGGCCGCCTGCGGGTCGCCGGCGTCTTCCAGTGCCTGCGCCTGCTCGCGCAGGGATTCCAGCTCGCGGGCGCGGCGCTGCTCGCGCTGGCCGGTCAGCCAGGCGTTGAACTCGGGCGCGTCGGGCAGCAGCAGATCGCCCAGCAGGGAAGGTGAATCGGCCAGGTCATGCACCGTGGCATCGACCAAGTGCAGCAGGGGCGAACCCGTGGCCACATCCTCGCCCAGCGCCTGGCGCAGCTTGAACAGCCTTTGGCGCAGGGTGGTCCGTGCCTGCGCCGGCGGGCTATCGGGCCAGAGCAGTTCACCCAGGCGGTCGCGCGAGGTCGGCCCTTCGAGTACCAGCCAGGCCAGGAGCGCCGCATCGCGCGGCGCCAGGGACCAGGGCGCCACGCCATCGCGCAGGACTTGCGGCAGGTCTGACAGGCGCAGTTGGAGAGGCATCGGTGTGAAGACGGCCTGGTGGCGCTCGCAAAGCACCGGCGCTCGGCTCGACGGTGGCTTGCAAGGCGACAGCCTAGACCATTGTGTGCCGGCGGCGGCGTGCGGGCCCTGGGCCGGTCGGTCCGGCGGCGCGCCCGATGCGCCCCGATTCGCGCCGCTAGCGCCCCCGCGGAGCCAAGCGCCGCAACACCGCCACCATCCGATCCACCTCTGCACAGGTGTTGTAGAACGCCAGCGAAGCGCGCACCGTGGCCTCTACCCCGAAGCGCCGCAGGATTGGCTGCGCGCAGTGGTGCCCCGTGCGCACGGCGATCCCTTCTTCGTTGAAGGCGTTGCCCACGGACTGCGTGGTGTGACCCTCCAGCACGAAGCTCAGCACGCTGGCCTTGTCGGGCGCGGTGCCGATCAGGCGCAGGCCGGGGATCGTCTTGAGGTGGTGCGTGGCGTATTCCAGCAGGAAGTGCTCGTAGCGGCCGATGTTCTCGATGCCCAGGCGCTCCACGTATTCCAGCGCCGCGCCCAGCCCGACGGCGTCGGCGATGTTTCCGGTACCCGCCTCGAACCTGGCGGGTGGGCCCTGATAGACCGTGTGCTCGAAGGTGACGTCGGCGATCATGTTGCCGCCACCCTGCCACGGCGGCATGGATTGCAGCAACTCGCGCCTGGCGTAGAGCGCGCCGATGCCCGTGGGCCCGAAGATCTTGTGTCCCGAGAAGACGAAGAAGTCGGCGTCCAGCGCCTTCACGTCCACCCGCATGTGCGAGACCGATTGCGCGCCATCCACCAGGGCCCGCGCACCGGCCCGTCGGGCCATCTGAACGATCTGCTGCACGGGCACCACCGTGCCCAGCGCATTGGAGACCTGCGTCACCGAGACGATGCGGGTCTTGTCCGACAGCAGCTTCTGGTATTCGTCCAGCCGCACCTGGCCGTGATCGTCGACCGGTATGACGCGGATCTTCGCCCCCTTCTCGGCGGCCAGTTGCTGCCACGGCACGATGTTGGCGTGGTGTTCGAGGTGGCTGACGATGATTTCGTCACCGGCACCGATGTTCTGCGCACCCCAGCTCTTGGCCACGAGGTTGATGGCCTCGGTGGTGCCGCGCACGAACACGATCTCATCGACCGAGCCCGCACCGATGAAGCGGCGCACGGTCTCGCGCGCGCCCTCGTAGGCATCGGTGGCTCGGGCCGCCAACTCGTGCGCCGCCCGGTGGATGTTGGAGTTCTCATGCTCGTAGAAATGGCTCAACCGGTCGATGACCGCCTGCGGCTTCTGGGTCGTGGCCGCGTTGTCGAACCACACCAGCTGCCGGCCGTTCACGCGCTCCTGCAGGATCGGGAAATCGCGCCGCACTGCGTTCACGTCGAAAGGAGGATGGGCTTCGGCGGCCGCAGCAGGGACGGCCGGGCGCGCGTGTCCGCGCTGGATGGCGGTGTCGGGCAGAAAGTAAAAGCCCGGTTCCGGTGGGGTCGCCGTGCGCCCCAGGCCCAGCACGTACAGCGGCGCATCCGGAGACTGCGCTGGCGCAGGCGCACCCCGCAGTCCCAAGCCTCCCGGTGCCGGCACGCCCAGCACATGGCTGCCCTGCCGGCCGTCATAGCCCGGTGCCGCGCTCAACGCCATGTCGGGCACACCGTTCGGGGCCACGGCATGCGGCAGCCGCGCCGGTGCCGAGGCGAGCACGTGTGCCGGCGCGGCCGGCGAGGTGGGTGCCAGATTCAACCCGGGCGGCGTGACGCCGAATGGAATGGCGGCTGGCGTGGCGGGGCCCAGGCTGCCCGGGGGCAGGCCCAGACCCGGCGGCTGCGGGTTGGGCGGCACGGGCACGCCGCCCGCGGCAGGGCCGGGCAACGGCGAGCCCACAGTCCCGGGCAGGGCGGCGAAAAACTGCTGGGCCAACTGGGCCAGCACGGCGGGGTCGGGCAACCCCGCCGGCAAAGCGCCGCTTGCGACATCGGACGTGGTCACGGTGGCTTACTGGTAGGTGTCGGGATAGGCGTGGTACTTGCCCACTTCCACGTCTTCCAGGACGGCCAGCGCGTCGTCGGTCTGCACGGCCAGCGAGCAATACAGGCTGATGAGGTACGAGGCGATGGCGTTGCGGCTGATGCCCATGAAGCGCACGCTCAGGCCCGGGCTCTGCTCACCCGGCAGGCCCGGCTGGTACAGGCCCACCACGCCCTGGCGCTTGTCGCCCACGCGCAGCAGCAGGATCTTGGTCTTGCCATCCGCGATCTGCACCTTGTCCGAAGGCACCAGCGGAATGCCGCGCCAGGTGAGGAAGGGGCTGCCGAAGAGATTGACCGTGGGCGGCGGCACGCCGCGGCGTGTGCATTCGCGCCCGAAGGCCGCGATGGCCAGCGGGTGGGTCAGGAAGAAGGCCGGCTCCTTCCACACCTTGGCCAGCAGATCGTCCAGGTCGTCGGGCGTGGGCGCGCCGGTGAGCGTGCTGATGCGCTGGCTGTCGGCGACGCTGGCCAGCAGGCCGTAGTCGGCGTTGTTGATCAGCTCGCCTTCCTGCTTCTCCTTGATCGTCTCGATGGTCAGGCGCAGCTGTTCCTTGATCTGGTCGTGCGGGCTGCTGTAGAGGTCGCTGATGCGGGTGTGCACGTCCAGCACGGTGCTGACCGAATTCAGGAAGTACTCGCGCGGCTTGTCTTCGTAGTCGACGAAGGTGGTGGGCAGCTCGGACTCGTCGCGCTGCGAGCACAGCACCTGCACGTCCTGCGGGTTCTTCACCTTGTTCAGGCGGTAGATGCCGGCCTCCACCGGCACCCATTGCAGCAGGTGGGTCAGCCAACGGGGGCTGATGGTGGACAGGGTCGGGGTGGTCTTGGTGGCATTGGCCAGCTGGCGTGCCGCGTTGTCGCCAAGGGCCAGTTGCGGGGTGTGGTCGGACATGGATGGGTCTCTCGGGGGTGGGGGTCTTCAGGGGGCGGTGTCGAGCGTGCTGGCCTGGGTGATCTGGCTGCCGGGCGGCACGCTGCGCGTCAGCCACACGTTGCCGCCGATGGTCGAGCCACGGCCGATGGTCACGCGGCCGAGGATCGTGGCGCCGGCATAGATCACCACGTCGTCTTCCAGCACCGGGTGGCGCGCGCCCCCCTTTTGCAGGTGCCCGTCGGCGTCGGTGGCAAAGCGCTTGGCGCCCAGCGTCACGGCCTGGTACAGGCGCACGTTGCTGCCGATCACGGCCGTCTCGCCGATGACGACACCCGTGCCGTGGTCGATGAAGAAGCCCGGGCCGATGCGCGCGCCGGGATGGATGTCGATGCCGGTCTCGCCGTGCGCCAGTTCGGCCACCACCCGGGCCACCAGGGGCAGGCCCTGGCTGTACAGCTGGTGGGCGATGCGGTGGCTGATGGTGGCGCGGATGCCGGGGTAGCACAGGAGCACCTCGTCCACGCTGTGCGCGGCGGGGTCGCCATGGAAGGCAGCCAGCACGTCGCTGTCCAGCAGCGTGCGGATGCGGGGCAGCGCGAGGGCGAAGTCGTGCACGATGGCCAGGGCCCGGGCATCGGCATCCAGCGTGGGCAAGCCGCTGCTGCGCGCGCCATGGCGCAGCTCCAGGCGCACCTGGGCGCGCAGGGCCGTGATCACGCTGTCCAGGGTATGGCCAACGTAGTAGTCCTCGCTCTCCTGGCGCAGCTCGGGCGGGCCGAGCCGCATGGGGAACAAGGCGCCGCGCAGGCCTTCGACGATGTCGGACAGCGCCTGGCGCGAGGGCAGCTCGCGGCCACCGGCTTCGCGCGGGCGCTGCTGCTGGTCGCGCCACCGTTCACGGGCGGCGCGCAGGCCGGCCACCACACCGTCGAGATCCAGGCGGCGCCCGGGCACGCGCAGGGGTTCGGCCGCGGTCGATGCCGCGGTTTCCGTGGGGGTGCCCACCTCAGGCTGCCTGGGCCACGGCGGGCGTGGGCGGCAGGCCGGTGGCGTCGAACACGCCCTCGAACAAGACGGAACTCAGGTAGCGCTCGCCCGAATCGGGCAGCACCACCACGATGGTCTTGCCCGCGCTCTCGGGCTTGTGCGCCCATCGCAAGGCCGCAGCCAGCGCCGCCCCGCAGGAGATGCCGGCCAGGATGCCTTCCTCACGCGCCAGACGCCGGGCGGTGTGCACCGCCTCTTCGTTGCTGACCTGCTCGATGGCGTCGACCAGCGAGAGGTCCAGCACCCCGGGCACGAAGCCCGCGCCGATGCCCTGGATCTTGTGCGGCCCGGGCTTGAGCGGCTCGCCGTTGCGCTGCTGGGTGAGCACCGGGCTGGCCGTGGGCTCCACGGCCACCGAGGTGATGGCCTTGCCCCGCGTGTGCTTGATGTAGCGCGAGACGCCGGTGATGGTGCCGCCAGTGCCCACGCCCGCCACGAAGATGTCGATCTCACCATCGGTGTCTTCCCAGATCTCGGGGCCGGTGGTGGTTTCGTGGATGGCGGGGTTGGCCGGGTTCTTGAACTGCTGCAGCAGCACATAGCGGGGGTCGGATGCCGCAATCTCTTCGGCCTTGGCGATGGCGCCGGCCATGCCGCGGGCGCCCTCGGTCAGCACGAGCTTGGCGCCGTAGGCCAGCAGCAGCTTGCGGCGCTCCAGGCTCATGGTCTCGGGCATCGTCAGCGTGATGGGGATGCCCCGTGCCGCGGCCACGAAGGCCAGCGCGATGCCGGTGTTGCCGCTGGTGGGCTCCACCAGTTCCTTGCCGGGGCCCAGCAGGCCGCGCTGCTCGGCGTCCCAGATCATGGCCGCACCGATGCGGCACTTGACCGAGTAGGCCGGGTTGCGGCCCTCGATCTTGGCCAGCACCGTGGCCGCCGCGCCATCGGTGACGCGGTGGAGCTGGATCAGCGGCGTGCGGCCGATCGACAGTGAGTTGTCAGCGTAGATCTTCGACATGGTGCGCGCCTCGGCTCAGTCTTGGGACCAAGGCAGCGCGTGCGAGCGCCAGCCACCGAGATGGCCGCGCTGGCCCTGGGCGTCGAGTTCGCCCTCGAAGCCTTCGCTGATGTTCGATGCCTGCGTGTAGCCGGCTTTCTGCGCCGCCTCCAGGGCCAGCGCCGAACGCTTGCCGCTGCGGCACAGCAGCAGCACCCGACGGTTCTTGTCGGGTACCCGCGACTCCAGCTCACGCACGAAGCGCGGGTTGCGCGTCAAGCTGGTACCCGTGGCCCAGGGCACATTCAGGCTGCCCGGCACATGGCCCACGAACTTCAGCTCTTCGGGCGTGCGCACATCGACGAGCAGGGCATCGCCGCGGCTCACCAGGGCCCAGGCTTCGGGCGGCGAGACAGAGGCCGGCGCAAACGCTTGCGTGCCGGCTGCGGCCGGCGCTTCGAGGACGGTGGACATGGCGGGGCTTTCGGGGTGGGCAGGACGGGATGCATCGAAGCGTAAGCAGCAGCCCCTGCGGCCTCAACGAAGCAAATCGCGCTTGCTTATGCGGCCAGCGCGGCTTCGACCGCCGCCCTACCATCGAGGGCCAGACCAGGAACGCGCGATGCACGACACCGACCCCACCGAGACCGCCGAATGGCGCGAGGCCTACCAGGCCCTGCTGGCCACGCAGGGCCCCGAGCGCGCGCGCTTCATGCTCGATGAACTGGCCCGGCTGGCGCGCCGCCAGCGCGTGGGCTGGTCGCCCGAGCTGTGCACGCCCTACGTCAACTCCATCGCCGTGGAGACCCAGGCGCCGTTTCCGGGCGACCTGGCCATCGAGGAGCGGCTCGCTTCGCTCATGCGCTGGAATGCCCTGGCCATGGTCGTGCGGGCCAACGCCAGCTACGGCGAGCTGGGCGGCCACATCGCCAGCTACGCAAGCGCGGCCGATCTCTTCGAGACCGGCTTCAACCACTTCTTCCACGCCCGCAACGGCACCCATGGCGGCGACCTCGTGTTCTTCCAGCCGCACAGTGCGCCGGGGGTGTACGCGCGGGCCTTTCTCGAGGGCCGGCTGACCGAGGCTGACCTGCTGCACTACCGCCAGGAGCTCAGCGCACCGGCTTTCACCACCGGCCAGGGCGCCCGCGGCCTGAGCAGCTATCCGCATCCATTCCTGATGCCCGACTTCTGGCAGTTCCCCACCGGTTCGATGGGCATCGGACCGATCAGCTCCATCTACCACGCGCGCTTCATGCGCTACCTGAGCCACCGGCGTCTGCAGGACTGTGAAGGCCGCACCGTCTGGGGCGTCTTCGGCGATGGCGAGATGGACGAGCCCGAGTCCATGAGCGCCCTGACCCTGGCCGCGCGCGAGAAGCTCGACAACCTGGTGTGGGTGGTCAACTGCAACCTGCAGCGCCTGGACGGCCCCGTGCGCGGCAACGGCCGCATCATCGACGAGCTGGAAAGGCTCTTCGCCGGGGCAGGCTGGAATGTGATCAAGCTGATCTGGGGCAGCGACTGGGACGGCCTCTTCGCCCGCGACGACACCGACGCCCTGGCACGCATCTTCGCGCAGACGGTGGACGGCCAGATGCAGAAGTCGGCGCGGTTTATGTCGGCAAAGTCGTCAAGATCGTTGATTTCGGCGCTTTCGTGAACTTCCTTGGCACAAAGGACGGTTTGGTTCACATCTCTGAAATCAAGCCACAGCGCATCGAACGCGTTTCCGACTTCCTGAAGGTCGGCGACGAAGTGCGCGTCAAGGTTCTGGGCATGGATGATCGCGGCAAAGTCAAGCTGTCGATGAAGTCCATCGATCAGGCTACGGGCGAAGAAATGCAGAAAGCGGGCTAAGCCTCGCTTCTGGAAGACAAGAAAAACCGGCGTTGCTGAAAGGCGGCGCCGG
>CAIJPE010000026.1 GCA_903822435.1 uncultured beta proteobacterium | reverse complement strand
TACTGGCCCTACACACCCAGCACCAATCTGCTGTACGGCCTGCACGAGGCCCTGCAGATGCTGCTGGAGCCCGGGCTGGATGTGGTCTTCGCCCGCCACCAGCGCTGGGCGGCTGGCGTACGCGCCGCGGTGCAGGCCTGGGGGCTGCCCATCCAGTGCGCCGACCCGACCGTGTATTCGCCGGTCCTCACCGGCGTCATCACGCCCGTGGGCCTGGACGCCGACGCCCTGCGCAAGCTCATCCACACGCGCTTCGACCTTTCGCTGGGCACGGGGCTGGGCAAGATCAAGGGGCGGATGTTCCGCATCGGTCACCTGGGCGACAGCAACGACCTCACCTTGCTGGCCACGCTGGCCGGCTGCGAGATGGGATTCAAGCTCTCGGGCGTGAAGCTGGCCGGCAGTGGCGTGCACGCGGCCATGGACCATTATTCGTCGCACCCTGCGGCGCAGCCCGCCGCGGCCTGAGCCGCCGCCCCCCCAACACCCGAACGAGGGAGACACGCCATGCAGCGCCGACAACTCATCCAGGCCGCCGCGGCCAGCCTGGCCGCCCCGGCGGCCTGGGCCCAGGGCAGCTGGCCCAACGGGCCGGTGCGGATCATCGTGGGCTTTCCGCCCGGTGGCGGCACCGATGCGCTGGCCCGCGTGTTGGGCCAGAAGCTCACGACGATGTGGGGGCAGCAAGTCAACGTCGAAAACAAGGCCGGCGCCGCCGGCCTGCTGGCCGCCGAGTACGTGGCCCAGCAGCCCAGCGACGGCGCCACGCTGCTCATGGCGCACATCAACAGCCATGCCCTGGGCCCCGCGTTGCAGCCGGGCAAGCTGCGCTACAACGTCGAGCGCGACTTCGTGCCCATCGTGCTGGTGGGGGTCACGCCCAACCTGCTGATCGCCCACCCCGGCGCGCCCAACAAGAGCGTGAAGGACGTGGTGGCGCTGTGCAAGGCCGAGCCCGGCAAGATCGCCTTCGGGTCGGCCGGCCCAGGCTCGGCGCAGCACCTGGCACTGGAAATGTTCAAGCTGCAGGCCAAGGTCGATGCACTGCACATCCCCTACAAGGGCAGCGGCCCGCTGCTCACCGACCTGATGGGCGGGCAGATCCAGTATTGCTTCGAGACCATGACGGCAGCCACGCCGCACGTCAAGAGCGGCAAGGTGGTGGCCATCGCGCAGACCCGCGCCAAGCGAGCCAAGGGCCATCCCAACGTGCCCACCATGCAGGAGCAGGGCTTCGAGGGTTTCGAAGCCACCACCTGGTACGGCCTGGCCGGCCCGGGCAAGCTGCCGGCGGCCATCGCCGACAAGATCAACCGCGACGTGAATGCCGTGCTGGCGATGCCCGACGTGCAGGAACGGCTGGACACCTACGGTGCCGAGGACGGCGGTGGCACGCGCGAGAAGTTCGCCCAGTTCATCGCCAGCGAGCAGGTGAAATGGGCCCGTGTCGTGAAAGACGGCAACGTGAAGGTAGACAGCTGAGGCGCTGCGGCCGGACCAAGCTTCCCGCCGCAGCGAGCTTGGGGGCTCAATTCGTCGGCGCCGGCACGGTCCAGCGCTTGGTCACGTCGCCCTTGGCGTTCGCGCTTTCCAGGTGCACGCCGAAGCCCCACAGACGGGCCACGTGCTTGAGCACTTCCTGGCCGCTTTCATGCAGCGGCCGGTCGTTGTGCTGGAAGTGCCGCAGCGTGAGCGAGCGGTCGCCCCGCAGGTTCACGTTCCAGACCTGGATATTGGGCTCGCGCGAGCCCAGGTCGTACTGGCGGCTCAGCGCCTCACGCACACGCTTGTAGCCGGCCTCGTCGTGGATCGCGCTGACCTCGAGCTCGGAGCGCTTCTCGTCGTCGCTGATGGCGAACAGGCGCAACTCGCGCATCAGCTTGGGGCTCAGGTACTGGCCGATGAAGCTCTCGTCCTTGAAGTTGCGCATGGCATGGTCGAGCACCGGCAGCCAGGGCTTGCCGGCGATCTCGGGGAACCAGGCGCGGTCTTCGTCCGTGGGCTTCTCGCAGATGCGCTGGATGTCGGTGTACATCGCAAAGCCCAGCGCATAGGGGTTGATCCCGCTGTAAGCGCGATGGCCCACCGGCGGCTGGTAGATGACGTTGGTGTGCGAGGTGAGCCACTCGATCATCACGCCGTCGGTCAGGAAACCGTCGTCGTACATCGTGTTGAGCAGCTTGTGGTGCCAGAAGGTGGCCCAGCCCTCGTTCATGACCTGCGTCTGGCGCTGCGGGTAGAAGTACTGCGCCACCTTGCGCACGATGCGCACGATCTCGCGCTGCCAGGGCTCCAGCAGCGGGGCGTTCTTCTCGATGAAGTACAGCAGGTTTTCCTGCGGCTCTTCGGGGAAGCGCTTGGCCTCGGGCGCCTGGCCTTCCTTTTCAGCGCGGCGCGGCAGCGTGCGCCACAGGTCGTTGACCTGGCGCTGGGCATAGGCCTCGCGGTCGATGCGCTCGGAGAGCTCCTGCGCCAGGCTCTTTCGGCTGGGGCGGCGGTAGCGGTCCACGCCATGGTTGGACAGCGCGTGACAGCTGTCGATGAACGACTCCACAGCGTCCAGCCCGTGCTTTTCTTCGCAGGCGCTGACGTAGTTCTTGGCGTAGACGAGGTAGTCGATGATCGATGCCGCATCCGTCCACATGCGAAAGAGGTAGTTCCCCTTGAAGAAGCTGTTGTGGCCGTAGGCCGCATGGGCAATCACCAGGGCCTGCATCGCCAGCGTGTTCTCCTCCATCAGGTAGCTGATGCAGGGGTTGCTGTTGATGACGATCTCGTAGGCCAGGCCCATGTGCCCGCGCTTGTAGTTCTTCTCGGTGGCGATGAACTCCTTGCCGTAGCTCCAGTGCCGGTAGTTCACGGGCATGCCGGCGCTGGCGTAGGCGTCCATCATCTGCTCGGCCGTGATGATCTCGAGCTGGTTGGGGTAGGTGTCCAGCCCGAAGCGTTCGGCCGTGGCGCGGATGGTGCGGTGGTAGGTCTCGATCAGGTCGAAGGACCAGTCGGAGGGCGCGGGCAAATGCTCGCTCGGACGCTCCGGCAGGGGCAGCGGTTGTTCCAGTGCCAGCGGTTTGGCTTTCATGCGGCCTTGGCTCCCTCTTTCTTGAACAGATCGCGGAACACCGGGTAGATCTGCGAGGCCTCGGTGGCCTTGCGCATGGCGAAGTGCTTGTGCGCATCCATGATGTGCGTGTATTCATCCCAGAGGTTCTGCTCTTCCTCGGCCACCTGGACATACGCAAAGTAGCGCACCAGGGGCAGCAGCTTGTCGCTGAGGAGTTCGCGGCAGCGTCCGCTGTCGTGGTGCCAGTTGTCGCCGTCGCTGGCCTGGGCGCCGTAGATGTTCCACTCGCTCGGGTTGTAGCGTGCCTTGATGATTTCTTCCATCAGCACCAGCGCGCTGCTGACCACCGTGCCGCCCGTCTCGCGGGCATGGAAGAAGTTCTGCTCGTCGACCTCCTGCGCCTGGGTGTGGTGGCGGATGAAGACGAGTTCGATCTTTTCGTAGTGGCGGGTCAGGAACAGGTACAGCAGGATGAAGAAGCGCTTGCTGAGCTCCTTGCGTCCTTCGTCCATCGAGCCCGATACGTCCATCAGGCAGAACATGACGGCCTTGCTGGTCGGCACCGGCACCTTGATCCGGCTGCGGTAGCGCAGGT
>CAIJPE010000025.1 GCA_903822435.1 uncultured beta proteobacterium | reverse complement strand
GCCCCACAGCCACAGCGCCAGCGCCAGCGCCGACAAGGCAGCTTTCGTCGATTTCAGGTCCATCCGGTGACCCCGAAGCAAGCGTCGAATATCACCCTGGCAACTGCCTGTGCGGCCGGCCAGCGCCAACGCATCATTCTCGGCAGCCGCGCGGCCCTGCGTCATCGGCGGTCAACTTGTTCGCACGTAGGCCGAGACCGCGTTGGGTTGAACAGCCGGGTCCTCGGGGGACCATGGCCGCCATGGAAGCAAGTCGTCCCTTCGGGCTCACGCGACAGCAGATCCTGGACCACCGACGGGCTGCCAATGGGCTTGTCCGGCGGCTGCCGCAGCCCAGGCCGTGCGCCGCCTGGAGGAGCCCGAGCGCTTGCACGGGTGCTTCGCCAGCACCATCCGGTCGGTCAAGGCATGAAGCGCGGGTCGGCCGTGGCCAGGCAACGCGCGAGCGTGCCTGCGCCGCCGCTGACGCCGGCCTGCAGCCAGCGGTTGGCGTCGGCATCCGATGCGCCGGCCCGCACCAGGTCCATCGCACGCTCGCTGGCGAGTGCGCCTAGTGATCGAGCATGCGGCCGCGCGCTTGCACATAGGCAAGCGCCGCACCCACCAGTTCCGCGGCGGCCCTTTGGCGACCCTGCGCCGCCAGGAACCAGGCCAGCACCGTGGCCACTTCAGCCCATGTGTGCATGCTGCGTGCGGCATCCAGCGACTGCCGCAGCGACTCGCGGGCCGCGTCGAGTTCGCCGCAGGCGATCTCGGCCATGGCCAGGGTATCGAGCGGCGCGAAGGCCCCGGCGCCGCGGCCCAACGATCCATCGGGAACACGGCTGCACAGCTGCCGCAGCCTGTCGCGCGCGCCCTCGGGGTCGCCGGCGAGCAAGAGCCGCTCGGCCATCGCGATGCGGATCAAGGTGGCCGTGCGACATTGCGAATCGCCTGCAGCGTCGTAGTCTTCCAGCAACTCCTGCAATTCGGCTTCGGCGGGGGCTTGGCCCGTGTCGCGATAGACGGCCAGGATGAGTTGCTGCGCGCGGCGCAGGCCGCGAAGCCGCACCGGGTCGTCGGCCCTTTCAAGGCGGGCCGCGGCCTCGATGAAGGCCTGTGCGCGCCCGGCTTCGCGCGCCTGGCCGGCCAGCCGCGCCAGCATCACCAGCGCCAGCAGGTGACGCAAACGGTCACCTTGCTGTTCGAACCAGTCGGCCGCACTGGCCATCGAAGCTTGCCGCACTGCGATGTCCATCAAGCCTGCGGGTGTTGCATAGGACCAACCCAGGCGCAGTCGCGCTTCGATCGCCGGCGGCAGGTTCTTGGACAGGCGGGCGCAGACCGTGTCATGCCAGGGTTGGGCGATGGCCGCCAGCCCGGCCGTGTACAGCGCGCGCGCGCCATGCGCCAGCAACCGTGCCGCCAAGAGCGTGTCGCCGCCCGGCCTGCGGGCCCAGTCCAGGGCCGAACGGAGGTTGTCCATGGCGCGCCCGGCAGCGGCGTCGATTTCCGCCTCGGGCTGCCGGCCGGCCAGCCAGGCGTCATCCAGTCCTTCGAACAGGGAGGCGAAGCATTCGGCATGGCGCTTGCGCGAGGCTTCGCTTTCGCCGCACTGCTGCAACTGCGCGAGCGCGAAGATGCGCGTGGATTCCAGCAGCCGCCAGGCAGGCTGCCCGCCCGTGGGTTCGCGGGCGACGAGGCTCTTGCGCACCAGGCCCTCGAAGCAGTCGACGAAACGCCAGTGGCCGGGCACTGCGTGGCCCGCGACCGCCTCCGCGGTGGCCAGGTCGAAGGGGCCGGCGATGACACCGAGCACCCGCAGCACGGCCTTCTCTTCGGGATCCAGCAGGCCATAGCTCCACTCCAGCACGTTCCGAAGGCTCTGGTGGCGGGCTTGTCGGCTGCCGGGGGCCGAGCTCGGTTGAACCAGGGCTTGCAGGCGTTCGTCCAGGCTGGCCAGGAGGCCATGCAGCCCCAGCAGCGGGATGCGGGAAGCGGCAAGCTCCAGTGCCAGCGGCAGGCCGTCCAGGCGCTGGCAGATCTG
>CAIJPE010000024.1 GCA_903822435.1 uncultured beta proteobacterium | reverse complement strand
TCTCCCATCGAGTTGAGGGGCGGAAAAGATGCGCTCGTGCGGCGCCAGGTTCCTTGTCCTCCATCAACTTATTGACGGGGCGGCGCAGGCCGTTGGCTGGCAGCTTCCTGGCCACCGCGGCTACTCACCCTCCCGGCGTGCGCCGTGAAAAGGCGGCGCTTTTCCAGTGGGTGCAAACCCCACCCGGCAACCGCTCCAGCCGGAAGCAACCGGAGCAACTATGGAGGTAACGAAATGATTGAAGCCTTCGGTTAGGCAATCTGCCCAAACGCGGCATAGTCTGTCCAGGCGTTGTTCGAGATCCGGTCGGCGGTGTAGTCCACCTGTTCCTTGAGAGTGCGGCTGATCCCTTGGAGGACGTTGCCTTCGATCTGGTTGGTCAGGCCGTCCGGGTTGACGATCTGCCCGCAATCGTGGGCCACCACCACGCGCTTGATCGACAGAGCGCCCGTGCTCAGGTTTACCAGCAGGTCAACCACCACGGCCACGTAGGTCTCTACCACTTCGTATCTCTGGAACGCGATACCGCGGCCCGCGCTGTAGCCCGCCGGGGCCACCGGCAGCGGCTGCGCGCTGGCCTGGGACCACGCTGCGTTGATGATGTCGATGCCACGCTGGTCCGTGGCTGGGTTGAGGTGCGCGATGCGGAAGGCCACCGGGTTGGTGCCCGCCGCCGCCGCCAGCTCGTCCATGAAGGACTCGTTCGCAAAACTGTTGGAAAAGCCGCCCAGGCTGCGCAAGGCCGTCGTGCGCGGCAATACCCAGTTCAAGGGCGCAGCAGCCTTGCGGGTACCTGTCTGCAGATTGAAGCTCTTGACAAAGTTGCGTTGCAGGCGGTTGTTGGCGAAGGTGTAGATGACCGGTGCATTGCGAGTCGCCGTGTTGGCCCCCAAAGCCGGGGCGTCGGCCGGCAGCGACCCGATGGCCATCTGGGCCGGCAGCAGATTGCCCTCCGAGCCGGCACCTCCGGAAAGGGAGGCCCCATTCGGCCTGGCGTTGTGGCTGGCACTGAAGACCCGATGCTCCCAGGCCACGACGGTGCTTCCAGTCACGCCCCCTCGCATGAGGTGAACCATGGCCGAGCTCAACGGTTCCCACCGGTGCTCTTCGACGCGAGTCCACTGGAGCCGCACGGGCTTGCCGCAGAGCTTCGAAATCAATGCGGCCTCGGCGGCCACATCGTCAGCGCTGTTGTGCCCATAGCAGCCCGCCGACTCGACGTAGACCACGCGAATGTTGGCGTACGGCAATCCCAGCAAGGGGACGAGTGCAGCGCGCAACGGGTAGGGCCCTTGGGTGCCCGAGTAGACCGTGGCTGAGGTCGCGCGCACATCTGCCGTGGCCGCGCCGGCGCCCATCGCGCCATGCATGTAGAACGGCGTGAAGTACGTCGCCTGCAGCTGACGCCCCGTGAGAGGGTACTGCGCATCGAAGTTGCCGACATTGACCTCGTAATCGGTCGCGTAGACGTTGTTCGTCGTGTCCTGCAGGGCCGTGGGCAGCGATGCCTGAGGGATGAAGGCGGGTCCTGTGCTCCACGTCAGCCTAGGCATACGGCATCGGAAGCGACTCCTTTGGTGTTCGCGGTCACCGGCGGCTGGACCTTGCTGGCGGGCCTGTACAAGCAATGCGGGCAAGCGGCCATCGAAGGGGTCAATTTGCTGACCCAGTGCTCAGGCCATGCCGACCATCGCGAGCACATTCGCGATCTGCGGCGCGGAGCCGACCGTTTCATGCCGGTCTCGCATCGCTACGCCGTTGACCGCGCCTGAACGGACGCGCCGGGGCCCGAAACACTAACGGCGACGCGACGACCCGGCGCCTTCAAGGGTTCATATCGGGGTGGTATGTTCGGATCATGATGATGAACCGGCATGACGACACTGAAACTTGAACACGGCCCCTGGGCCTATTGGGCGGATTTCGCCGTTTACCTGGGTGTTGCGGCGGGCCTGGCCGCGTTGCTGGGCTGGCAGGGCCCGCCGGGCCGTGGCCTGCACCTGCTGGGCTTCATGGTGCTAGGCCTGGTGTTTTGGACCCTGGCCGAATACGCCTTACACCGCTGGGTGCTGCATGGCGTGGCGCCCTTTTCCCGCTGGCATGCCGAGCACCACCACCGCCCGATGGCGCTGATCGCGACGCCCACGGTGCTGACCCTACCGGCATTCGTTGTCGTCGTCTTTCTGCCGGTGTGGTGGCTGGGCGATTTCTGGCAGGCCTGCGCCTTCTCGCTGGGCGTGCTGGCAGGCTTTCAGATCTACGCCTTCAGCCATCACGCAGTCCACCACTGGCGTGCCGATTCGGCCTGGCTCAAGTCCTTGAAGCGCTGGCACGCCATTCACCACCGCGCGCTGCATGCCCACCGCAGCGGCCTCGCGCCCGAGCTTTCCTGCTATGGCGTAAGTGTGCCGCTGTGGGACCACCTGCTGGGCAGCGCGCCGCGGCCACAGACCCGCGCCTTGAGGCAGCGGCTTCGCCCCTGGTGGTTTTAAGGCAGAGGTCCTCAGCCTGCGGGGCCTGTGGGTGTCCACGGCCGGCTCGGCTTCCTTGGTCAAGGTCAGCACGATGTCGGCATACCAGGCGCAGTTCAGCCCCCGGGTCTCGTCGACTTGCAGGTCGCGCGTGCCGACGTCCATGCGAGCCGAATGCACGCCCAGCAGCTTCCACGGCAGGTGCGGAGTCTCCCGTGGCCTCGCGGATCACCACCGGCGCGCCGCTGCTCCCGCGGTGGGTGCGCGCGTCGGTCAGGAAATTGCCCAGGCCCTGGAAGTGCAGTCCGAAGGGCGAGCCGATGGCGGCCTGGCGCACGAAACCCAGGTGATGCAGCCCGTCATGAAAACCCTGGCCGAGCCCGACGCCGACGCAGACGAGGCACGCACGTTGCGGCCGTTACAGACCGCGGCCCTCACGTATCGCATCGCCTTCCGACCGCGCCCCGGGCAGAAGGTGCTAAAGCTCAGGGGCGCGACGCCCCGCGAGGGTACGCTCCCGCCCTGAAGGCGTCGAAGGTGGTCTGGTCGGCGAAGACCCTGGATGTGTGGCTGACCGATTCGGAACGCCTGATTCCAGGGCAGAAGATGGGCTACAGGGTGACCGAAGCGGCCGACCCAGCGGGTCTGATCGCGTACGTGAGAAAGGCGTCCACGGGGTAGTCGTACTTTTCGTGCAGATTGGTGCGCTTTCGCCTGAAGCCCAACATCCATGCAGGTTCCCGCGGGTCGCCACCCCCGCAAGTTGATCACTCAGTTGGGTTGACGGAAGCCGCGGCGGTACATTGACCGCCCACCTGCCGCTGCCCAACCCCATGCCCGCCTTCGCCCTGCGCTTCGTCGGCCAGGAGGCCTTGCCGCCTCGCCTGAGTGAGTTCGACCGGGAGCAGTTCTTCACGCTCACGTCGGCGGACGTGGCTGCCATCCGGGAGCAGTTCCGCAGCGACCACCGCCTACCCGCCGCGCTGATGCTCATGTTCATGCGCGTGGCAGGTCGACCGCTCGACGGTTTCAACGTGCTGCCCCGAAACCTCGTGCGTCACACCGCCCAGGTCTTGGCCGTGTCGCCGCCGTCCATCGCCAGCCTGCGGTCGATCTACAAGCGCCGGCAGACCCTTTCCAAGCATCAGCTCTGGGCCAAAAACTATTTGGGCCTGCGCGAGCTTGAACTCGTCGACGAAGCCGCGCTGACCGCGGCCCTGCTGGCCCAAGCAGCCGACGCCTCCCAAGCCGATGACCTGGTCCAGTCGGCTAGCCACTGGCTGTTCACGCGGCGCATCCTGATCCCAGGAGCGCGCCGCCTGCAGGACTGGGCTCGTGACGCATTTGCGGCGGTGGAGGCGCAGATCCTCAGTGCAGTGAGTGCCGCCGTTCCACCGGCAGTGGCGCAGAAAGTGATCGACGCTGCATACAGCGCTCGGCCGGGCACCGACACGACGTGCCTGGAGTGGCTCAAGGTCCCCTCCAAGCGTCACGGTCCCAGCACTCTCGCAGAGACCATCGACAAGGTCCGCTACCTCAAGGAGCTCGGTGCCCATGACTGGAACCTGAGTGCCGTGTCGTTGGCCAAGCAGCAGGCCTATGCCCGTCAGGTCCAGGCCAGGCGCCCCGTGAAGACGCGGGAGATCAAGCCAACGCGCCAACTGATCGAGTTGGTCTGCTTCCTGCGGGTGACGCTGCTCGAACTCACCGGCGTCGCCCTCTTGCAAACCAGCCGGCGCAGCCAGCAACTGTTCCGCGAGGCGGCGAGACAAAGCACAGTCAAACCGTGTCCGGGGCACCACGGGCCTGATCCAGCAGCCGGCCAAGGCGAGGTCCGTCCTGC
>CAIJPE010000023.1 GCA_903822435.1 uncultured beta proteobacterium | reverse complement strand
GCTGCCCTGATGGACTTCCCCAAGGAACAGATCGAAGCCGCCCAGTCGGTGGGCATGCGCCGTGGCATGCGCTTGCGCCGCATCGTGCTGCCGCAGATCGCGCGCAGCAGCCTGCCCGCGCTGATCAACGAGATGTCGCTGCTGATCAAGGTCACGCCGGTGCTGGCCGTGGTGGGTGTGGTGGACATCACCCGCGCCGCGGTGCGGGTGGGGGCGGAGACCTATGAGCCGCTGCCGCCCTTCTTCGTGGCCCTGGCGATCTACGTGCCCATCGTCTACGCGCTGGTCAGCGCGCAGCGCTGGGTCGAACGCCGGCAGGTGGCCGCATGATCGACGGCTTCGGCATCGTCTGGGGCGAGCGCAACCTGATGCTCTCGGGCCTGGGCAACACTGTCGTGTTGTCGGTGCTTTCGGCGGCCTGCGCGCTGCTGCTGGGGGCCCTGCTCACGCCCCTGCTGGTGCACAAGGCCAAGGCCATACGGGCGCCGGCCCGCTTCTTCGTGGACGCGGCACGCTGCACACCCTTCCTGCTCTTTGCCTACATCGTCTACTACGGCCTGCCGTCGCTGGGCATCCGGCTGGACAACTGGTCCGCGGGCCTGGCGGCGCTCATCGTCTATCACACCGCCTACATGGGCGAGATCCTGCGCGGCGCCTGGGCCTCCCAGCCACCGGCGCCCATCGAGGCCGGCCATGCCTTCGGCTACAGTGGATTGCTGCTGTTCCGCCGCATCGTGCTGCCGCCGCTGGCCCTGGCTTCGGCGCCGGTCGTGGGCAACCAGCTGATCCAGGTGATCAAGGACAGCGCCTTCCTCACCATCATCGCCCTGCCGGAGCTCACCCACGCCGCCAGCTCCATCCAGTCACGCCACTACGTGCCCTTCGCCGCCTTCATCACCGCGGTGATGTTGTACTGGGCGCTGTGCCTGGTGGTGGAAGCCGGGGTGGCCACCGTGGGCCGCATGGCCGAGGCCCGCCGATGAACATGATGACTCCCCTTGCGCCCCCTGCGGCCGCCGCTGCCGAGGCTGCCAATGTGCTGGCCGTCTCGGGCCTGTGCAAGAGCTTCGGCAAGCTGCAGGTGCTCAACCAGATCGACTTCAACGTGGCGCGGGGCGAGACCGTGTGCCTGCTGGGCCCCAGCGGTTCTGGCAAATCCACCCTGTTGCGTTGCATCAACTGGCTCGAACGCCCCGACAGCGGCCGCATCCACCTGGACGACGAGCCGGTGGGCATCAGCAGCGGCGGCGTGGTCATGGGCGACCGCGAGCTGGCCCTGATGCGCACCCGCATCGGGATGGTTTTCCAGCACTTCGCGCTGTGGCCGCACCTGAGCGTGCTGCACAACGTGATGGAAGCGCCGGTGCATGTGCAACGCCGGCCCAAGGACGAGGTTCGCGCCGAGGCCGAAGCCCTGCTGCGCCGCGTGGGCCTGTACGACAAGCGCGACGCCTATCCGGCGCGGCTGTCAGGCGGGCAGAAGCAGCGCGTGGGCATCGCCCGGGCCCTGGCCATGAAACCGGCGCTGATGCTCTTCGACGAACCGACCAGCGCACTGGATCCCGAACTGGTGGGCGAGGTGCTGGCCGTCATGCGCGACCTCGCCGCCGCCGGCATGACCATGGTGGTGGTCACGCACGAGATGGCCTTTGCGCGCGAAGCCGCCAGCCGCGTGATCTTCCTGGACCACGGCGTGGTGGTGGAAAGCGCCGGGCCCGAGGCCTTCTTCTCGGCGCCCGCCACCGAACGCGCCCGACAGTTCCTGCTGCGCTATGCCGGCACGGCCCCGACGGGCGGCCGTTGAAGCGCCATCGCCTGCCCCTCAACCCCCTATCGTCATCCCCATGCACCCCATCTTCCATCTGCTGCCCAATGCGCCGCGCCCCGTGGCGCCCTACAGCCACGCGGTCGAGGCCGGCGGCTTCGTGTTCGTCACGGGCCAGCTGGCCACGGACGCCGACAACGACGACCTGCCCCTGCCCGAAGGCATCGAGGCGCAGACCGCCAAGGTCATGGGCAATCTGCAGCGCGTGCTGGGCAGCCTGGGCCTGGACCTGTCTCACGTGGTCAGCGTGCGCATCTTCCTCACCGAGTTCAACCGCGATTACGCGGCCATGAATGCGCTGTACGCCACCTACTTCCCGGCCGATCGCCGCCCGGCGCGAACGACCGTGGGCGTGACGGGGTTGGCGCGGGGCGGCATCATCGAGATCGACATGGTCGCCGCGCGGCCCTGAGCTTGCCAACCTGAAAGCCCCGCCATGAGCCGCAGCCACCATCTGCATGCCAGCGTCGAAACCTGCCATTGGGGCCAGTTCGACCCCAACCTGGCGCCCGTGCTGCGCGTGGACAGCGGCGACGAGGTGGTGATCGACGCCCTGAGCGGCGGGCCCGACGTGCTGCCGCCCGCCGGCTTTTACGTGCCGCCCGAACTGCACGACGTCCACGCCCGCAGCGTGCGCAACCTGCCCGGCCACATCCTGACCGGCCCGGTCCACGTCAAGGGGGCCGAACCGGGTGATACGTTGGAAGTGCGCATCCTGGACGTGCAGTTGCGCCAGGACTGGGGCTACAACGTCATCCGCCCGCTGGCCGGCACCCTGCCCGCCGACTTCGACGACACCCATCGCCTGCTGAACATCCCGCTGGATCGCGAGCGCATGACGGGCCGCATGCCCTGGGGCCTGGACCTGCCGCTGCACCCCTTCTTCGGCGTGATGGGCGTGGCACCGCCGGCACGTTGGGGCCGCATCAGCACCATCGTGCCGAGGGCGCACGGCGGCAACCTCGACAACAAGGAACTCGGCCCCGGCAGTTCGTTGTTCCTGCCCGTGCATCTGCCGGGTGCGCTGTTCTCATGTGGAGACGGGCATGCCGCGCAAGGCGACGGCGAGGTCTGCACCACCGCCATCGAGACGGCCCTGCAAGGGCGCTTCCAGTTCATCGTCCACAAAGGCACGGGGCTGGCCTATCCGCGCGCCGAGACGCCCACGCACTTCATCACCATGGGCATGGATCCCGACCTCGACCAGTGCCTGGCCATGGCCCTGCGCGACATGATCGTGCTCATCGGCGAGAAGCGCGGCCTGTCCCGCGCCGATGCCTACACGCTGTGCAGCCTGGCCGTGGACTTTCGCATCACCCAGACCGTCAATGTCAGCCGCGGCGTGCACGCCATGCTGCGCAAGGAGTTGCTGAAGTGAACCCTTCCCACGCCGACACCGCGCTGGCGGAACAGCAGGCGCACCGTGCCCGCTACGACGCGCTGCGGGCCGCCGGCCAGGGCGACACCGCCCGTGCCCTGCCCCCGCCCACCCCGCGCGGCCAGCCTCAGCCCGCGCCGGCGCTGGACAGCGAGACGATCCCTGGCGGCTGGTCCTGGACGACCCGCGTGCCCCGGGGCCAGGCGCTGCGCGTGTGCACGCCTTCGGGCACCTCTTGCGTCTCGATGATGGCCTTCAGCGTGGCCGATCCGTCGGAGCGGCTGAACCTGGCCGACACGGTCAAGGTGCAGTGGAGCGTGAGGCTTTCGAAGGGGCGCATCCTCTACACCGACATGGGCCGCGTGGCGCTGGCCCTGATCGAGGACAGCTGTGGCGCCCACGACGCCATCGTCGGCCCCACCACCGAAGCCTCGATGGCGAAGGCCCTGGGCCCGGGCGCGTGGCGCCACTCGCGACACAACTTCCTGGCCGCCGCCGCCAAGCTGGGGCTGTCGCGCCGCGACGTGGCGGTGTGCCTGAACCTGTTTGCACCGGTGGACGTGGACGCGCAGGGCCGCTTCACCTGGCATGCCGATCGGCGTGCGCCCGGCGACTTCGTCGACCTGCGGGCCGAGATGGACCTGTGGGTGGTGCTGTCCAATGCCGGGCACCCGCTGGACCCCGCCCTGGTGGCCGTGCCCGAACCCGTGACGGTTGCGCGCTTCCTGCCCCCGGCCACGGCCGACGACCCGTGCCGGCGCAGTGGCATCGAGGCCGAGCGGGCCTACGCCTACACGGCGCGGCACCTGGCTGCAGGGGCCACGGCATGACGCGCAGCCTGTCGCCCGAAACCGCCGTGTACGACACCGTGGTGCCTGCCCGCGCGCCCTGGTCGCGCGCCATCCGCAAGGGGCAGATCCTGCGGCTGATCGACCTGGAGGGCCAGCAGGCGGTGGACGCGCTGTTCTATGCCCTGCCCGATACCGCCGAGCGCTACAGCGTGCAGGACACGCTGCGCACGCAAGGCTCGGCCTACATCGGCCCGGGCACCGCACTGATGTCCAGCGAAGGCCGTGCAATGGCCCGCGTGGTCGCCGACACCTCGGGCCGGCACGATACGCTGGCAGGCTGCTGCTCGTGCGAAAGCAACGCCGTGCGCTTTGGCGACAGCACCCGCTACCAGCATGCCTGCCGCGAGAACTTCGTGCTGGAGCTCGGTCGGCATGGCATGGGCAAGCGCGACATCGTGCCCAACGTCAACTTCTTCATGAACGTGCCCCTCGCACCGGGCGGCGACTTTGCGGTGGAAGACGGCATCTCGCCGCCGGGCAGCCATGTCGACCTGCTGGCCGAAATGGACCTGCTGTGCGTCATCTCCAACTGCCCGCAGGTCAACAACCCCTGCAACGGCTTCAACCCCACGCCCATCCGCGTGATGGTCTGGGACGCCGCCTGATGTCGGGCAACGCCTACGACCGCGGCCGGCTCGACCTGCCCTTCGTGGGCCACTGCACCTTCGCCAAGTCGCCGCCCTGCACCGACTGGTCGGCCATCGATGCCGACGTGGCAGTGCTGGGGGCGCCCAACGACATGGGCACCCAATGGCGGCCGGGCGCCCGCTTCGGGCCGCGCGCCATCCGCGAGGCCTCGACCCTGTTTTCGTTCGGCCATGCCGGGGCCTACGACCACGAGGACGATACCCTGTACCTCACGCGCGAAGCCGTGCGCATCGTGGACGTGGGCGACGCCGACATCATCCATACCGACATGGCGGGCAGCAACGCCAACATCGAGCACGCCGTGCGCCGCATCCTGCAAGCTGGCGCCATGCCGGTGGTGCTGGGTGGCGACCACTCGGTGCACGCGCCCGTGATGCAGGCCTTCGAAGGCCGCGGCCCCATCCACATCGTGCACTTCGACGCGCACCTCGATTTCGTCGACGAACGGCACGGCGTGCGGCACGGCCACGGCAACCCCTTGCGGCGGGCCTCGGAGATGGCGCACGTCAGCGGCATGACGCAAATGGGCATCCGCAATGTCTCGTCATCCAACCGCAGCGACTACGACGCCGCCCGGGCCGCGGGCTCGCGCATCCTGTCCGTGCGCGACGTGCGCCGCCTGGGCCCGGATGCCGTGCTGGCGTTGATCCCGCCGGCACCGGCCTACTACCTGACCATCGACATCGACGGCTTCGACCCGTCCATCGCACCCGGCACCGGCACGCCCAGCCATGGCGGCTTCCTCTACTACGAGGTGCTGGAACTGATCCAGGGCCTGGCCCGGCGCAGTGGTGGCGCCATCGTGGGCATCGACCTCGTGGAAGTCGCGCCAGCCTACGACCCGACGGGCATCACGGCCATCCTGGCGGCGCAGTTGCTGCTCAACAGCATCGGTTTCGTCTTTCATGCTCGGGGCGGCCGCGCGCCGGCGGGGGGCACTGCAGGCTGACGCCCTGGCGGGCGATGGGGGTTGCGGCAATCTCAATATTTCCATAAACTTGGAAATATGGAAGATCACGATGCCGTCAACGCCCTGGCCGCACTGGCCCAGCCCCATCGGCTGCGGGCCTTCCGCGCGTTGGTGGTGGCCGGCCCCGAAGGCCTGACCCCCGGCGTGCTGTGCGAACAGCTGGGCTTGCCCGCCAACACGCTGTCGTTCCATCTCAAGGAACTCAGCCACGCCGGCCTGGTGACGCAGACGCGGGACGGCCGGCACCTGATCTATCGCGCGGCCTTCGACCGCATGAACACGCTGCTCGGCTACCTGACCGCCCATTGCTGCCAGGGCGCGGACTGCGCCGTGACGGCGCAGTCCGCCTGCGGCTGCTGAACCTCCCCTTCTCCGGCCACCGCACATCCCGCCCATGACCACCAACGTCCTGATCCTGTGTACCCACAACTCGGCGCGCAGCGTGCTGGCCGAGAGCATGTTGAACCACCTGGCTCGCCTGCTCGGCAAGGACGTGCGGGCCTACAGCGCCGGCAGCGCGCCCAGCGGGCGCATCAACCCCCATGCGCTGGCGGCACTCGGCCAGGCCGGCGTGGATGTGTCCACGGCCCGCAGCAAGAGCTGGGATGAATTCGTCGGCCCGGGCGCGCCCGAGATGCACATCGTCATCACCGTGTGCGACAGCGCCGCGGCCGAGACCTGCCCCTTCTGGCCAGGCAGCCCGGTCAAGGTGCACTGGGGCTACCCCGACCCCTCCAACGCCGCCGAAGGCCAGAAGCCCCAGGCCTTCGACCTCACGCGGCAGGCCCTCGGCTACCGCATGCTGCAACTCCTGGCATTGCCGCTGGACACGCTGGGCCACGCCGACTTGCAGGCGCGGCTGCAGGCCCTGGCCCGGAGCTGAAGGTGGGGCGCGAGGTGCCCCGGCAGTTGCTGGGCGAGGCGCTGGGCACGGCCCTGCTGCTGGCCGTGGTGATCGGCTCGGGAATCATGGCCCAGCGGCTGTGCGGCGGCAACGTCGGGCTGGCCCTGATGGCCAACACCCTGGCCACGGTGGGCGGCCTGTACATCCTGATCGAGGTCTTCGGGCCGGTCAGCGGGGCGCACTTCAACCCCGCCGTTTCCATGGTGATGGCCTGGCGTGGCGAACTGCCCCGGGCACGCCTGCTGCCCTACGTGGCGGCGCAGTTGCTGGGGGCCATGCTCGGGGCCTGGCTGGCGCATGCCATGTTCGACCTGCCCATCCTGCAATGGTCGACCAAAGTGCGCTCGGGCACGGGCCAGTGGGTGGCCGAAGCCGTGGCCACGGCCGGCCTGTTGCTGGTCATCCTGCGGGCCCCGCCCGGCCGTGTGGCGGCCATGGTGGCGGCCTACATCGGGGCGGCTTACTGGTTTACCGCCTCCACCTCCTTCGCCAACCCGGCTGCGGCCTTCGGGCGCATGTTCAGCGACAGCTTTGCGGGCATCGCGCCGGCCAGCGTGGCGGGCTTCGCACTGGCCGAGTTCGCCGGTGCCGCGGCAGGGCTCGGGCTGCATGCCGCCCTGGGCTCGCCCGTCCCGCGCCGTTGATCCACACCCCCACCACACAGCCTGCCCGAGCCACGCGATGACCACCCCGCTGCACGACCTGCCCTTCGTGAACCCCGCCCTGTTCGACCGCCCCGACAGCTCCCGGCTGGCGGCCCGATCGCCGAGCACGCACGCGCCGCGTTTCCTGCTGCTGTACGGGTCGCTGCGCGAACGCTCGTACAGCCGCCTGTTGACGCAGGAAGCCGCACGGCTGCTGCAGGCCATGGGCGGCGTGACGCGCATCTACGACCCCTGCGGCCTGCCCTTGCCCGACGGGGCGCCGGCCACGCACCCCAAGGTGGCGGAACTGCGCGAAGCCGCGGCCTGGGCCGAAGGCATGGTGTGGACCTCACCCGAACGCCACGGGGCCATGACGGGCATCATGAAGTCGCAGATCGACTGGATCCCTCTGAGCGTGGGCGCCGTGCGGCCCACGCAGGGCAAGACGCTGGCGGTGATGGAAGTGTCAGGGGGCTCGCAGTCCTTCAATGCCGTCAACCAGATGCGCATCCTGGGGCGCTGGATGCGCATGATCACCATCCCCAACCAATCCTCGGTGGCCAAGGCCTACCAGCAGTTCGACGAGGCCGGCCGCATGAAGCCTTCGGCCTTCTATGAACGGGTGGTGGACGTGATGGAAGAACTGATGAAATTCACCCTGCTGACGCGCGACGTGGCGCCCTATCTGGTGGACCGCTACAGCGAACGACGTGAGCATGCCGACGCGCTGACCCTCCGCGTGAACCAAGCGGAGATCTGAGCCACGCCCACGCGCGATGCCGCCGCTGGAATTGCCGAGCCACCCCACCCGCTACCGGCTCTCGAGCGGCACGGGCGGCGCGCCTGGCCAACGGCCGGGCTTGCAGCGCTGCAGAAACTGCGGTTGAGTCCCACAAGGCGGCCGCCGCAGAATTCGACCGCAAGAACCCGGACGCGCCCGAAGTCCGGGATGGCGACACTGGCTCCCATCGATCCACCTGGAGCCGGACATGCACACCATGACCCAGAACACCGCGCGCAAGCCCGCCCCTGCCGCGCCCTCGACCGCCGACGCCGCGGCCGACGCGCGCTGGACGGCCGTGACCCAACGCGACCGGCAGCACGACGGCGAGTTCGTCTATGCCGTGCGCACCACCGGCGTCTATTGCCGCCCGTCCTGCCCATCGCGCGCGGCCCGCCGCGAGAACGTGGCCTTCTTCGACACCACACACGCGGCCCGTGATGCGGGGTTTCGGGCCTGCCGCCGCTGCCAGCCCGACGGCGTGTCGCTGGAGCACCGCCGCGTGGCCGCGGTTCAGGCGGCCTGCCGGGCGCTGGAGGGCAGCGCCTCGGGCCTGTCCCTGGCCGAATTGGCACGAGCCGCCCATCTGAGCCCGCATCACTTTCAACGCAGCTTCAAGGCGGTGACGGGCCTCACGCCCAAGGGCTACTTCAAGACCGTGCAGGCGCGCCGCGTGCAGGCCGGCCTGGGCGAAGCAAGCACCGTCACGCAGGCCCTGTACGACGCGGGCTACAACGCCTCGAGCCGCTTCTACGAGTCCGCCCCGTCGGCGCTGGGCATGAAGCCCGAGGCCTACCGCAAGGGCGGCAAGGGGCAATCCATCCGCTACGCCGTGGAGCCCTGTGCGCTGGGCGTGATCCTGGTGGCCGCCACGCCACACGGCGTGTGCGCCATCGAATTCGGCGACTCGGCCCACGCGCTCGTGGAAGGCCTGCAACAGCGCTTCCCCAAGGCTCAGTTGCAACCCGGCGACCCGGACTTCAGGCAGTGGATGGGGCGCGTGCTGTCCCATATCGAGCACCCCGCCAACCTGCAGGACCTGCCCCTGGACATCCAGGGCACGGTCTTCCAGCGGCGGGTGTGGGATGCGCTGCGCCGCATCCCCATCGGCCAGACCGCCAGCTATGCCGAGGTGGCTGCAGCCATCGGCCAGCCCAGCGCCATGCGGGCCGTGGCCCAGGCCTGCGCCCGCAACCCGGTGGCCATGGCCGTGCCTTGCCATCGGGTGGTCCGCAGCGACGGCACGCTGTCGGGCTATCGATGGGGACCCGAGCGCAAGGCGCTGCTGCTCCGGCGCGAAAGCAAGACATGACGATGCCGATCGCGGATCGCGTGCAGGCGCTGGATTGGCCAGCCCTGCACACCGCCCTGACCGAGCAGGGCTGGGCCACCACGCCCGTGCTGCTCAGCCCGGATGAATCGGCCGCGCTGGCCGGCCTTTACCCGCAGGAGGCGGGCTTCCGCAGCCGGGTGGTGATGGCCCGCCACGGATTCGGCCGGGGTGAGTACCGATACTTTGCCTACCCCTTGCCGGACGCGGTGCAGGCCTTGCGCCAGGCGATGTATCCCCATCTGGCACCCGTGGCCAACCAGTGGAGCGAGGCGCTGGAGATGTCCACGCGGTACCCGCTCGATCTCGGCGACATGCTGGCACGCTGCCACGAAGCCGGCCAGGCGCGGCCCACGCCGCTGCTGCTGCGATACGGCGCGGGCGACTACAACTGCCTGCACCAGGATCTGTACGGCGAGCACGTGTTTCCGCTGCAGGCGGCCTTCCTGCTGTCGGAACCCGGACGCGATTTCACCGGCGGCGAATTCGTGCTGGTGGAGCAACGGCCCCGCATGCAGAGCCGGCCCCACGTGGTGCCACTGCAGCAGGGCCAGGCGGTGATCTTCGCGGTCCATCACAGGCCGGTTCAGGGCACCCGCGGGCCTTACCGTGTGAACCTGCGGCACGGCGTGGGCACCGTGCTCAGCGGCCAGCGCCACACCGCCGGGATCATCTTCCACGACGCGGCCTGAGGGCTCAGCCTGCCAGCGCCCGGCGGAAGGTCAGGTTCAGGCGCTCGGGCGGGCCGCCGCGTGGCCGCAAAGGGGCCACGCCGTGATAGGCCAGCCGGACCGGGCCGCCCCACACCAGCGCGTCGCCTTCGTGCAGCGGCACACGCCGCACCGGGTCGCGCCGATGCAGGCCGCCCCACAGGAATTCGGCGCTCGCACCCAGCGAGAACGAAACGATGGGCTGCCGCAGGTCGGCCTCGTCGCTGTCGCGGTGCAGGCCCATGCGGGCGCCCGACGCATAGCGGTTGATCAGGCACACGTCGGGCTCGAAGCCGACAAAGCCCGCCGCCGTGGCCGCCCGGTGCGCCAGGTGGCGCCATGCCTCGGGCAAGGCAGGCCAGCGCTGGCCGGTCAAGGGGTCGGTGTGGCTGTAGCGGTAGCCGTGTTCGTCGGCCACCCAGCCTGCCACGCCGCAATTGGTCATGGCCACCGACATCAATCCCCCGCCCGGCACCCGCATCTGCCGGAACGGTGCCGCGTGCGCGATGGCGGCGGCCTGGGCGGCGACCGTCGTTGAATCGAAGAACGAGCGGCCGCGCCACAGGCCCTCGGGCAGCGGCAGCTCCGCGTCTTCGCCCGCGAAGAGCAAGGCCTGGCGGGGCGAAGCTTCCAAGGGCCGGTCCACGGGGCCGATCACGGCTTGCGGAACACCATGACGTGCTGCCAAGGCAGCTTGTCGAACGTTCGCTCCCAGACGAGCCCCGCCGCGGCGGCCTCGCGGCGCACCTGCTCCTGGCTCATCTTGTGCACGGGCTTGATCGGCACGCGGGGGTCTTCGGCGCGGTACTCGACGAAGACCACGCGGCCCGCGGGCTTGAGTGCGCGCAGGATGCTCGCCATGACCTCCTGCGGGTAGGCCAGTTCGTGATAGACGTCGACCATGATGGCCAGATCGACGGTGCCGGCCGGCAGCCTCACATCGGTTTCGTCGCCCAGCACGGCCTGGACCGTACGCAGGCCGTCGCGCCGCACCAGGGC
>CAIJPE010000022.1 GCA_903822435.1 uncultured beta proteobacterium | reverse complement strand
TGGCTTGCAGGGCGCCCGGCAGCAGCGGCTCCGAGGTGATGCCGCGCGTGGCGTCGTGCTCGGGTGGGTCGGAGTTCAGCGTGCTGCCGACCAGCAGCCGGTTCGTGCGCTCATTCAACGAAACGCCTCGCGAGCTGATGAAGCGTCGCGGCTGGCGCAGCACGCTCGCGACTTCGGCGTAGCGAGGCAGCGCGTAAACCTGTGGCTGCGACAGCCACACCACCGGGCCCATCGCTCGCAGACGCGCATACACCGGGTAGGGGTCGCGGATCACCTCGTCGGCGTAGAGGTCGCCGTCGTACACGGGAAGCTGCATGCAGCAATCTCCTCAGAGCCGCAGCGCGGCCAGCCCGAGCGCGTCGCTGGCGGCGAAGGCGCCCATGCCGCCATCGGGCGAGATTTCAGCGCCGCGCAGCCAACTGCTCTGAGGGTCCAGCAAGAAGGCCACGACCGCAGCGATCTCGGCCGGCTGGCCCGGGCGCCCGGCGCGGGCGACGTTGCGCGCCATCGCCTCGCCGAAGGCCGCTGCGAAGTCCGACAGCAGCCCCGTGGCCACGGCTCCGGGGCAAACGGCGTTGATGCGCAGACCGCGCGCGGTCATCCGCTCCGACTCGGCCAGCGTCCAGGCGATCAGCGCTTCCTTGGAGAGGTTGTAGGCGCCAACCGCGTCGATGCGTTCTTCGCGCGCGAACAATGCCACGTCACGCGGGTCCAGCGCGGCAAGCCGCTTGATCTGTTCGACGTTCTCGCGCCAGCGGGCACCTGCGCGTGATGCCATGTTGACGATCGAAGCGCCCGACGCCAGCCGGGGCAACATCGCGCGCGTGACGGCCCGCTGGGCGAAGTAGTTGATCGTCAGGATCGCCGCCTCCTGCCCTGGCCGGGGCGACACGCCGGCGTTGTTGCACAAGCCGTCGAAGGAGCCGGCTGCCTGGGCAATGGCCGGCTCGATCGATGCCAGGTCGGCCAGGTCGAGGACGTGGCAGGGGAAGGCGGCGCCTGGCAGCGGGAGGACATCGAAGCCCGTGACGCGGCAGCCGCGCGCCACCAGTTGCGCAGCCAGCGCGGCGCCGATGCCCGAGGCCACGCCCGTGACGACGTAGTGCGGCTGGTCCACGGGCAGGTCTCCCGGGGCAGGATCAGTCGGCACGGAAGCCCGTCGCCTTCACCACCGGTGCCCAGCGCGCGGTGCTGCTGCGCTCAAGCGCCGCCAGGTCGGCCGGGCTGCCGCCGCCGGCCTCGAGCCCGAGCTTGGCAAATCGGTCCAGCACGTCCGGTTGCGCGAGCGCCTTGTTCAGCGCCCGGTTGATGGCCTCGACCACCGCGGGCGGCGTCTTGGCCGGCGCGTACATGGCGAACCACCCCTGGGCCACCATGTTCGGGTAGCCCTGCTCCTTCAGCGTGGGCACATCGGGCAGCACCGCGCTGCGCCTTTCGCCCGACGTGGCGATGATGCGGACCTTGCCTGCGCGGTGCGCCTCCAGCGTCTCCAGCACCACGTCGATGCCGGCGCTGACCTGGTTGCCCACCAAAGCACTGAGCAATGGGGCACCACCGCCGTAGGCCACGTGCACCATGTCCGCATGAGCGTCGCGGCTCAGCATTTCGCCGAAGAAATGGGGCAGGCTGCCAGGGGCCGGCGAACCGAAGTTGGCCTTCTCCGGGTGGGCCTTCAGGTAGGCCACCAGCTCGGGCACGGTCTTCACGGGCAGCGCGACGGGCACGGTGACCGCAAAGCTGAAGTTGCAGACGTGGCCCACCGGCGCGAAGTCGGTGGCAGCGTTGTAGTTCAGCTTGGAGAACACCAACGGTGCGAGCACGGGCACGACCACCGGCGTGATCATGAGCGTGCTGCCGTCGGCCGGCGCCGACTTCAGTTGTTCGGCCACGATGCGCCCGCCAGCGCCAGCGCGGTTCTCCACGACGATGGTGGCCTTGAGGTCGTCCTTCATCTTGTCGGCGAGCAGGCGCGCGACGATGTCGATCGAGCCCCCGGGAGGGAAGCCCACCAGGATGCGCACGAGCTTGTCACCCTGTGCATGCGCAGCGGTTCCGAAGCCGCCGAGAGTGGCGGACAGGACGGCAGCGAGGGTCACGTGGCGGCGGTTCATAGGGCATCTCCGGTTTGCATGGCGGAATCTAGAGGCCGCACAATGAATTGATCAAATCAACTGATCCTGGGGCTAACCCGATGGTGGCTGTCGATCGACGCGAGCGTCTGCGCCACCCGCAGATGCTGGGCGAGCTCCTGATCTACCGTCTGGGGCGGCTCTACGCGACGGCG
Source organism: uncultured beta proteobacterium (assembly GCA_903822435.1). Lineage (GTDB taxonomy): Bacteria > Pseudomonadota > Gammaproteobacteria > Burkholderiales > Burkholderiaceae_C > Rubrivivax. Next base: position 4,234 of record CAIJPE010000022.1, on the reverse strand, counting down.
GGCGCGATGACGCTGCGGGTGTGTGAAGGCGAATTCGGAATCCCGCGGCGCGAATGGCGGCTTCTGGCCGTGCTGGGTGAAGCCGGCGCGCTGCAACCGTCGGAACTGGCCACGCGGGCCGAACTGGACCGGGCCCGGACGTCGCGCGCCCTGGCCGGCCTGCAGGCCAAGGGGCTGGTCGAACGACGAGTCATCGCGAACGATCGCCGCCTGGCGCGCGTCGCCCTCACCGAGCAGGGCCACGCACTGCACGCGCGCATACTGCCGCGCGTGGCGGCCATCAACGGCGCCATACTTGCGCGGTCGAGCGATGAGGAAGTGACAGCGCTGGACGGATTGCTCGAATCGCTGCAGTTGCAAGCCACGCAGTTGCTGGGCGCATCGGCCTGGCCCAAGGCCGACCGTCGCCGCGGGGGGCGCCCCATCGGTTGAGGCCGCACCACGCGGCATTGCGGGCTTCGCCGGAACCAACCGCACGGTGGTCAGCCGAGGGTGGACTCGGGTGATCGAGCCACCTCACTGGGCCGCACGCGGCGCGGTGGCGTGCTCGTGGGCCACGGACCGTGCGCTGGCCTCACGCTTCGGCTGCCACGCCGCCCAACAGGTGCAGCGGGGACAGTTCGGCCGCATTCAGTTGCGACGTGCCGACGCGTAGACCCGCCACAGACCGTGCAGCCCGCTCACGATCAGGACCGGCCACAGGAAGGTGCAGATTGCGACCCAGAACAATCGGCCCTGCATCCCATCCCCAGCATCGGCGCATGGGTCAGGCGGACCTTCGCCGAACAGGTGACGCCGGCGGTATGTCAGAAGACCGAAGACGAACCCGGCAGCGGGGAAGAGCGCGATGGAGTAGTCGGCCATGGCAAGTGTCAGAGCGAGCTTACAGCGGGCACTGTCTCACGGCCCTTGCAGTTTCTCAATGTGATTCCGGGTAGGCATCAGGGCCTTGTCCTGCGGCTCGCGGTCGTGCCGGCCAAGGCACAGCGCCCCTCGAAGAGCGGAAGCTGCTGCCGCGGGAGCTACCCGAAAGGCCAGATCTGGCCGCCGTCGGTACGGCCGGTCAGCATCCGGTCGATGCCAGCGCCAGGGACGACGTCCGGTGGCCATGGGACGCGGGACAGCAGCAGTGCGCCCGGCGGCCGACCGGCGAGCGCCGCCTTCGAAGCTGCGCTCGCCACGCCAACGGCATCACCTGCGTGGCCGTGGACCACGGGGATGCGGCCGCGAAGGAATCGTCGGAACCGGATGCGCACCCGGCGCTTGTCTGTAGCCCCCTCGGTGCGGGGGCCGATCCCCATGGAAGTCGGGTCGAGGCATGATCTGACGCGGGGGTCCCACCCGATAGCCTGGAGCCCAGCCACCGAAGCCACCGTAGCCGCCATAGTCAGGGAACCAGGGGTCGTAGTAATCCAGGCCGATGCGCACGTCTGTGCTGTAGGCATAACCGCCGTCCGTGACGGCGCAACTCGCCAGCAAGAACGTGTTCAAACCCAGCAGCAGGGCCACGACCGTACCGCGGACACGGAGGGGGGTCACTTCGTCACCTCCTTGCCTTGCGCATCGGGCCATTCGAGCAGCCCGAACGGCGCACCCAGCGGGTCGGCGACGATGGCCACCTTTCCGCCATGTCGGTCCAGGCGCGGCTCCACGAGCACCCGACCGCCGAGCGACACGACCTTGGCGCTCGACGCGGCGACGTCCTCCACATGGATGTAGTTCAACCAGTGGGGCCGGGCGTTCGGGCGGCCCGCTGGCAAGGCGTTCGCGCTGGCGCGGGCGTAGTTGTCCGACGCCAACATCAGGTGCCTGGTGTCCTGATCAGCCGGCAGATCGAAGACCTCGTAGTCGAACAGCGTCTGATAGAAGCCGGCGTTTGCGTCGGGGTCGGTGGTGCTGAGCGAACTCCAGATCCATTCTCCGGGATCGGCCATCTCGTCGGGCGGGTCGCCGGTGCTGGATGCAAGCACGGCGAAGACCGCACCTTGCGGATCGGAGAAGACCGCTTCCCGACCGCGGTTGGGTATCGTGTGCGGCTCGAGCAGCACCTTCGCACCGTTGGCCACGGCCAGCTTCCTGGTTGCGTCCACATCACGCACGGCCAGGAAGGTCAACCAACTGGATTGACGGCGCTCACCGGCAGCGATGGCCTTGTGCATCAGGCCGGCGACCAACTGCCCATCGAGCGAGGCCTCGGCATAGTCTTCGCCCCCGAGCCTGAGGTCGCGGAAGCGCCAGCCTAAAAGCGCGCCATAGAAGCGTTCGGCCGCCATCAGGTCGGGTGTCACCAGCTGTACCAAGACGACCTTGCCGACATGGTGCTCCTGGCTGCTCGGCGTCACCAGCGGTGACGGCTGCAGCGGCTGGGCCCGCGATGGCGATACCGCCGATAGGCAGACCACCGTCGCGGCAGCGACCAGGACACGCGCCAGGACCTGAGGCGCTCGACACACGTGCCCTTTGACGTTCACATGATTGATATCCATGAACGGCAGCATAGGAACGACCCACGGCCGGGTCTGTGCGTTGTCGAACCCTGTCGCTGTGCGCCAGGCCCTCAGCCGGCGCTCTTGGCGGCGATCAGCTGGCGGACCCTGTCGGGCAGCATGGGCAGGCGCAGCATGCGGGCGCCCACCGCGTCGAAGACGGCATTCGCGAGGACCGCACCCGTCGTCGTGATCGCCGGCTCGCCGCCGCCCTGGGGCGCCAACTCGTCGTTCTTCACGAGCACGGCCTGGACCCGCGTTGCCGAACTGAACTTGGGTATCTCGTAGGAATCGAAGTTGCGGTCCAGGATTTCGCCGCCGCGGAAGCGAAGCTCCTCGCTCAGCGCATACCCCAGGCCCATCGTCAGCCCGCCTTCGATCTGCATCTTCGCGCCCTCGGGGTTGACGACGATACCCATGTCCTGCGCACAGACGATCCGCAGCACCTTCACACGGCCGGTCGCCGGATCGACCTTGACCTCGGCCATGGTCGCCACGTAGGTGCCGGCGTCGATGGAGCAGGCCAGCCCGCAACCCTTTCCACTGGGTGCGGGCGCGGACTTCCAGCCGAAGGCGGTGGCGGCGGCCCGCAGCACGCGGATCATTCGCGCGTCGGTGAGATTGCGCAGGCGGAACTCGAGCGGATCGACACCCAGCTTCGAGGCCATGATGTCGATCTGGGATTCGGCTGCGAACACGTTCATGTTGGCCCCCGGGCCCCGCCACGCGCCGACGGCGAAGGGATGGACATGGTCGCCTGCGGCCGCCGGCGCGTCGCCGTTCTTGCCGGCCGAGCGGATGCGGGTGTTGGGCATGGCGTAGGCCAGCGTCGTGCCGCGGACACCGGCGGCATGCACCGTGTAGTCCCACAACGAAACCCGGCCGGCCCGATCCACGCCCGAGGCGATCTTCACCACCGCGGCGGGATCGAATGTGTCGTTGAAGAACTCTTCGGCGCGGGTCCACGACACATGCACGGGCTTGCCCGTGATCTGGGCCAGCCGTGCGGCTTCGATGGCTTGTCCAAACGCGCTCTTGCCGCCGAAGCCGCCACCCACCAGCGGGGTGATGACCCGGACGTCCTTGCCGCCCAAGCCCAGAACCTTGGCGATCTGGTCGCGTGCAGGAAAGGGCGTCTGTGTCGAGGCCCAGACCGTCATGCGGCCGTTCTTGAATTCAGCCAGGGCGGCGTGGGTCTCCAGTGCCGCGTGGGCAACGTAGCCCTTCTGGAATGTCGTCTCGAAGACCTGCGTCGCGCCGGCCTTGGCAGCAACGGTGTCGCCGCGATGGGCGACCTCGACCAAGGCGCCGGACTTCGCGATGATGTGGTCGAAGATGCCGTCCGTGTCGGGCTTGGCCTCCGGCAGCCGCCATACCGCTTGAATCACCGCAAGCGCCTTGGCAGCAGATTCGGGGTCGGCATGCAGCACGGCGACCAGATCATCACGGCTGACGACCGTGACGCCGGCGAGCTTTTCGGCTGCGGCCGTGTCCAGCGTGGTCATCGTCGCGCCATGCATGGGCGGGCGCAGCACATGGGCATAGAGCATCCCGGGGAGCCGTATGTCGGCAGCGTACTGTGCCGCGCCAGTCACCTTCTCCCGTGCATCCAGTCGCTGGGGCGAGGTGCCCATCAGCTTGAAGTCTGCGGCGGCGCTCAGAACGGCCTTGCGGTCGACGACCCGGGTGATGCGAGCGCCCCTGGACAGTGCCGCATAGTTGACCGACCGCGCCGGTTCTCCAGTCAC
>CAIJPE010000021.1 GCA_903822435.1 uncultured beta proteobacterium | reverse complement strand
CCTAGGGCGGCAGCACGCCGCCAAACACCTGCGGGCCCTGGGCATTGGTCGCCGCAAACAGCGCGGCCCACGCAACGCCCGTCCACGCCAGTCCCTGCTGGTCGCCCAGGAAGAGTGCGTTACCCGTGCTGCCGGCCGACTGGTCAGCACGTGCCGCACTGTTGAGATCGAACGGCCCGTAGAGCCGTTTTTCGGTCCACGTCACGCCGCCGTCGGCGGACTCGCGCAACCAGAGGCTGGTACTCAGCGTCGTGGAGCCGCTCACGTAATCACGGAAGTCATAGTAGGTTACGGCAATGCGCCCGTTCGATCCAAAATGCACGGTGGGATCGAAGGCCGCAACCGCCGGAACCGTATTGACCTGCACCGGTGCGCTCCACGTGGCGCCCTCGTCATGTGAGAGGGACATCACGATGCCATCGCGGGCGCCGCCGGAGGGTGTGCCGTCCTGCCACACGGCGGCCAGCGTGCCGCTCACGGGGTCGACCGCTGTCTGTGCCATGTTGCTGCTGTCGCGTACCGGCAGTGCAGCTGGTGTCGGGTTGGTCGTGCCGACGGGCGCCATGGCGGCAACAAGCGCTGCAGGATTGGGGAGCCAGGTGGTGCCGTGGTCCGTGGAGCGGATCGCAACGAGTTGCGCGCCGAAGCCGTTGATGATGGTGAAGATATCCACGACGTGGCCGTTGGGCAGAACCAGCGGCTGATTGTTGAAGGTCTGGCTCAGTGTTCCCGGTTGGTAGATCGCTACGGCGGCCGACCAGCTCGCGCCGCCGTCGCTCGAGTGGGCAAGATAGGTTGGCATGGCGTCGCCGGAAACGCTGCTCAGCCGGTCCCACAACAGGTACACGTCGGGGCCATTGGGGTCGGCGGCGATGGCGTCGCGGTCGTTGAAGTGGTTGGGGCCCGCCGCTGTCCCCACGTCGCTGATCGCCGCGGTCGGCGTTTGCCACGTCACGCCACCGTCGATTGAGCGCGTGACCAGCACCGCGCTCGTGCCGCCGTTCGCAAGAAAGCCGCCTGCGCTGAAGGCGAGGGCGCTGGCAAATACCGTCCCCGATGGACCCACGGCAATCGACGGGTCCGATGCGCGGTCATAGGCCATGCCGGGGCCCGTGCTCCCGCCGCAGACCGAAAAGGGCAGGGTGCCAATGGTGCTCCAGGTAATGCCGCCATTGCTGGAACTGGAAAAGCTGATCGCCCGTGTTCCGATGGCATCCCAGCGGTCCTGTTCGTAAAGACCGTAAAGCAGTTGCGGATTTGCTGGCTTGGCAGCCAATTGCGGTTGCACCGCCGAGTTCAGGGTGTAAGCCTCCGGCGGCGATGCGGTCGTGTTGCCCACTGCCAGTCCGCAGTTTGCCGCAAGCGTGCTGGCCGCCGATACCTGGGTGGTCGACGGCGCGGGAACGGGCACGGGCGCCGTTGTGCTGCCCGCCGGCGCGCCGTTACCGCCGCCACCGCAGCCCGTCGCCAGCAGCGCTACAGCGGTCATGGCGGCCCATAGGGCTGGCGGAGGTTGGCAGAGCCCGGCGGGAACGCGGCCCGCGTCAGGCGTCACTAAGCAGGTTACGGCCGAGGCGGCGTGCCGCAGGGGTGGCTGGATATGCATCCGCCGGATTATGGGTCAAGGCATCGGCGGGGGCATCACGTGGCCGCGTGGCCATTGTTCGGCAAAAGGCATGAGCGCCAACGGTGTCGGCTGCGCGCGCGGCGGGCGACACCGCACCGGCGCATCGCCCCGCTGTGGATGATCGATCGGCGGGCGCGCAGTTGCTGCGCGTTGCGGTCGCTTGCGGTAACGCGGCCGCGCACTGCTACGATCCGAAACGATTCCACCGGCCAGCGCGCATGCGCACGGCAGGGCGCGTGCAGGTGGCCAGGCCGATGAGCCACAGTCATGGTTCATAAGGGGACGGATATGGGTTTGCCTTGCAATCACACTGTGCATCGTCATCAGCACCATCAGGGGTGGGATAACAGCTTTGCCCCGGTCCTGACCATTGCGCCAGGTCAGACGGTGGAGTTCGACGTCTCCGAATCGTCCGGCGGACAGTTGTCCCCGCAATCGACGGTGGCCGATGTGGCCCGCATGGATTTCGGCAAGATCAACCCGGTGTGCGGTCCGGTGTTCGTCGACGGTGCGCAGCCCGGTGACGTGCTGAAGGTGACCCTGCTGAACTTCCAGCCCTCGGGCTGGGG
>CAIJPE010000020.1 GCA_903822435.1 uncultured beta proteobacterium | reverse complement strand
CCGCGCTGGCGGCCATGGCGGGCGTGATGAACGGCCTGTACTACAACGAGACCAACTTCGGCATCGGGCTGCTGCTGGGCGTCATCGGATTTTCTGCCGCCATCCTGGGCGGGTTGGGCAACTTCCTCGGGGCCATCCTGGGCGGCTTCCTGTTCGCGGCGCTGCAGACCTTCGGTGCCGTGGCGCTGCCGTTGATCACGCCCTCCATTCCCAGCGCCTACAAGGACGTGTTCGCCTTCGCCATGGTCATCCTGCTGATGGCCTGGAAGCCCACCGGGCTCATCGCCGAACGTTCGAGCGAACGGGTCTGAACGTGCAGCCCGAGCTTCGATCCCGCGCGGTGCTGCTGGCCGCCATGGCCCTGGTCTTCGCCTACCTCGGCGCCTTGCTGCATGCCGAAAGCCAGGTAGCCGTGGGGGTGCTGCTGGTGGCCGCGCCGGCGGCGCTGGTCGCGGCACGCAGGACGGGCATCGCCACGCAACTCGCGGGCACCGCCAACGCAGCGCCGCGCCTGCTGGGCGTGGGCTGCGTGCTGGGCGCGCTGGTGCTGGTGGCCGCCCTGCACGACGTGCACTTCGCCTTGCTGCTGTTGTGCACGGTGCTGCTCTACACCGTGGTCGGCCTGGGGCTGAACCTGCAGTTCGGCTATGCGGGGATCGTCAACTTCGCGGGTGCTGCGTTCTTCGGCACGGGCAGCTACACCGCGGCCGTGCTGGCCACGCAGACCGCCTTGCCGCACGGCCTGGTGCTGTTGTGCGGCGGCGTGGTGGCCGCAGCACTGGGCTCGCTGCTGATCTGGCCGGTGCTGCGCACGCGCGGTCATTACGCGGCACTTGTCACCATCGCGTTCGGCATCCTCTTCCGCAACTTCGTCGAGGTCAACGACACCCTGGGCGGCCCGCAGGGCCTGCGCATTCCGGGCTTGTCGCTGCTGGGCTGGAAGCTGGCCGACCCGCTCTCGGTGGGCGACTTCGAGTTCTCGTTCTACGCCAACTACGCGCTTCTGGCGCTGGCCCTGTGCGCGCTGGCCTTCGTGCTGGTGCGGCGCGTCGAAAGATCGTGGATCGGCCTGTCGATGGACATGATCCGCACCGATGAAGTGGCCGCCGCCACCTTCGGGGTGAACATCGCCCGTGGCAAGGTGCTGGCCTTCACGCTGGGCAACTTCCTCGCGGGCCTGGCCGGTGCGGTGTACGGAATGATGACGGGCTACGTGGCGCCCAACAACTTCACCTTCGGCGATTCGCTGATCCTGGTCTCCATCGTCGTGCTGGGCGGCATCGGCAGCCCCTGGGGCTTGCTGCCGGCGGCCACCATCGTGCTGATCCTGCCCGAGAAGTTCCAGTTCATCCAGGAGTACCGCTTCCTCCTGTACGCGGTGCTGGTGATCCTGATCCTGCTGTTCCGCCCGGACGGGCTGCTGCCGCGGGCCGCGCGCCGCTACTTCCCGGGCACCGCACCATGACGGCCCCGCTGTTGCAGGCCCGCGGCCTGACGGTGCGCTTCGGCGGTGTGACGGCGCTCGATGCGCTGGACCTGGACGTGCACGGCCAGGAGATCCTCGGTCTGCTGGGGCCCAACGGCTCGGGCAAGACCACCTTCTTCAATGTCGTCACGGGCATTTACGGCGCCAGCGGCGGGCAGGTGATGCTGGACGGCGCCGACATCACGCGGCACAGCGCGCAACAGGTGTACGGGGCGGGCGTGACCCGCACGTTCCAGCGCTCGCGGCTGTCGCTGCCCCTGACCGTGTTCGACAACGTCGCGATCGGGCGCGGGCCGCAACTGCGCCAGGGTTTGTGGTTCAACCTGGTGAAGCGCGGTGCGCTGAGGGCGCAGTACGACGAGACCGTGGCCCGGGTGCACGACCTGCTGCGCACCTTCAACACCGGCATGGCCGACAAGCTGTGGCAGCCTGCAGGCAGCCTGAGCATGATCGACCGCCGCAGGGTGGAGGTCTGCAGGGCCCTGGTCAGCCACCCGCGGATCGTGCTGCTGGACGAACCTTCGGCAGGCATGACCCACGACGAGACGCGCGAATTGATGGACGACATCCTGGCCGTGCGCAGTCGCCTGTCTCCCTTTGCCATCGTCATCATCGAGCACGAGATGGGCGTGATCCAACGCGTCTCGCAGCGCTGCGTGGTGCTCAACCACGGCAAGAAGATCGCCGAGGGCTCGTTCGATGACATCGCCCGCCATCCGCAGGTGCAGGTGGCCTATCTGGGCTCGGACGCCGAGGCCACGGCATGACGGGCACCCCGCTGCTGCAAGTGCAGGATATCCGCGTGGCCTACGACCGCGTGGACGTGCTGCACGGCGTTTCGCTGGCCGTCGAACCCGGCCGCATCACCTGCCTTCTGGGGGCCAACGGAGCGGGCAAGAGCACGCTCATCCGGGCGATCCTGGGCCTGACGCCGCCCCACGCGGGGGAGATCCGTTTCGAGGGCCAGCCGATACAGGGCATGCCCACGCACCGCGTGATGGCCCGCGGCATGGCCTGCATTCCCGAGGGCCGCAAGGTCTTCCCGAAGATGAACGTGGAAGAGAACCTGCGCACTGGCGCCTTCCTCGTCACCGACAAGGCCGAGGTGGCTCGCCGCATGGAGCAGGCGTACGCCCTGTTCCCGCGCCTGAAGGAGCGCCGCACGCAACTGGCCGGGACGCTGTCGGGGGGCGAGCAGGCCATGGTGTCGATCGGCCGCGGCCTGATGGCGCAGCCGCGCCTGCTGATCATCGACGAGCCCTCGCTCGGCCTGAGCCCGCTGTACGTGAAGGAGAACTTCCGCATCGTGGCCGACATCAACGCGCGGCTGGGTATCACGGTGCTGCTGGTGGAGCAGAACGCGCGCCAGACCCTGGCCATCGCCCACCAGGGCTATGTGCTGGCGCAAGGCCGCGTGGTGGCACAAGGCACCTCGCAGGCGCTGCGCGACGACCCTGAAGTGAAGGCCGCTTACTTCGGCTGAGCCGGCAGCCGTCAGTCCAGCGGCCAGGCCAGGGCCTTCGGCCAGGTCACGGGCACCGGAGCTTCACTGCCGCCGCTGTCCACGCCACGCCACCAGGGCGTGACGCTGTCGACCTGCGCAGGCTCCACGGCCTGTCCCAGCTTGGGCATCAGCAGGTGCACGCCCTGGCGGGGTGCCAGGTCCAGCAGCACCTCGGCCGGCTGGTCCCAGGCGTGCATGGCCAGGCTGAAGGTGCCCCAGTGCACCGGCAGGAAAGCCCCGCCTCCCAGCAACTGCAAGGCCTGCAGTGCGTTCTCGGGCCCCAGGTGCATGTCGCCCCATGCGGGGTGGAAGGCGCCCACTTCCAGCATCACCAGGTCGAAGGGCCCCAGGCGCTCACGGATCTGGGTGTACTGGTCGGTAAGCCCCGTATCGCCGCTGAAGAACACGCGGTGCCGTGGGCTGCGCACCACCAGGGACGACCACAGCGTGGCGTTGCGGTCCTTGAGCCCGCGGCCCGAGAAGTGCTGCGAAGGAGCGGCGGTGATTTCCACCTCCGTGCCGGGCAGGCGGTGGCTTTGCCACCAGTCGAGTTCGGTGATGCGCTCGGGCGGCACGCCCCAGCCCTCCAGGTGGGCCCCCACGCCCAGGCTGGTGACGAAGGGCACCGTGGTCTTGGCCAGGGCCCGGATGGTGGGCAGGCACAGGTGATCGTAGTGGTCGTGGGAGATCAATACGGCATCGATGGGCGGCAGCGACTTCAGGTCCACGGGTACGGGTTGGAAGCGCTTGGGTCCCGCCAATTGCGAGGGCGATGCGCGCTGGCCCCAGACGGGGTCGGTCAGCAGCCGCAGGCCTCCGATTTCCAGCAGCACCGTGCTGTGGCCCAGCCAGGTGGCGCGCAAGCCCGTGTCGGGCGGCCGCAGCCAGGCATCCAGCGGGTTCAGCGCGGGCAGCGGCCCGGTCGGCACGCGCCGTGTGCCGCCGCACAGGAACTCTGTCAGCGTGGGCATCTTCGTGTTCGGGTCGCGCAGGCCGGCGGGAATGGGGTGGAGGTTGCGAAAGCCGCCGTCCGTCCATTGCCGCGAATCCTGCATGCGCTCCAGCCGCAGCCCCTTGGATCTCGTGCCGAAGGACTTCATGGCTCAGGCCCTGCCCGAGCGCCGACTGCGCGGCTGCAGCTTGTCGAGTTCGGCAAACTGCTGCTTGAGCAGGATCAGCAAGGTGCGGGCGTGTTCCACGGGCAGGCGCAGGCAGGTGCTGGCCGACTCGTCGTCGCGCGCCGGGCGCGACATCACCAGGGCATCGATGCTCACCTCGATCAGGCCCTTGTCGTGCTTCATCGATTTCAGGCGCTGTACTTCGATGTCGTAAGGCTTCAAGCCAAGTCTCCCGGTTGGTGGGTCTTGGCATTGTCTGCCGTTGCGCCACGGCCTGCCGCGGCTCCGCCCTGGTGTGCGCCCGCCGAACGTACTTGACAGGACTGCGACAGCCCCATAAATTTCACCACGTACCTGCCAGCAACAGCGCTGGCCGCGGCAACAGAGCCGTCATCACATACGGGCATCACGGCCCCCTGACTTGCGCCACGCGCATCAGGGGCTTTTTCGTTTTTGTTTTGGAGTCTTCGATGTCGGAACCCTCACAAGACCCGGCAGACACGGTCAAGGTGGCCTGCCTGCAACTGCACCCCCGCGTGGGCGACAAGGACGCCAACGTGGCGGCCAGCCTGGCCTGGATCGAGCGCGCCGCAGCACAGGGAGCGCGCCTGATCGTGCTGCCCGAGCTGGCCAATTCAGGCTACGTGTTCAGCACCCGCGAGGAAGCCTTCGCACTGGCCGAAGCCGTGCCTGCGGGTCCCACCTGCCAGGCCTGGATGGCTGCGGCCGCGCGGCTGGGCGTGACGCTGGTGGCCGGCATCTGCGAACGCGAGGGCGACAACCTCTACAACGCCGCCGTCGTCATCGGCCCCGCGGGCTACATCGGCACCTTCCGCAAGGTGCACCTCTGGAACGCGGAAAATCTGTACTTCGAACCCGGCAACCTGGGGTTCCCGGTCTTCAAGACCCCCATCGGCCGCATCGGCGTGGCCATCTGCTACGACATCTGGTTCCCCGAGACCTTCCGGCTGCAGGCGCTCAAGGGCGCCGACATCGTCTGCGTGCCCACGAACTGGGTGCCCATCCCCGGGCAGGCACCGGGCCGCGAGGCCATGGCCACCGTGCTGACGATGGCCGCGGCACACAGCAACTCGATGTTCATCGCCTGCGCCGACCGCGTGGGCACCGAGCGCGGCCAGCCCTTCGAAGGGCAGAGCGTGATCGTGGGCTGCAGCGGCTGGCCCGTGGCGGGACCCGCCAGCCGCGAAGCCGAAGAGATGCTGATGGCCGAGGTCGACCTGGGCAGCGCCCGGCGCCTGCGCAACTGGAACGCCTTCAACCAGGTGCTGCGCGACCGCCGCACCGACGTGTACGACGAGATGCTGGGCTCCAACGAAAAGCCCGGCTGGTATTGACCGTCCTCTTTCGTTTCCACCCCCCTACCCCTTCATCCAGGAGTTCGCATGTCCCCCTTCAAGCTTCAATCGATTGCCGCCGCCATCGGCGTGTCGGCCATGCTGGCCAGCCTTCCGGCCCTGGCGGCCGAGCCCATCCGCATCGGCGTGCCCGTCGGCCTTTCGGGCGCCAACAGCGTGGTGGCCCCCTCGGTGGTGCAGTCGGCCCAACTGGCCGTGGAAGAGATCAACGCCGCCGGCGGGGTGCTCGGCCGCAAGCTGGAACTGGAAGTAGCCGATGACGGGTCCGGCGCCGTCGGGGCGCAGAAGGCCTTCGACTCGTTGATCTTCCAGAAGAAGGTGGACGTGCTGATCTCGATGGAGACCAGCGCCGCCCGCAATGCGGGCCTGCCCATCGTGGCGCGCGGCAAGGTGCCTTACATCTATACCTCGTTCTACGAAGGCCGTTCCTGCAGCCCCTACATGGTGGTCAACGCCTGGGTGCCGGAGCAGCAGGTGCCGCCGATCGTCGACTACTTCATGAAGACCAAATCGGCCAAGACCTTCTTCCTGGTCGGCAGCGACTACGCCTTCGGCCGCGGCATGCTCGACTTCACCAAGAAGTACGCCGAGGGCAAGGGCGCCAAGGTCGTGGGCGAGGAATACCTGCCCATGGACGGCAGCGACTGGACAGCCATCATCAGCAAGATCCGCGCGGCAAAGCCCGATGCGCTGGTCACCTCCACCGCAGGCGGTGCGCCGAACGTCACGCTGACCAAGCAGTTGCGCGCGGCCGGCATCAACATCCCCTACGGCAACCTCGCCGTGGATGAAGGCACGGCCAAGGGCATGGGCACGGACGCCCAGGGCATCTTCATCTCGGCGTCCTACGTCACCGGCATCGACAGCCCGAAGAACAAGCAGTTCCTGGCGGCCATGAGCAAGAAGTTCGGCGCCGACCTGAAGACGCCGAACGACCTGTCGGTGCCGCAGTACGAGGCCGTCTACGCCTACAAGGCGGCGGTCGAGAAGGCCGGGAGCACCGACGCCGCCAAGGTCATGCCCGCGCTCACCAGCGTGTCCTTCGACGGGCCGCGGGGCAACATCGCCATGTCCAGGCAGCACCACGCCCCGCTGACGATGTACCTGGGCGAAGTGCAGGCCGACGGCAGCGTGAAAGTGATCTCGTCGTTCAAGGACGTGGACCCCGGTACCCAATGCCCGAACCTGAAGTAAGCGCCCTGCCCTGACGCCACGCCACCATGGCCCTGATCCTGGACATCCTCACCACCGTTGCCGTGCTGTACGTGGTGGCGGCAGGGCTGCTGCTGATCTTCGGCGTGATGAAGATCATCAACTTCGCGCATGGGGCCTTCCTGACCATCGGCGCGTACGCGAGCCTGGTGGCGGCCCAGCTGGGGTTCTCGCCCTGGGCCGGGTTGCCGCTGGCCCTGCTGGCCGGTGGCCTGGCCGGCATGGCGATCGAATGGTGCGTGGTGCGTCCGCTGTATGCGCGCCCTCTGGATGCCATCCTGGCCACGTGGGGCCTGGGCATCATCATCGGCCAACTCATCACGCTGGGTTTCGGGCGCGAGGTGAAGTTCGTCGCCAGCCCGGTGCAGGGCACGCTGGCCGTCCTGGGCACGGACTATTCGGCCTACCGGCTGTTGCTGGTGGGGGCCGCGGCACTGATCGGCACCGTGATGGCGGCGCTCCTGACGCGCACGCGCTTCGGTCTGGTGACACGTGCCGTCATCATGAACGAGCAACTGGCCCGGGGCCTGGGCATCAACTCGGGGGTGGTGCGCTTCGCCACGTTCAGCGTGGGGGCCGGGCTGGGCAGCCTGGCGGGCGCACTGATCACGCCGCTGTCCAGCGTGGATCCCAACATGGGCGTGCCCTGGCTCGTCAACGCGTTCATGCTGGTGATGGTGTCAGGCTCTTCGATGGCCAGCCTGCTGCTGGCCACCTTCGTGTTCGGCGCGGTGCAGGTGCTGCTCAGCACGTTCGTCAGCCCGATCCTGGGCGGCTTGGCGATCGCGGTACTGGCCGCCATCACCCTGCGCATCCGGCCCAAGGGCTTCGCTCATGGTGGATGAGACCCCCCCCGAAGCGCCTGCGGCGCTCCCCAGCAGTGTGGCGGCCCCGGCGGACCGGCAGAGCCGGATCCCCGGCGTTCGCTGGGCTGCGATGGGGTCGACACAGCGCTTTGTGCTGGCTTGCGGCGGCGCCGCGCTGGTCATCGCGCTGGCGCCCTTCGTGCTGGACAGCTACACGCTGAACATCCTGGTGCGGGCGGTCTTCTACGCCATGCTGGCCCTGACGGTGGACGTGCTGTGGGGCTACACCGGCTACCTCACCTTCGGGCAGTCGGCATTCTTCGGCGCCGGCACCTACGCCGCCGGGCTCGTCTTCACGCACCTGGGTTTCAGTCCGGGGCTGGCGCTGCTGGCCCTGCTGGCGGCCTTGTTGTCGGCCGCGCTGATTGCCGCCCTCGTGGGCTGGCTGTCGTTCTATCACGGGGCCACACCGCTCTATGCGTCGGTCATCTCGCTGGTGTTGCCCATCGTCATGACGCAGCTGCTGTTTTCCGGAGGCACCTTCACCGGATCGAGTTCGGGGCTGACCGGCTACAGCACCTTCGACCTGTCGCTGGAGGCCTGGTTCTGGTGGGCCGGGTTCACGCTGCTGATCCTCACTGCCCTGGCCTGGCGCTTCGTGCACAGCGATGCTGGCCGCCTGCTGCTGGCCACGCGCGACAACGAACTGCGCTGCGCCTACCTGGGCATCAACACCTCCACGCTGAAGACCCTGTTGCTGGTGGCCACGGCGCTGGTGGCCAGCGTGGCCGGGTTCGGATACGCCAGCTTCAGCGGCGTGGTGGCGCCCGAGCTGGCGGGCTTCGTCTTCGGCACCGAGGTGATCATCTGGGTGGCCCTGGGCGGCCGCGGCACGCTGGTGGGCCCGGTGTTCGGCGCTCTGCTGATCGAGGTGGCCAGCGCCTACCTGGGCGGCAGCCTGCCCTATGTGTGGAAGCTGCTGCTGGGCGCGGCCTTCGTGGCCGTGATCGTGCTGCTGCCGCAGGGCCTGTTGCCGGCCCTGCTGGGCCGCTGGCGCCGTCAAGCGGCGGACGCCCCATCGGCGCCCCCACCGCGGCTGCTTCGGGCCCCTGCGATGGCCCGCGGCGAAGACGGTGCGGCCTCGGGACCCGCCGTGGCCATGAAGGGCGTGGCGCGGCACTTCGGCAGTCTGCGGGTGCTGGAGGGCATCGACATCGAGGCCCGTGCCGGCGAACTGGTCAGCCTGATCGGCCCGAACGGCGCGGGCAAGACCACGCTGATGAAGTGCCTGAGCGACGGGGCCGAGCGCAGCGCAGGCAGCGTGCACATTGCCGGGCACGACATCCACCGCTCGCCGCCCTACGTCTGTGTGCGCCATGGGCTGGGGCGCAAATTCCAGACTGCCAACGTGTTCGACACGCTGACCGTGGCCGAATGCCTGCGGATCGCCCGCGCCCGCCTGGAGCGGCCCTCGGCCTGGCGCTGCAGCAGCGAGCTGGCGCTGCCGGCCTACGCGCTGTCGGTGCTGCGTGTCACGCAACTCGACCAGAAGCTGGGCACGCAGGCACGCCACCTCTCGCACGGCGAACAGCAGGCCCTGGAGCTGGCCATGGTGCTGGCCATGGAGCCGCGCGTGGTGCTGCTGGACGAGCCCACCGCGGGCCTGACGCTGGCCGAACGCACGCAGATCGGCCAGGTCTTCCTGGACCTGGCCCACCGCTTCGGGCTGTGCCTGCTCCTGGTCGAGCACGACATCGACTTCGTCCGCGAGATCTCCACCCGCATGGTGGTGCTGCACCAGGGCCGCATCGCCATGCAGGGTACCGTGCGTGAGGTGGTGGACTCCGAACTCGTGCGCACCATCTACTCGGGCGCAGCCGGCCACGCCCAGGAGGCCGCGTGAGCGACCCGGCGCTGGACCTGCAGAACGTGGCCGGCGGCTACGACGAGGCGATGGTGCTGCGGGGCGTGTCGCTGCGCATTGCGCCCGGCACGATCACCGCCCTGCTGGGCAAGAACGGCATGGGCAAGACCACGGTGCTGAAGTCGATCATGGGCTACCTGCCCAAGCGGGCGGGCACCGTGCGGCTGTTCGGCCAGGACGTGACGGCCTGGCCACCGCACAAGGTGGCGCGCCAGCAGGTGGCCTACACCCCGCAAGAACAGGCCTTGTTCGCCGAGCTCAGCATCCGCGACAACCTGCGCCTGGGGCTGGCCCGCGACGCCGGCTTCGACGACCGCTTCGCCGCGGTGGTCGAGCACTTCCCCTTCCTCTCGGGCCGGCTGATGCAGCTGGCCGGCACGCTGTCGGGGGGCGAGCAGAAGATGCTTCTCGTGGCCCGGGCCCTGATGGCCCAGCCGCGGCTGATCCTGATCGACGAGATCACCGAGGGCCTGCAGCCCTCGGTGATCACACGGCTGGCCACGGCCTTGAGGCGTGAGCGCGACGCCCGCGGCACGGCCATGCTCATCGTTGAACAGAACGTCGGTTTCGCCCTGCAGGTGGCCGACCGCTACAGTGTGCTCAAGCGCGGGGAAGTCGTGGCCGAAGGCGCCACGGCCGCCGCCGACGCCGAGCAGACCATCCACGCGCACCTGCGCGTCTGAGGACCCCATGAACATGAGCTTCGAGCAACCCGGTTGGGCCCGGCGGACGGCGGAAGCAATCGCGCAGGGGACGTTGTCCGCCGATGCCCTGGCGCGCGCGACCCTGTCCCGCATTGCCACGGAAGATCAGGCCATCGGCGCGTTCGTGTGCACATTGGCCGCCAGGGATGCTGCCGAGCAGGCCCGCCGACTGCAGGGCCCACTGGCCGGCGTGCCCGTCGCGGTGAAGGACATCTTCGACACCCGCGGCCTGCCCACGGCCTACGGCAGCGCGATCTACCCGGCGCGGCCGGCCTCCACGGATGCCGCCATCGTCTCGGTGCTGCGCGGCGCCGGCGGCCTGGCCATCGGCAAGACCACCACCACCGAATTCGCTTTCCTGCATCCCACCGCCACGCGCAACCCGGCCGCACCGGGGCGCACGCCGGGCGGCTCTTCGGCAGGATCAGCCGCCGCGGTGGCGGCCGGTCTCGTGCCGCTGGCCATCGGCACGCAGACGGCCGGGTCCGTCATCCGGCCCGCCTCCTATTGTGGCGTGGTGGGCTACAAGCCCAGCGTGGGCTGGCTGCCCACGGAGGGCCTGAAGTGCTTCTCCTGGTCGCTGGACACGGTGGGCCTGTTTTCGCGCGACGTGGGCGACATGGCCTGGTTCGCGCAGGCGCTGTGCGGGCGGGCGCTGGCGCCCGCGGCCAGGCGCGACGCGGGACCGCTCGTGGTCGGCGTGCCCGATGCCTACCCCTGGGAGGCCCCCTCTGGCAGCGCGAGCCAGGCCGTCGCGCGGGGTTCGCGCGCGCTGCAAGCCGCAGGGATCGAGGTCCGGCCGCTGGCGCTGCCGCGCTGGGCCGGTGCCGCCTTCGAGGCCCATGTGGTGATCCAGGGCTACGAAGCCTGGCGCTGCCTGGGCTGGGAGATCGCCGAGCACCGCGACGGTTTGTCGGCCGAACTGCTGGCCTACCTGGAAGGCACCCGCGGCATCGCCGCCGAAGCCTACGAGGACGCCCAGAACCTGGCTGCAAAGGCCCGGGCCGAGGTGCCCGCGTGGCTGGCAGGCGTCGATGCAGTGCTCACACCCAGCGCGCCCGATGAAGCCCCGGCGGGTTACCTGAGCACCGGCCCTTCCACCTTCAACCGCCTGTGGACCCTGCTGGGGCTGCCCTGCATCAGTGTGCCCGGCGCCGTGGGCGAGCATGGCGCACCCATGGGGTTGCAGCTCATCGGACGGCTGGGCGACGATGCCCGCGTGCTGGCCATCGCAGAGCGCCTGGAACAGGCCCTCGGTGCAGCCACGGCTGCGCCAGCCGCTTGACGGGCCGAACGATGCTGCAGCACCCCGCCACGACGCCAGCCGCCACCGCTGACCCGACCTGGCGGGTCGGGGTGCTGTTTTCGCGCTCGGGCGTGATGTCCGTCTCCGAGACCGAGCACTTCCTGGGCACTGTGCTGGCCATCGAGCAGATCAACGCCGGGGGCGGCGTGCTGGGCCGGCAGCTCGAACCGGTGGCCCTGGACCCGAAGTCGGACCCCGATGAATACCGCCGCCTGGCCGAACACCTGTTGCTGGAAGAAGGCATCAGCGTGATCTTCGGCTGCTCCACATCGTCGGGGCGCAAGGCGGTGCTGCCGGCCATCGAGCGGCGCAACGGGCTGCTCTGGTACTGCTCGCTGTACGAAGGATTCGAGTTCTCGCCCAACGTCATCTACACCGGCGCGGCGCCCAACCAGAACACGCTGCAGTTGGCCGCCTACCTGCTGCGCCACCACGGCCGGCGCTTCTGCCTGATCGGGTCGGACTACATCTACCCGCGTGAGACCAACCGCATCATGCGCGAGGTGGTCGAGCAGCACGGCGGAGAGATCGTCGACGAGGTCTACCTGCCCTACGAGGCTGTCACGGGCGCGGTCAGCGCGGCCGTCAAGTCCATCCAGAAGGCCGCACCCGACGTGGTCTTCTCCACCCTGGTGGGCCGCCCTGGACGCGAGTTCTACCGGCTCTACCGCGAGCTGGGCAGCGACCCCGCCAAGATCCCCATCGCCAGCCTGACGATGGTGGAGTGCGAGGTGCAGCAGGTGGGCGCCGCGCTCTGCCGCGGCAACATCACGGCGGCCACCTACTTCAGCTCACTGGAAGGCGCGGCCAACGCGCGCTTCGTCGCCCAGATGCGCGAACGCTTCGGCCCCGACACCCCGGTGGGGATGTGGGCCGAAGGCGCCTACAGCCAGGTGCTGCTGTTCGCGAAGGCGCTGGCGGCCACGGGCAGCCTGGACACCCAGCGCCTGGTTCAGGCTGCGCTGCAAGTCAGTGTGGAAGCACCCGCCGGCACCCTGCGGCTGGACCCCGAAAACCAGCACGCCTGGCTGCGGCCCCGCATCGGGCGCGTGGGCGCCAGCGGCGCCTTCGAGTTGCTGTGGCAAGCCCATGCGCCCATCAAGCCCGACCCCTACCTGACCACCGACGGTTTCGCCAGTTTCTGGCTCGATTGAGCGGGCGCCCGACCGACCCGCGTTCCATGAGCACCGGCATCCGCAAACTGTTCGACGAGCTGCGCGGCATCGAGGTGGCGGTCATCCATCCGCCCGGCCCCGACTGCAACGTGCTGCTCGACCAGCTCAAGCGCATCGGCTGCAAGGTGCGATCGGTATGGCCCTGCCCGGCCAGCCTGCCGCCGGACATCGCGGTGGTCTTCCTCTTCATTTCGGCCGAGCATGCCGCCGCCACGTCCTGGGGTGCGGCCGATTCGGGCGCGGCCCTGATCGCCCTGGTGGACTACGAGAATCCCACCGTGTTGAAGGGCTTGCTCGAAGTCAATGCGCACGCCGTGATCAACAAGCCCTTCCGCCCGACCGGGGTACTCAGCACGCTGGTGCTGGCGCGGTCGGTGCACGGCTACGAACAAAGGCTGCTGAACAAGGTCAGCAAGCTGGAGGAGACGCTGCGCTCGCGCCGCGTCATCGAGCGCGCCGTGAAGCTGCTGGCCGAGCGCCGCGGCGTGAACGACGTCGAGGCCTACGACCACATCCGACGTCAGGCCACGAACAAGCGCGTATCGATCGTGGAGGTGGCTTCGATGATCCTGAACGCCAGCGACGTGCTCGATGGCATGGGGCCGATCAACCGCTGAAGTGCCGGCGGCATCAGTCGGCCAGGTAGCGCTCCACCAACCGCGTCCAGTAGGCCGCGCCCACGGGCAGGATCTGGTCGTTGAAGTCGTACTTCGGGTGGTGCAGCATGGCACCGCCTTCTCCGTTGCCCAGGCGCAGGAAGCAGCCGGGCCTGTGCTGCAGGTAGTACGCAAAGTCTTCGCTGCCCGGCACCGGCGGGAACGGGGCCACGACCTTCTCGGCACCCACCAGTTCTTCGGCCACCTGGCGGGCGAAGTCCGTCTCGGCCTCACTGTTGACCAGCACCGGGTAGCCGCGGTCGTACTGGATGGTGGCCTCGCCGCCATAGCCCTGGACGTGGGCGTTGACGAGCGCCACGATGCGCTGCTCGAGCTGGTCGCGCACGGCCGCGTCGAACGAGCGGATGCTCAGGGCCATGGTGGCGGCATCGGGGATGACGTTGGCCACCGTGCCGGCGTGCAGCGCCCCGATGGTGACCACCGCCGTCTGGCGCGGCTCGATGTTGCGCGAGACCACGCTCTGCAGCGCCATCACGAGGCTGCCGGCGATGAGCACGGGGTCGACGGTCTGGTGTGGGCGCGCCGCGTGGCCGCCACGGCCGTGGATGGTGATGTGGGCAGTGTCGCTGGCTGCCATGAAGGCACCGCTTCCGAAGCCGAAGTGCCCCGCCGGCAGGCCGGGGTTGTTGTGCAGGCCGAAGATGGCGTCGCAAGGAAAACGCTCGAACAGGCCGTCGGCGATCATTCTCTGCGCGCCGCTGCCCTGCCCCGCTTCTTCGGCCGGCTGGAACACCAGGTGCACAGTGCCCGAGAAGTTGCGCGTGCGCGCCAGGTGCTGCGCAGCACCCAGCACCATCGTGGTGTGGCCGTCGTGCCCGCAGGCGTGCATCACCCCCGTGTGGCGGCTGGCGTAAGGCTTGCCCGTGGCTTCGGCAATGGGCAGCGCGTCCATGTCGGCGCGCACGGCCACGCTGCGCGCCGACGGCCCCTGGCGCAGCGTGCCCACGACGCCGTGGCCGCCCACGCCGCGCGCGACCTCCCAACCCCAGCCCTGGAGCCGGTCGGCCACCAGGGCGGCCGTGTCGGCCTCCTGGAAAGACAGCTCGGGATGCTGGTGCAGGTGCTGCCGCGTGGTGGTCAGGAAGCCGGCATCGCCGGACAGGTCGCCGATTTGGCAGAAGCAGCGCAGGCGGTCGTTCAATGAAGGCTCCCGGGGTGGCCTGATCGAAGGCCGTCGACTGGATTCTGCCGCGCATCCGCGGTCCTGGGTGCTTGGTGGCCGCTGCGACGCCCTGGCTACGCCACCGGCTCGCCGCACAGCCTTCGCACCAGGCCTTGCGCGTCAGGTGGCAGCGCATCACCGCGCCAGGCCACATGGCTGTCGGCCCGCACCAGCAACAGCGCGTGCCGGTAGGCCTCGGGCCATCCCCCTTGCGGCTCCGCTGAAAGCACCTGCAGCGGCATGCCGCGGTCCATGGCCGCCTGCAGCAGCGCGTCGACGGGCACGCCGCGGTCGCGGTGCAGCAAGGTGTAGCCAGGCCCCAATGCGTCCAGCACCGACCGGCCGTCGTCCAGCCACACGTGCGGCAGGCGGCAGCCCGGCACGGTGGAAGGGATGAAGCTGCCCAT
>CAIJPE010000019.1 GCA_903822435.1 uncultured beta proteobacterium | reverse complement strand
GACTCATCTGCGTGACTTTGCGGTGAAGTCCCTGGAGCGGCCGCGGCTGCAGAAAGCCGTGGGATTGCCAGTCCCAGACACGGCCTTCTGCCTGGTGAACAAGCAGAGGATGACCCAAGACAGCACTCTGGACGATCTCAGGCCATTCCGCAGCAGGGCTGCACCGTGTGGTGAGCGTCGGGGGGCGTTGATCGCCCACGCACACCGACTCATTTGTCTGCAGCCACGCCTCGACTCCCCTTGCGGCCGCGTGCTGCGGGACACCGGAAGGATTGGTGGCGAACGCAGTAGCGCCGAGCCAAAGCTCGCCGGCGGGCAAACCGACGTGGACGAAGAAGCATTTCATGGGACACCTCTCCATTCGAAGTCAATGCCGCACGCGGGAGAAACCGGACACCGATCGGAAAGAGCCTTGGATGCGTCCGCATCCGAAAAGCGGGTAGGCGTATGACCCTGATCCTCCCTGGAAGGAATCGCAAAGGCATCGGAGGCCGCTACATAGACACCCCTCAGCCTTGTCGCAACAACGCTGCGCCATATGTGTACCCAGCCCCAAACGTGCACAGGCCAATGTGGCGGCCCCGACGGTCTTGCCTCAGCACGGCATCCAACGCCAGCGGAATCGAGCTGGATGAGGTGTTCCCGCGCTCTCGAATTTCGTTCCAGACGCGCTCCTCGGGAAGCCGCAGTCGTGATCGAATCGCCTCGATGATTCGGCCGTTGGCCTGATGCGGCACAACGAGGTCGAGCTCCTCGAGTGCCATTTCCGACGCCGACAAAGCCTGCGCCAGCGTTTCGCACATCGTGCGCACGGCTTCGACGAAGACACGTTTTCCGTCCATCCGCACAGAGGCACCGGCCGCGGGCAGCGGCACGCAGAGTGCGTTGCCATCGTCAGCATGCGCACCCAAAAGTGGGCGCTGCAGCAACCCCAGTGTCGGGCCGCCGTCGTCGGCTGTCGACAGAACAGTGGCAGTCGCCGCGTCGCCGAAGATGGGCGACGTTTGCGGATCGCGCTTCCCCACCACGCTTCGCATCGATTCGGTGGTCAGCACCAGCACGTGCCCCTTGGGCTGCTGCTGCAGAAAATCCCAGGCGTGACCCAATGCGTAAAGATACCCGCTGCAGGCGGCCTGAACGTCGAAGGCCGCTGCCGTTGCGCGCGAGGTCAGTCGGTGCATGACCAGACACGCCGTGGAAGGCGCAACCATGAGCGGGGTGCTGGTGCTGCAGATGACCAGCGACAACTGTTCGGGCGTGATGCCGGCCTCGCGCAATGCCAGCCTGGCCGAGGCCACCGCCATGCTCACGATGTCCTGTCCTTCGCCCGCCACGCAGCGCGATTCGATGCCCGTGCGCTGAAGGATCCCGTCGACGCCGGGCACCGCCTCGAACTCTGGCAGCAAGGGCGCCAGGTCGCGGTTGTGCAGGCGACCACTCCCCACCACGCTGCCCAGTCCCTTCAGCGCGACCACATGGCGTGCATTTCCGGGCGGCGACACTGGTTTGTGCACAGCGGCGATCCGGGCCACCAGTCGTACGGCCGTCTCCACTTCGAAACTCGGCTGAACTCGCCGCTGCGCAGCGACGGCCAGCGTCAACAGCGGCGTGTCCACCGCGACGCGTTCGCCCACGTGTAGGTGCAGTTCAGCCACCGTGCCATCCGCTGGTGCGGCGATGTCGAACACGGCCTTGTCCGCTTCCACGCTGGCGACAATCTGCCCGGCAGCCACCGTCTGCCCGACGCCCACGGGCAATTCCACGACTTCGAGTGTCTGGTCGGCGGGGCTGGAGCCGATCGCGCGCACCACACATCGGTCGGCCCGCGCGTCGACCGCCGCCGCCCAGTGCGCGTCCAGCCCCAACATGTCGGCCGCAGCCTCTAATGTGCGGCGGTACGACGGCAGCGCCTCCAACTGCAGACCGAAGTGACAAGGCACGAAGGTGTCGTCTCGGGTGACACGGCGGCACTGCACCGGGCGTGCGACCTGTTCCGCCACCGTGGCCACCACCTCGGCGCCGAAGCCCGCGCTGCGGTTGTCCTCGTGAACCACCAACAAACGCCCAGTGCGAGCGACAGATCTCAGCACCGTCTCGCGGTCCCAGGGCGCCAGGTAGCGCAGGTCGATGACTTCAGCAGAGTAGCCGGCGCCCTCCAGCGCTGCCGCGCATTTCAGGCAAATGCCAACCGTATTGCCCCAGCACACCAGCGTCAAATCCTCTCCCGGTCGCAGCACGCGGGCCGTGCCGATGGGCACCCACTGCTCAGGGACGTCTCGCGACGTGCCGATGCTGCGGGCATGTAGCAGCGCCTTGGGGTACAGCATCACGGTTGGACGTTCGGAGGAAAAAGCCGCATTCAACATGCCTGCCGCATCACAGGCGCTGCTGGGCACCAGCACGTCAATGCCTGGCAAGTGGGCCAAGGCCGAGTCGAAGGTATGGGCATGAAATGGCCCCAGGCCAGGGCGGTAGGCTCCGCAACTCACCAGGACGATCATCGGCGCGCGCCAGCCGCCCTGCGTCCGCCACTCCATCGTCGCAAGCTCGGTGGCCAATTGATTGAAGGCCAGGGGCAGGAAGTCAGCAAATTGCAGGAATGCCACCGGCCGGCCACCGGCCAGGGCGCGCCCGATGGACGTGCCGATGATCGTCGATTCACTCAGGGGTGCATTCCTCACGCGGCCCGGGAAGGCCACCGTCAAGCCACGGGTGACGCCAAAGACGTCGCCTTTCGGGTCTTCGATGTCCTGACCGTACAGTGTGACGCGGGGGTCGGAAGCCATGCGTGAGCGCAAGGTCTCGCGGAGCGCCTCGGCCATCGTCAGGTGTATGGGGTCGTCGCTTTCGCGGCGCTCCCGATCGCGGGCCAAGCGACGCGGGAACACCGGAAGTTGTTGTTGATCCGAGCGTGGGGCCGGTTCATTCAGCGCAGCGGCCATAGCGGCCCGCACTTCGACTTCCACGCTGCCATGCAGTGCCTCGAGCTCGCCGTTTCGTACCCCCTGCTGCAACAGCCAGCGTCGGGTGTGGGCCAGAGGGTCGCCTTCCGTGCGCACCCGCGACCGCTCGGCTTCGCTGCGGTAGGTGACTTCATCGTCGGCGTTGGTGTGGCTGGACAGTCGTTCAACGGACATCACGCACAGCGCCGGTCCGCGGCCAGCTCGCAGTCCGTGCACCATCTCTAGGAAGCATGCGTGGCATTCCTCGAGCCGTCTGCCGTCTACGCGATTCAGGCGGAGGCCGTAGAACGACTTGGCGTCGCCGCCGGGAAGCGAATAAAAGGTCTGACCGGTTGTTCGGGTGGAAATGGCGTAGCGGTTGTCCTGCACGAGAAACAGCACCGGCAGGGACGAGCGCACAGCCTCGGCGATGGCCTCCAGCACTTCGCCCTGCTGCGTGGTGCCATCACCCAGTGAACACAGAACGATGGGACGTCCTGCGTCGCACTTGATCTGCTGCGCCACGCCCACGGCCTGCAAGGCGTTGTTCCCCACCGGGCCGACGGTGCTCAAGATGCGCAGCGCAGGTGAGCTGAGATGTGCACTCATCTGACGCCCCCCGGAGTGGCTGGCAGAGTTGCACAGCAGGCTGTCGAAAAATTCTCGTACTGGCATGCCGCGCGCCAGCATCAAGGCCTTGTCTCGGTAGTGGCAGTGCAGATAGTCCTGCGGCTGTAAAAGCGGCGCGAGCGCGGCTGTCGCTTCGTGACCTGCTGCGCCGACGTGAAAAAAGGCTTCACCCCGCGCTACCAGTTCTTGCTCCAGTTCGTCGATGCGGCGGGAAGCTCGCATGCAGCGGTACAGATGCATTGCGTCGCCGGTACTGAGGCCAGCGAAGCCCGCTTGCGCAACGATCGCTCCCGATTCCAGTTCTGTGCTCACGTCAAGCTCTCCCGTTGTTTGCGCCGCAGGGGCAGTCGGGGCAGGAAGCGACCCGTATCCCGGGCGTATTGCTGCCACTCGGCCTCGAGCGGGCTGTCCAGAAACTTTCGCTCTTCCACCGACACCGCCCGGCGATACAGCATCGCCATGCAGGCCAGCGGCACCAAGGCCCACAGAGATCGCGTTCCGACCAGAGGCACGGCGTGCGCCAACAAGTACGCCGAATAGAACGGGTTGCGGACGAAGCCGAAGGCTCCGCTGCGAAGGAGTTCAGCCGGCATGTCCTTCGAGAATGCGGCCGACAGCTGCCAGCGGCGGACCGAGCGCACAGCCCACGAGAACATAAAGGCCGAGGCGCAGGCTACGGCCTGCGCGGCGCTGCGGCTCGCGATCAACCCCATGCCCACGCCGATGCACAGCACCGTCGAAACTTCGACCACACGCGCACCTGGAGGCGTCGGGCCGTCAATGCGAAAGACCGTGTATCGCGCCCAGATGAATGCGCCCTGCAGGCCTAGGAAGCAAAGCAAGAGCAACGAGGTGGTCATGCGGCTTGCTCCTCGCGAGGCATCAGCGTATGCAGGCGCTCGACCAACAG
>CAIJPE010000018.1 GCA_903822435.1 uncultured beta proteobacterium | reverse complement strand
GGCGATGATGCCCTTCTCCTTCTGGAAGGAACTCAGCTTGGATTGAGCGGTCTCCAGTGCCTCGCGGGACTCCTTTGCGCGCGACTCGAAGAACGTGGAGTACTGGCGCGCAGGATCGACGCGCAGTTCCAGCGTCGTGTCGATGTAGGCCTGCACGAACGCATTCGCCAGCGCGGCCGCAAAGCGAGGATCAGGCGCCTTGTAGCTCACTGAAATCACGCTGCTTTCACGCGATGGCACCACGTCCATATTTCTCTGGAACACGGTCGCCAGCCAGCTTTCGATACTCCCCTCGCCGTTGGTCTCTTCCTGCCATTGGCGCCGGAGCTGCGTGTTCTCATTCAGCTTGAGATTGCGCACGACCCGCTGGGCCACGCGATCGCTCTGGATGATGTCCACCTGCGTGGCCATGAAGCCCGGCAACACGGTGCTCCCGTAGACCATGGCAGAGACCGGGTCGGGCTTGGAATCGACCACCACGCTGGCAATGGCCTTGTACTGCTTCGGCAGGACCAGGCTGATGCCGAGCGTGACCCCCACGATCGCCACGAAGATCAAAAGCGCCAACCACCACCGCGCACGCAAGATCGAAAGAAACTGGCCGAAAGTCATATTCCCACTCCTGACGGGGCTTAGAACAGGCTCTCGCGCACGAAGACGACGTCGCCTTCACGCAGCTTGTCGGTCATCTGCGGCTCGATCACCGTGATGCTGCCGTCCGCGGCCTTGCGGTGGACCTTGATGCCCTTCACCGTGCCGCGCAGCGTCAGGCCTCCGCCTGAGGCCAGGGTCTGGAGCAAGGTCATGTCGCGCTCGAGACGCATGGGGCCCGGGCGCTGCACTTCACCGTAGATGTACACCAGCGGCTGGCGATCCACCCAGATGGTGTCGCCGTTGAGGATGAGGATGTCCTTTTCGCGGCCACCCGGGGCGAAGATGGTGGGCAGGTCGACCTCGTACCGGAAGGGCTTGCCCTCGCGCACGCCGGTGACGACGACGATGTCGCTGCCCTGCGGGGCGGCGCCGCCGGCCGTGGCCAGCATGTCCGACAGGCGCATGTCGGCCACCTCGATCGGGTAGCGACCCGGGCGGTTGACCTGGCCCAGCACGCTGGCCTGGTTGCCTCGCACCTGCAGCACCACGATGGTGACCTGGGGCTGCTTGACGAAATTGCCGTTGCGCAGGCCGTCGGACACGAGTTTCTCGGCCGCCGTGACGCTCAGGCCGCCCAGGCGCACGTTGCCCAGCAGCGGATAGGACACGATGCCGGCTTCGGTGATCCGGCTCTCGAGGGTGAGATCGGGGTTCTGGAAGACGTTGATGCGGATCACGTCACCCGAGCCCAGGCGGTATTCAGCCGCGGGGTTGGCCATCGGGCCCGCCGTGGCCGGCGCATTGGCCTGCGCCTGCGCCGGGTTGCCGGCGCCGAAGAGCAGGACGGCGGCGAAGGCCGCCAGCAGGAAAGAAATCATCGTTGCCATCACTTGAGCCCCATGCCTTTGCTGATGTCCGTCGGGCTCAGGCCACCGCTGGCGGCCGGAGCGGGCGCGGCGGCGGGCGCCGGGGCCGCAGGGGCGGTCGGGGCCGATGCCGCGCTTTCGGCGAACTTGCCCACGTACTCGATCTTGGCCGCCGCGCGCATGGCCTTCAGGTCGTCTTCGACCAGCTTGCGCTTGCGCTCGTTGACGAGGTATTGCTCGATGGCCGGGCGGGCCTGCTCTTCGGTCACGGGCTGGCTGCGCGAGCCGGCCAGGAAGACCACCTGCACGCCGTTCTGCGCCGGCACCACCATGGCCTGGCCATCCTTCATCTTCGAGAAGGCATCCAGGCTGTTCAGGGGCAACTGCTCGGCCGCACGCACGGCCTGGTTGCCCGAGAACTTGTAGTCCTTGGCTTTCAGGAAATCGACGAACTCGGTGATGTTCTTGCTGGCGCCCAGCTTTTCGCGCAGTTCAGCCACTTGCTCGGGTTTGGCTTCGATGGCGATTTCCTGGATGCTGTAGACGCGGCGGTCGCTGAACAGCGCGGGCTTCTCGTCATAGTACTTCTTGATTTCTTCGGGGCCCGGCTTCGGTGCGCCTTCGCCGACCTTCTCGAGGTAGGCGCGCGAGATGACTTCGCGTCGCGCGGCCTCGATCTGCTGGACCACGCGGGGGTCGCGGTCGACCTTGAGGTCTTCGGCCTTCTGCAACGCCAGTTGCTGGTCGATTAGGCGCTCGAGGATCTGCTTGCTGGCGGCCTCGGCCTGGTCGGGCCGCAGCCCGCGCTGCTGCTGCAGCACGAAATTGATCTGGTGGACGGTGATCTCGTCCTTGTTGACCTTGGCCGCCGTCTGGCTCGCGCCCCTGTCCTTCTTGTCGCCGCAACCCGTCAGCAGGGCTGAAACGACCAGCAGGCTCACAGCGGCCATCGGTTGCCAGCGGCGCACCACGCCAGCCCGGGCATCCAGCATCGTCAAGTTCATGCAACAGTCCTTAGAGAGTCTCTCGATTCGGCCCCGGCGAAGGGCATCTGGCCTCCACCGTCGGGCCCTGCAAAAGTCGTGCAGGGCCTTCGGAAATGAAGCCACCCAGTGTACCCTGCGCCCTTTTGGCTCAGCCCCCCCCAAGGGCCCCCGAAGCCGGGTGTCGCTTCGTGACTAACTCACGCTTGCCCGGCCGCTTGCGTGCCGCGATCGAACCACTGGCCGGCGGAGGAATGCACCTTACCTACCGTGTGTGACAACCGGCGGGCCCATCAGTTCGCCTTCAGCTGAGGGATTGCACACGCGCCAATTTCCAGCCACGCCCTGCGGACTTGACGTTGGCCAGCAACCACAGTTCGCGGAATGGCAATGCACTTCCGTCCTGCTGCTCGCGGATAAGGCCGCTGAACTCCACGCTGGCGACGAAGGCCTCCGTGAGCTCTTCGACGCCCAGCAAGCGTGCGTCCAGGCGCAACACTTCGGTGCGGTTGGGTTCGGGCCCGCGCTGGGCGAGCTGTTCCCGCAAGTCTTCGAGCAGCGGCGCGGTGGCCATCTTCTTCATGGCGCCCAGGTCGGCGTGGTCCCAGGCGCGCTGCAGTTGCAGGAAGCTCAGCCGCGCCAGTTCGAGCAGCGCTTCGGCCTCGTCGGCCGACCGGCGGGCGGCCACGCGCCGTCGCAACTGGCTCAGGCGCCTCAGCACCGGATGCCCACGTGCAACGCGACGATGCCCCCGGCCAGCGGATGCACGTCCACGTGGCCGAAACCCGCCGTCTTCATGAGCGCCTTGAGCGTGGCCGCATCGGGGTGCATGCGAATGCTCTCGGCCAGGTAGCGGTAGCTGTCGGCGTCCTTGGCAATGAGCTTGCCGAGAAGCGGCATCAACTTGAATGAATACCAGTCGTAGGGCTTGCGCAGCGCCGGGGCGGGCCTGGAGAACTCCAGGACCAGCAGGCGGCCGCCAGGGCGCAGCACCCGGGCCATCTCGGCCAGCGCGATGTCCTTGCGCGTCATGTTGCGCAGGCCGAAAGCCACGCTCAGAAGGTCGAAGGTGCCGCTGGCAAAGGGCAGGCGCTCGGCGTCGCACACCGCGGTGGGAACGACCACGCCCTCGTCGAGCAGGCGATCGCGGCCGACGCGGAGCATCGCCTCGTTGATGTCGCTCAGCACCACGCAGCCTGCCGCACCCACCTGCGGCGCGAACGCGCGCGCCAGGTCGCCGGTACCCCCGGCGATGTCCAGCACCTTCATGCCCGGTTGGACGGCGGCCACGGCCACGGTGTAGGCCTTCCAGACACGATGCAGGCCGAGGGAGAGGACGTCGTTCATGACGTCGTAGCGCGAAGCGACCGAGTCGAAGACCGCACGGACGCGGTGAGACTTGTCGGCTTCTTCGACCGACTGGTAACCGAAGTGGGTCTGGGCCATGGAAGGGGTGCGCGGTGGATTCAGGGGTGGCTGCAGGCGGACCCGCCGGCGGCGTCCGCCGCCGTGGGCACGTGCCGGCTCAGGCCGCCGGCGGCCAGCCGCTCTTCATAGCGCTTCCAGAGCTCGGCTTGCTGGCTGCCGAGGCGATACAGCAAGGTCCAGGAGAAGATGCCGCTCTCGTGGCCGTCGGAGAACGTGGGTTGCACGCCATAGTGGCCCACCGGCGCCAACTGCTCGATCACGACATCGGCCTTTCCGGCCTGCAGCACTTCCTGCCCCGGCCCATGACCCTGCACCTCGGCCGAGGGCGAGTACACGCGCATCAGCTCAAAGGGGATGCGAAAGCTCGCACCATCGTCGAAGGTGACCTCCAGCACCCGCGAGGCCTGGTGCACCGTCAGCGCGGTAGGGGTGGGGCTGTTGGGTTCTAGGCCGGCCATCGGCGGTGTGGGGTGCGGAAAGCTGCACAG
Source organism: uncultured beta proteobacterium (assembly GCA_903822435.1). Lineage (GTDB taxonomy): Bacteria > Pseudomonadota > Gammaproteobacteria > Burkholderiales > Burkholderiaceae_C > Rubrivivax. The sequence goes on along the minus strand of CAIJPE010000018.1, from coordinate 5,731 downwards.
TGTATCGCTCGGCCGATGGACGAAGGGCGTCGCGGCACCGCCCTTCGTGGAATCGGGCTGCCCGTGCGGGCAGCCCTGCGCTCAGGCGCGCGAGCGGCGACGCACCACCACGAACCCCACCACGCCGATGCCGGCCAGCATCAGGGCGACGCTGCCGGGTTCGGGCACGGACGCCGACAGGGCGATGTCACCCGAGTAGGTGCCGATGGCAGGGCTGTTCATGCCCAGCAGGGTCAAGGTGTAGCTGCCCACGCTCAGCAGCGGTGTGCTGATGGTCCAGGCCTCGAAGGGGTCGTTGCTGATCTTGGCGAAGCTGAACAGCCCGGACGGACCGGTCAGCGTGATGCTGGAGAAGTCGATGTTCTGGCCGCCGTTGACCACCGACGTGATGATGCCGGTGAGCGTGGCCGGCGTGGCGACCATGAAGTCGTAACTGTCGCTGAACCCGCCGGCCGGGGGCGTGTTGAAGAATCCGGCGCTGCCGCTGGAGACATCCAACGGCCGGGTCAGCGCGAAGGCACTGACGGAGCCCAGCGAAAGGCAGGCCGCAAGGGCGAGGCTGGATAGTTTCATGAGGGACTCCCGGGTGATAAGTTGATAGGTCCAGTATTGCAGTGCACAAAACAAGGGAGAACCCTCATTCAGGGGGGGTGCCCTACCAGAAACGGGAACAATTGAAACAGCCCGCAAGTAAGGGGGGTGCCTTGAGCAGACCCAAGCCCCGTGCAGGGCCGCCGCGTGGCGCCGTTACACCAGGACCCGCTCGATGCCCCCGGCATTGGCCTTGGCGACATAGTCCTGCAGCCAGCTCTCGCCCAGGATCACCCGCGCCATTTCCACCACGATGTAGTCGGCTTCGAGCAGGCCGCTGGTGAGATCGTCCTCGTAGCGCTTGAGCCCTTGCAGGCAGCTGGGGCAGCTGGTCAGGATCTTGACGTTGGCCTGCGCAGCATGGCTGAGGCCCGGCTGGCTGGCCATCAACTGACGCAGCGCCGCCTCGCCGCTGCGGATCTCTTCTTCCTTGCGGAAGCGCACCTGGGTGCTGATGTCGGGTCGCGTCACGCCGAGCGTGCCGCTCTCGCCACAGCAACGGTCGTTCTTGAGCACGTTCGGGCCCACCAGCGCCTTGACGGTCTTCATCGGCTCCTGCAGCTTCATCGGGCTGTGGCAGGGGTCGTGGTACAGGTAGCCCGCGGCGTGGGCGTCCAGTCGGATGCCCTTTTCCAGCAGGTATTCGTGGATGTCGATGATTCGGCAGCCCGGGAAGATTTCCTCGAACTTGTAACCCTGGAGCTGGTCGTAGCAGGTGCCGCAGCTCACCACCACGGTCTTGATGTCGAGGTAGTTCAGCGTGTTGGCCACGCGGTGGAAGAGCACGCGGTTGTCGGTGATGATCTTTTCGGCCTTGTCGGCCTGCCCGCTGCCGCGCTGCGGGTAGCCGCAGCACAGGTAGCCCGGGGGCAGCACGGTCTGCACGCCGGCCTGCCACAGCATGGCCTGGGTGGCCAGGCCCACCTGGCTGAACAGCCGCTCGGATCCGCAGCCGGGAAAATAGAAGACGGCCTCGGTCTCGGCGCTGGTTTTCCGCGGGTCGCGGATGATGGGGACGTAGTCCTTGTCCTCGATGTCCAGCAGGGCACGGGCGGTCTTCTTCGGCAGACCCCCAGGCATCTTCTTGTTGATGAAGTGGATGACCTGCTGCTTGATCGGCGCCGTGCCGAGCGTGGCCGGCGGGGCGGCGGTCTGCTTGCGCACCGCACGCTGCAAGAGGTCGTTGGACGCGCGCTGCACCCTGAAGCCCACGTCGACCATCGCGCTGCGCATGAACTTGATGGTCTGCGGATTGGTGGCGTTCAGGAAGGTCATGGCCACGGCGTTGCCGGGCCGGAAGCTCTTCTTGCCCATCTTGCGCAGCAGGTTGCGCATGGCCATGGTGACGTCGCCGAAGTCGATCTTCACCGGGCACGGGCTCTCGCACTTGTGGCACACCGTGCAGTGGTCGGCCACGTCCTCGAAGTCTTCCCAGTGCTTGACGCTCACGCCGCGGCGGGTCTGCTCTTCGTACAGGAAGGCCTCGATGAGCAGCGAGGTGGCCAGGATCTTGTTGCGCGGGCTGTACAGCAGGTTGGCGCGCGGCACGTGCGTGGCGCAGACAGGCTTGCACTTGCCGCAGCGCAGGCAGTCCTTGATGCTGTCGCTGATGGCGCCGATGTCGCTCTGCTGCATGATGAGCGACTCATGCCCCATCAGGCCGAAACTGGGCGTGTAGGCCGCGCTCAGGTCGGCACGCAGGGTGTCGTCGGGCTGAACCGGCCCGCCGGGTATGGCGGGCCCCGGCAAGCGCATCAGCTTGCCCTTGTTGAAGCGGCCCTCGGGGTCCACGCGCTGCTTGTAGCTGGCGAAATCGGCCAGCTCGGCGTCGCTCAGGAATTCGAGCTTGGTGATGCCGATGCCGTGCTCGCCGCTGATCACCCCGCCCAGCCGCCGCGCCAGGGCCATGATGCGGGCCACGGCCTCATGGGCCGTCTGCAGCATGGTGTAGTTGTCGCTGTTGACGGGGATGTTGGTGTGCACGTTGCCGTCGCCGGCATGCATGTGCAGGGCGATCCACACCCGCCCGCGCAGCACCTGCTGGTGGATGGCGCGGCACTCGTCGAGCACCGGGGCGAAGGCGCCGCCGGCAAACAGCGTCTGCAAGGGCTTGAGGATCTGCGTCTTCCAGGAAGCCCGCACCCGCCAGTCCTGCAGCAGAGCGAAGCAGGTCTCGCCGGTGTCCGGCTGCACGATATCGAGGTTGGTGAGCCAGTGCTGCCACAGCGCGCCGACTTCGGCCAGCAGAGCCTGCGCCTGCTGCAGGCGGTCTTCGATGATCTCGGCGCTGGGGATGTCGGCCGCGTCATCTCCGCGGCCCAGCGGGACGCCGCCCGGCGTGGTGCCGCGGGCGAAGAAGGCCTGCAGCCGCTCCACCAGCTCCAGCTTGTTGCGCAGCGAAAGCTCGATGTTGATGCGCTCGATGCCTTCGGTGTATTCGCCCATCCGGGGCAGCGGGATCACGACGTCTTCGTTGATCTTGAAGGCGTTGGTGTGCTTGGCGATGGCGGCCGTGCGCTTGCGGTCCAGCCAGAACTTCTTGCGTGCGTCGGGGCTGACCGCCACGAAGCCTTCGCCGGCGCGAGAGTTGGCGATGCGCACCACCTCGCTGGTGGCGCGGGCCACGGCGTCGGGGTCGTCGCCGACGATGTCGCCCAACAGCACCATCTTGGGCAGGCCGGAGGGCGAATTCACCGCCAGCGCACGCTTGCTCTTGGTGCTGTAGCCGACGGCCTTCAGGTAGCGGTCGTCCAGGTGCTCCAGGCCGGCCAGCAAGACGCCCTGGTCCTTCAGCGAGAACAGGTAGTCCTTGATCTCGACGATGCTGGGCACGGCGTCCTTGGGGTTGCCGAAGAACTCCAGGCACACGGTGCGGATGTGGGCCGGCATGCGGTGCAGGATCCAGCGGGCGCTGGTGATCAGGCCGTCGCAGCCCTCCTTCTGCACACCCGGCAGGCCGGCCAGGAACTTGTCGGTGACGTCCTTGCCCAGGCCTTCCTTGCGGAAGACGCGGCCGGGGATGTCCAGCCGCTCGGTGCGTTCCAGCGTCTTGCCCGAGGCATCGAACCAGCAAAGTTCGAAGCTGGCCATCTCAGCGTCGTGGATCTTGCCCAGGTTGTGATTCAGGCGGGTCACTTCCAGCCACTTGGCCTCGGGCGTGACCATGCGCCAGGACACCAGGTTGTCCAGCGCGGTGCCCCACAGCACGGCCTTCTTGCCGCCGGCATTCATGGCCACGTTGCCACCGATGCAGCTGGCTTCGGCCGAGGTCGGGTCGACCGCGAACACGAAACCAGCCTGCTCGGCCGCGTCGGCCACCCGCTGGGTCACCACGCCGGCCTCGCTGTGGATCGTGGCCACTGGCTGCGCCACGCCCCGCAGGGTGACGTGCTCCACCGCACCCAGGGCTTCGAGCTTCTCGGTGTTGATCACCGCGCTCTTCCAGGTCAGCGGCACGGCCCCGCCGGTGTAGCCGGTGCCGCCGCCGCGCGGGATGATGGTCAGGCCGAGCTCGATGCAGCCCTTGACGAGGCCCGCCATCTCGGCTTCGGTGTCGGGTGTGAGCACCACGAAAGGGTATTCCACCCGCCAGTCGGTGGCATCGGTCACGTGCGACACGCGCGACAGGCCGTCGAACTTCAGGTTGTCGCGCGCGGTGTGGCGGCCCAGCACGCGCCGGGCGTCCTTGCGCAGGTCCCAGACACGGCCGAAATGCTCGGCGAACGACTCCACCGCCGTCCGGGCGGCCGACAGCAATTCGCCGACCAGGGCGTCGCGCTGCGCATCGTCAGCCGGCGCGCGGCGCTTCTGCACCTCGTTCAGCCGGTGGTGCAGGGCCTCGATCAGCAGCCGCCGCCGCTTCGGGTTGTCCAGCAGGTCGTCTTCGAGGTAGGGGTTGCGCTGCACCACCCAGATGTCGCCCAGCACCTCGTACAGCATGCGGGCCGACCGGCCGGTGCGCCGCTCTTCGCGCAGCAGGGCCAGGATCTCCCAGGCACGGGCGCCCAGAAGGCGCAGCACAATCTCGCGGTCGGAGAACGAGGTGTAGTTGTAGGGGATCTCGCGCAACCGCACGGCAGCGCCATGCCCGGCATCGGCCAGGGCCTCGGCGGCCGCGCCCGCAAGGGCCGGCGAAAACAGGGGCAGAGGAGCATTCATAGGGTTCTTCCGGATGCTAACCCAGCAGGGTGGACAGGGCAGTCCCCGACACCCGGGCGCCGGGGGACGGCCACAATCCCGTCTGAGGCTGAAACCGAACTGTCATGAAACGAACGCAAAGTCGCAGGCTTTGCCCAAACCGGATACCTGGAGCCCGCATGAAGCTGAACGTCCTGAGCGCCACCCTGACCGCCGCCGCCACCTTGATGGCGGCTCCCGCCCACGCAGCCATCGAGGTGCAATGGTGGCACGCCATGGGCGGCGCCCTCGGGGAATGGGCCAATGACCTTGCCAAGGGCTTCAACGAGAGCCAGACCCAGTACAAGATCGTGCCCACTTTCAAAGGCAGCTACCCGGAAACGCTGACGGCGGGCATTGCCGCGTTCCGCTCGGGCAATGCGCCGGCCATCCTGCAGGTCTTCGAGGTGGGCACGGCCACCATGATGGCCAGCAAGGGCGCCATCAAGCCGGTGGGCGAGGTGATGAAGGAATCCGGCCTGAAGTTCGATCCTTCCGCGTACATCAGCGCGGTCGCCGGCTACTACACGGCACCGAACGGGCAGATGCTGAGCATGCCCTTCAACAGCTCGACCACCATCTTCTACTACAACAAGGACGCCTTCAAGGCCGCGGGCATGGACCCCGAGAAGGCGCCGTCCACCTGGCCCGAGGTGGCGCTGGCCGCCGCCAAGCTCAAGGCCAGCGGCCACAAGTGCCCGTTCACCACCAGCTGGCAGAGTTGGACCCAGCTGGAGAGCTTTTCCGCCTGGCACAACGTCGAATTCGCCACCAAGAAGAACGGCTTCGGCGGGCTGGACACACGCCTGGCCTTCAACACGCCGCTGCACGTGCGCCACATCGAAAACCTGGCCAACATGGCCAAGAACGGCCTCTTCGTCTACAAGGGCCGCAACAACACGCCGGACGCCAGTTTCCCCTCGGGCGAGTGCGCCATGTTCACAGGCAGTTCGGGCTTGTACTC
>CAIJPE010000017.1 GCA_903822435.1 uncultured beta proteobacterium | reverse complement strand
CGCAGCTGGTGGAGCTGGGCCAGGCCAAAGCGCTCGGCGTGCTCGATCACCATCAGGCTGGCGTTGGGCACGTCCACGCCCACCTCGATCACGGTGGTGGCCACCAGCAGGCGCATCTGCCCGCCGGTGAACAGCGACATCACCGCTGCCTTCTCGGCCGAGGCCATCCGGCCGTGCAGCAGCCCCACCACCGTGTCCGGCAGGGCCGCGCTGAGCTCGGCGTGCGTGGCGGTGGCGTTCTGCAGGTCCAGGTGCTCGCTTTCCTCCACCAGGGGGCAAACCCAGTAGACCTGGCGGTGCGGCTGCCCGGGGTCGCACAGCTCCTGGCGGATGCGCTCGATCACTTCGCTGCGCCGGCCGTCCGCGAAGACCTTGGTGAGCACCGGCGTGCGGCCCGGCGGCAGTTCGTCCAGCGTGCTGACGGCCAGGTCGGCGAAGTACGTCATGGCCAGGGTGCGCGGGATGGGCGTGGCGCTCATCATCAACAGGTGCGGCTCCAGCGCCTGGCCGGCCAGCTTCTCCTTCAGGGCCAGGCGCTGCGCCACGCCGAAGCGGTGCTGTTCGTCCACCACGGCCAGTCCCAGGCGGGCGAACACGACGTCCTTCTGGATCACGGCGTGCGTGCCCACGGCCAGCATGGCCTGGCCCGAGGCGATCTGTTCCAGCATGGCCGTGCGCGCCTTGCCCTTGCGGCTCCCGGTCAGCCAGGCCACGGTCACACCGAGGGGCTCCAGCCAGCCGATGAGCTTGCGGAAGTGCTGTTCGGCCAGGATCTCGGTGGGCGCCATCAGCGCGCACTGCCAACCCGCGCCGATGGCCACGGCGGCCGCCAGTGCGGCCACCACCGTCTTGCCCGAACCCACGTCGCCCTGCAGCAGCCGGTGCATGGGCTGCGGGCGGGCCAGGTCGGTGGTGATCTCGGCCACCACGCGTTGCTGGGCGCCGGTCAGGGCAAAGGGCAAGACGGCGCGCAACCGGGTGGCCAGGCCGCCAGGTGTCTCGGCCAGCGCGGGCGCGGCCAGCGCGGCGCGTTCGGCCTGCGACTGCAGCTGCGACAGCTGCTGCGCCAGCAGCTCCTCGAACTTCAGCCGCAGCCAGGCCGGGTGGCTGTGGTCCTCCAGCGCGGGCAGGCTGACCTGCGGGTGCGGGTGGTGCAGCAGCTGCAGGGCCTCGCGCAGGGGCGGCAAGCCGGCGGGCACGCCTTCGGGCGGCAGGATCTCGGCCAGCGGTGCCCGCGCCAGCGCCGAAGCCACGGCCTTGCGCAGGTAGGCCTGCGGCAGCTGCGCGCTGCTCGGGTAGACGGGCGTCAGCGCCGAGGGCAGCGGCGTGTCGGGCGTCACGGCGCGGAACTCCGGGTGCACCATCTCGCGGCCGAAGAAGCCCTGGCGCACCTCGCCGCGCGCCCGCACCCACTGGCCCACGGCCAGCGACTTCTGCTGCGCGGGGTAGAAGTGCAGCAGCCGCATGACCAGTTCGCCGCCGTCGTCGTCGGCCAGCCGCACCACCAGTTGCCGTCGCGAGCGGGTCTCGACGCGGCAGTCCAGCACGCGGGCCTGCACCTGGGCCACGTCGCCATCGCGCAGGCTCGAAATCGGCTGCAGGCGCGTCTCGTCCACGTAGCGCATGGGCAGGTGCAGGGCGATGTCGATGTCGCGCCGCAGCCCGAGCTTGTGCATCGCGCGGACGGGGCCGGAGACCTTCTCGGGTGGGGACTTGGGGGCGGTCTTTGCCGGTCGGGCTTCAGGCATGGAACAATTTTGAGCCTTGCAGACCTCAGGCCGGTACAGCCTGCGCACCATGATCCCCGACCCCACCTCATCCCATGGCGCTGCCGGCCAGGCCCTGAGCCTGGCCGATTTCGATTTCGAGCTGCCCCGCGAGCTGATCGCCCAGCACCCGGCGGCCGAGCGCAGCGCCTCGCGGCTGCTGGACGGCACGGGGACCGTTGCGGTCGACCGGCGGTTCAGCGAGCTGCCCGGCCTGCTGCAGCCCGGCGACCTGCTGGTGTTCAACGACACCCGCGTCATCAAGGCCCGCCTGCTGGGTGAAAAGCCCACCGGCGGCGCCGTGGAGGCGCTGGTCGAGCGGGTGCTGCCCAACCACGTGGTGCTGGCCCACCTGCGGGCCAGCAAGTCGCCCCGCGCCGGCAGCACCGTGCGCTTTGCCGACGCCTTCGACGCCGAGGTGCTCGGCCGCGCGGGGCCCGACGACGCGCTGTTCCGGCTGCGCTTCCCGGACGACCCACTGAGTTTGCTGGAGCGCCACGGCCACGTGCCGCTGCCACCCTACATCGAGCACGCCGACAGCCCCGACGACGCGACCCGCTACCAGACGGTGTTTGCGCGCAACCCGGGCGCCGTGGCGGCGCCGACCGCGGCGCTGCACTTCGACGAACCCCTGCTGGCGGCCCTGGAGTCTCGCGGCGTGGGCCGCGCCGCCATCACCCTGCACGTGGGGGCGGGGACCTTCCAGCCCGTGCGGGCCGAGCGCATCGCCGAACACCGCATGCACAGCGAGTGGTTCGAGGTGGGCAGCCAGACCGTGGCCGCCATCCGCGCCACGCAGGCCGCGGGCGGCCGCATCGTGGCCGTGGGCACCACCACCGTGCGGGCGTTGGAGTCGGCCGCCCGCGCAGCGGGTTCCGGCCCGCTGGCGCCGCACACCGGCGACACCGACATCTTCATCACGCCGGGCTTCCGCTTCCGGGTCGTCGACCGGCTCGTCACCAACTTCCACCTGCCGCGCAGCACGCTGCTGATGCTGGTCAGCGCCTTTGCCGGGCACGACCGCATCACCGGTCTGTACCGGCATGCCGTGCAGGAGCGCTACCGCTTCTTCAGCTATGGCGACGCCATGCTGCTGGACCGCACCACGGCCGACTGATCCTGCCTTCGCGGCGCACCTTCGCGGCTCAACCGCGAGAATCCACCGATGCTGACCTTCGAACTGCTCCGCACCGCGGGCCACGCCCGCCGTGGCCGCCTCACGCTCAACCACGGCGTGGTCGAGACCCCGGTCTTCATGCCCGTGGGCACCTACGGCACGGTCAAGGGCGTGATGCCGCAGTCGCTGGAAGACATGGGCGCGCGCATCATCCTGGGCAACACCTTCCACCTCTGGATGCGCCCGGGGCTGGACGTGGTGCGCGGCTTCGGCGGCCTGCACGGCTTCGAGACCTGGCCCCACGCCATGCTCACCGACAGCGGCGGCTTCCAGGTGTGGAGCCTGGGCGGGGCCGACGGCAAGGGCCGCAAGATCAGCGAGGAGGGCGTGCGCTTCGCCTCGCCGGTCAATGGCGACAAGCTCTTCCTCACGCCCGAGGTGAGCATGCAGATCCAGACCGTGCTGAACGCCGACATCGCGATGCAGTTCGACGAGTGCACGCCCTACCAGATGCAGGGGCAGGCCACCACCGAGGCCCAGGCCCGCAGCAGCATGGAGCTCAGCCTGCGCTGGGCGCGCCGCAGCCTGGATGAGTTCGGGCGCCTGGCCAACCCCAATGCGCTCTTCGGCATCGTGCAGGGCGGCATGTACGAGAACCTGCGCGAGGCCTCGCTGGCCGCCCTGGTCGAGCTCGACCTGCCCGGCTACGCCGTGGGCGGTGTGAGCGTGGGCGAACCCAAGGACGAGATGCTGCGCATCATGGCCCACACTCCCCACCGGCTGCCGGCCCACAAGCCGCGCTACCTGATGGGCGTGGGCACGCCCGAAGACCTGGTCGAAGGGGTGGCGCAGGGCGTGGACATGTTCGACTGCGTGATGCCCACGCGCAATGCCCGCAACGGCCACCTGTTCACCCGCTTCGGCGACCTGAAGATCCGCAACGCCCGCCACCGCGAGGACGCCGGCCCCATCGACGAGACCTGCCGCTGCCACACCTGCGCGCGCGGCTTCTCGCGGGCCTACCTGCACCACCTGGACCGCTGCGGCGAGATGCTCGGCCCCATGCTGGCCAGCATCCACAACCTGCACTTCTACCTGAACCTCATGGCCGAGATGCGGCAGGCCCTGGATGAGGGCCGCTTCGAGGCCTGGCGGGCGCAATTCAAGGCCGACAGGGCCCGCGGCGTGTAGCCGCAGGCGGTGCGCCAAGGGCGTAGGATGGACGGCGAGACGGCTGCTGCGCCCCGGCCGTAGGAGGCCCGCGATGAGCTGCTTGCCCCAACCCACCCTGGACCCGCGTCCGCGCCGGGCCGGCCGCCTGGCGCCCTGGGTCCTGGGCGCCGCGGTCTTGCTGGCGGGTTGCGCCGCGGCCCCACCGGCCCAGGACCTGGCGGCCCCCCTGGCGCGTGCCATCCCGCTGCTGCACGACGAGTTGTTCAACGGGGTCGCCGAGCCGGCCGAACCGGCCGACACCGGCGACGTGTTCGCGCTCAGCGAGCCGATGCGGCGCTATGCCGAGACCCGCATCGGCCGGGCCACGCCGTTGCAGGACCCGCGACGCGTCCTGATCGATGCGCTGTACAAGCGCGACGAACTTCGCCTGCGCTACGACGCCGGGGCCACCCGCAACGCCGCTCAGGCCTTCGAGGAACGCGCTGGCAACTGCCTGTCGCTGGTGATCATGACAGCCGCCTTCGCCCGCCACCTGGGCCTGACGGTGGCCTTCCAGAGCGTGCTGGTGGACGAGACCTACAGCCGCAGCGGCGACCTCACGCTCACGGCCGGCCATGTGAACCTGCTGCTGGCCAGCCCGCAGCAGCGTTCGTCCATGGCGATGTCGTGGGCGCCGGCCTTCACGGTGGACTTCCTGCCGGGCACCGACCTGCAGGGCGCCCGCACGGTGCCCCTGAGCGAGACCACCATCGTGGCGATGTTCCACAACAACCTGGCCGCCGAGGCGCTGGCCGAGGGCCGGCTGGACGCCGCCTATCGCAGTGCGCGGCGGGCCGTGCTGCGCGACCCGACCTTCGTGCCGGCCATCAACACCCTGGCCGTGATCTACATGCGTGGCGGCCACCTGCCGCAGGCCGAGGCGGCGCTGCGCCTGGCGCTCGAACGCGAACCCGAAAGCAGGCTGGCGCTGTCCAACGAAGTGCTGTTGCTGCAGCGCGCGGGCCGCGGGACGGAGGCCGCCACCGCGGCGGCCCGGCTGGCGCAGATCGAGCCGGTGCCGCCCTTCCGCGACTTCGACCTCGGTCGCAAGGCGATGGTCTCGGGCGACTTCGGCGAAGCCCGCAACCGCTTCGCGCTCGAATTGCGGCGCCAGCCCTACCAGAGCGAGGTGCACTTCTGGGCGGCCCTGGCCGATTGGCAACTGGGCGACGGGCGCCATGCCGCGCAGCACCTGCGCCAGGCCATGGAAAACAGCAACACCCGCGACGCCCACGACCTGTACGCCGCCAAGCTCGAGCGGCTGCGGGCGCTGCACCTTCAGTAGGCGCAGCCGCCTGCGCAGCCACCGCTCAGGCCGACGACGAACGCTCCAGCGCGCTGCGCGCTCCATCGAACTGGGCCAGCGCCGTGGCCAGCCAGGGCATCACCGGCGCCAGCGACGCGTGCAGGGTGTGCGGTGGGTTGGCGACGAACATGCTGCTGCCCATCATGCCGAAGCCGCGCTCGTCGGCCTGCGCCACGGTCAGCCGGGCGTGCAGCCAGCCCTTTTTCGCACCGCTGTCGGCTGCGGCCTTCAGGCGCTGCGGCAGCTGCGTGGACTCGATCAGCTGCACCTGCGGCAGCCAGACGAGCACGATGGCCTCGGGGAATCGCTCCAGCGATTCGCGCAGCGCGGCCAGGGCGCGGACGTAATCGGTCTTGATCTCGTAGCTGGGGTCGATCAGGACCACGCCGCGCCGCGTGGGCGGCGGCAACTGCGACTTCAGCGAGGCGAAGCCGTCGCTCATCTTGACCTCCACGCCCGGCATGTCGCCCAGGTACGAGGCCAGGATCTTGTGGTCGGTGGGATGGATCTCGAACAGGCGCAGCTGGTCCTGGGGCCGCATCAGTGCCTGCGCGATGGCCGGCGAGCCGGGGTACTGCTTGAGCGTGGCGCTGCCGTCGTTGAAATCCCGCACCAGCGCGACCAGGTCGGCCAGCGGCTCGGGCAGCGGCGCGTGGTCGGCCGCGGCTTGCCACAGCGGGCCGATGCCGTGCTCGTAGTCGGCGCGCTTCTGAGCGTAGTCGCCCTGCAGCGAATAGCCGCCGGCGCCGGCGTGGGTGTCCACGTAGCGCCAGCCCTTGTCCTTGAGGTTCAGGTAGCGCAGGACCAGGGCCAGCACGGTGTGTTTGAGCACGTCGGCATGGTTGCCGGCGTGGAAGGCATGGCGGTACGCGAGCATCAGGTACTGTGCCACGGACTGCGGCAGTGCAGAATCTGCTGCAACGCAGCATGAAAAGCACCCGCCCCATGAGCACCCTGTTCGACCCCATCCGCGTCGGCGACATCGACCTTGCCAGCCGCGTCGTCATGGCCCCGCTCACGCGCAACCGCGCCAGCGCCGGCCGCGTGCCCAATGAGCTGATGGCCCGGTACTACGCCCAGCGCGCCGACCCGGCCACGGGGGCCGGCCTGATCATCACCGAGGCCACCCAGATCTCGCCGATGGGCCAGGGCTACCTGGACACGCCGGGCCTGTACAGCCCCGAGCAGGTGGCCGGCTGGCGGCGCATCACGCAGGCGGTGCACGCCCGCGGCGGTCGCATCGTGGTGCAGCTGTGGCATGTGGGGCGCATCTCGCACGTGTCGCTGCTGCCCGACGGGCAAGCTCCGGTCTCCAGCACGGCCCGGGCGGCCCGTGGCAAGACCTACATCGCCGGCGGATTTGCCGACGTGTCGGCCCCGCGGGCCCTGCGCACCGATGAAATTGCCGGCGTGGTGGAGCAATACCGCCAGTCGGCGCTGCTGGCCCTGGAAGCCGGCTTCGACGGCGTGGAAGTGCATGCCGCCAACGGCTACCTGATCGAGCAGTTCCTGCGCGACAGCATCAACGACCGCACCGACGGTTACGGCGGCGACATCGCCGGGCGCACGCGCTTCCTGCACGAGGTGATGCAGGCCGTGTGCGGCGCCATCGGCGGCGGCCGCACGGGCATCCGCCTGTCGCCCGTGACCCCCGCCAACGACGCCGGCCCCGACAGCGACCCCCAGGCCCTGTACGGCCACGCCGTGAGCCTGCTGGCGCCCCTGGGCCTGAGCTACCTGCACGTGGTGGAAGGCGCCACCGGCGGGCAGCGCGATATCGCGCCCTTCGACTACGCCGCCTTGCGCCGGCGCTTCGGCGGCCCGTGGATGGTCAACAACGGCTACACCCGCGCCATGGCGCTGGACGCGGTGGCCTCGGGCGCGGCCGACCTGGTCGCCTTCGGCAAGCCCTTCATCGCCAACCCTGACCTGGGCCGCCGGCTGCGTGAAGACGCGCCGCTGAACGTGCCCGACAACAAGACCTTCTACGGCGGCGGAGCGGCGGGCTACACCGACTACCCGGCGCTGGCCGCGGCCTGACCGGGCGGGCGCCTCAGGCCCGCGCCCGGCTGCGGAACAGCTGCCGCAGGTTGACCTCTCGCGGGCCGGGCAGCAGGGTGATCGGGTCGCCCGCGGCGACGACCCCCGGGGTCAGTACCGCCAGGTAACTGCCGCAGAAACCCGACTGCATCATCATCTTTGCCGCCTGGGGGAAGCCCATGGCAGCGTTGAACTTGAAGCACGGGTGCCGCGGCTCGCTCACCGCCAGCAGGCAGCCGGGCAGTTGCAACTGGTCGCCGATCCACAGCCGGTCTTCCAGCAGGCCTTCGATCAGCAGGTTCTCGCCCAGCAGGCCGGGTGGGATCGGGTCGTTCCAGCCGGCGGCCTTGGCCTGGGCCCGCACGGTCTGCCAGAACGGCAGGTGTTCGCTGGGGTAGGCATACACCGCCTTGGAGGCCCCGCCATGGACGGTGGGGTCGGCCTGTTCGTCGCCGGCCAGGCCCACCGGCCCCACGGCCACGGGGCCGTCCACGGCCGATTTGCCGATCGCCGTGACCACCGTGCGGCCGTCGATGGGGGTTTCGCGGGCCTGGCCCGTGCAGACTTTCAGGACTTTCATGACGCCATTCTCGGGGCACCCGCCGCCTGGCGTGTGGCGTTGTTCACGCCGCGTCGCGGGCCGGCATCAGCTCATGCAATATCTGCATGAGACCCTTCAGGCCGGTGGTTACGGGGTGATTACATTGCCTCCACAATCGGCTCCCCGCGGCGAATTGCCGAGCGTTTTCGACGGTCGTGGCGGGTAGCGGGTGGCGGTATTCGGCGAGCGCCGATCGCAGGCAGGTCTTTGCGGTCGGCACTCGCCAAATCCCGCTTTTTGACATTGCCTGAATTGGAGCTTCCATGAACAGTCCGCTGCGCGAAGGGCCGCTGAAGAGCGTGCCCGCCTACGTCCGACATGCCCGTCTGATTGCCTGGGTCGGCGAGATCGCCGCCCTGACCGAGGCTGCCGACGTGGTCTGGTGCGACGGGACCCAGGCCGAGTACGAGCGGCTGTGTGCCCTGCTGGTCTCGCAAGGGACGCTGATGAAGCTCAACCCCGAGTTGCGCCCCAACAGCTACCTGGCCCGCAGCGCCCCGAGCGACGTGGCGCGCGTGGAAGACCGCACCTTCATCTGCAGCCAGCGCAAGGAAGACGCCGGCCCCACCAACCACTGGATGACCCCGGCCGAGATGCGTGCCCTGCTGCAGACCGGCAAGGCCGACGGCACGCCGCCGCTGTTCCGCGGCGCCATGAAGGGCCGCACGATGTACGTCGTGCCCTTCTCCATGGGCCCGCTGGGTTCGCCCATCGCCCACATCGGCGTGGAACTGACCGACAGCCCCTACGTGGCCCTGAGCATGCGCACGATGACGCGCATGGGCCGCGGTGCGCTGGACGTGCTGGGCGCCGATGGCGACTTCGTGCCCTGCGTGCATACCGTGGGGGCGCCGCTGCAGCCCGGCCAGAAGGACGTGTCCTGGCCCTGCAACGACACCAAGTACATCGTCCACTACCCCGAGACGCGCGAGATCTGGAGCTACGGCTCGGGTTACGGCGGCAACGCGCTGCTGGGCAAGAAGTGCTTCGCGCTGCGCATTGCTTCGACCATGGGCCGCCACGCCGTGGCGCAGGACGGCCGCGGCTGGCTGGCCGAGCACATGCTCATCCTGGGCGTGACCTCACCGGAGGGCAAGAAGTCGCACATCGCGGCAGCTTTCCCCAGCGCCTGCGGCAAGACCAACTTCTCCATGCTCGTGCCGCCTGCGGGCTTCAACGGCTGGAAGGTGACCACCATCGGCGACGACATCGCCTGGATCAAGCCCGGTGCCGATGGCCGCCTGTACGCCATCAACCCCGAAGCCGGCTACTTCGGCGTGGCCCCGGGCACCAACGACCACACCAACCCGAACTGCATGGCCTCGCTCAAGCGCGACGTCGTGTTCACCAACGTGGCGCTCACCGACGACGGCGACGTGTGGTGGGAGGGCATGACCGACGCCCCGCCGGCGCACCTGATCGACTGGCAGGGCCGCGACTGGACGCCCGCCATCGCCCAGTTGACGGGCGCCAAGGCCGCGCACCCGAATTCGCGCGTCACGGTGGCCGCCACCAACAACCCGGTGCTCGACCCCGAGTGGGACAACCCCGCCGGCGTGGCCATCGACGCCTTCATCTTCGGCGGCCGCCGCTCCACCACCGTGCCGCTGGTGACCGAAGCCCGCACCTGGGCCGAAGGCGTGTACATGGCTGCCACCATGGGCAGCGAGACCACCGCCGCAGCCGCCGGCCAGCAGGGCGTGGTGCGCCGCGACCCCTTCGCCATGCTGCCCTTCACCGGCTACAACATGGCCGACTACTTCCAGCACTGGCTCAACCTGGGCGACAAGCTGGCCGCCGAGGGCGCCAAGCTGCCGCGCATCTACTGCGTGAACTGGTTCCGCAAGGGCGCCGACGGCAAGTTCGTCTGGCCGGGCTACGGCGAGAACATGCGCGTGCTGGAATGGATGGTGGGCCGCGTGGAAGGCCGTGCCTCGGGCGCCGAGAACGTCTTCGGCACCAGCCCCCGCTACGAAGACCTGCGCTGGGACGGCCTGGCCTTCACGCCCGAGCAGTACGCCAGCGTGATCGGCATCGACCGCGCCGCCTGGCAGCAGGAACTCGTGCTGCACACCGAGCTGTTCAAGACGCTGGAATACCACCTGCCGGCCGAACTGCCGGCCACCAAGGCCCGCATCGAGGCGCTGCTGGCCGGCTGACCCTGGCTGCAGTGACCGGGCCCGACACCGCGGCGCTGCTGGCGTCGTTCGACCGCCAGATCGCCTGGTGCCGGCTGCCCGCGCCGTTCTCGGCGCGGGTGCTGCGGCGCAGCCGCCTGTGGCTGGAGTCCGACGCGCAGGCCGCTGCCGCGCTGGCGGCAGTGGATGCCGACCCATCGGCCGCGGCCGTCGCCCTGCGCTGGCTGGGCGGGCTGCATCATCTGGCACTGCGCGGGCTGGCGCCCTGGGCCCCGTTGTGGGCCGGCGCCGCGCGCGACACCCCGGCCGAAGACGCGACCCTGGACGCGCAACTCGACGGCGCCATCGAGCAGGCCTGGCTCACCCAGCGGCCCGCACTCCAGGCAGCCCTGTCCCTGCCCCCGCAGACCAACGAGGTGCAGCGCAGCGCCGCCCTGCTGCCGGGCCTCCTGCACGTGGCGGCGCTCAGCCGCCGGCCCGTCGAACTGCTGGAGATCGGGGCCTCGGCCGGGCTGAACCTGTGGTGCGACCGATACCGCCACGACCACGCGGTGTGGGCCTGGGGCGATGCGGCCGCGGGCCTGACACTGCGCTGCGAGTGGCAGGGCCCGCCGCCGGCGGCTGCCGGGGCCGTGCTCAACGTCGCGCGGCGCGCTGGCTGCGATGCCCAGCCGATCGACCTGCGGCAACCGACGGAGAGCCTGAGGCTGGCTTCCTTCATCTGGCCCGACCAGTCCGAGCGCCTGGCTCGCCTGCACGCCGCGCGGCACCTGGCTGCATCCTGGATGGCGGCAGCTGGCGTGGCGGTGGAGGCCTTGCCGGCCGCCGACTTCCTGCGCCGCGAGCTGCCCGCGCGGCGCGCCGGTCATGCCCTGGTGCTGATGCATTCGGTGGTGTGGCAGTACATCGGCGCCGCCGAGCAGCAGGCCATCACCGCGCTGGTGCAAGCCGCCGGCGCCGCCGCCACGGCCGATGCGCCCCTGGCCTGGCTGAGGCTGGAGCCGCGCGGTCAGGACGGATCGGTGGAATTGCGCTGCCGCTACTGGCCCGGCGGGCAGGACACGTTGCTGGCGCGAGCCCATCCGCATGTCGCGCAGCTGGAGTGGCTGGAGCCCGCATCGCAGGGTTGCACCGCGGCCGTCCAGGGTTGATCCTGGCGCTTTCCTGGCGCGACCGGCCGCCCCGCCCGACAATGCACCATGAAACTGCAGCTGCTGTCGGACCTGCACCTCGAGACCGAGCGCTTCGACCCCGAGCCCGTCCCCGAAGCCGAGTTGCTCGTGCTGGCCGGTGACATCGACAGCACCTGGGAAGCCTACGAACGCTTTGCCGGCTGGCCCGTCCCGGTGGTGGTGGTGGCCGGCAACCACGAATACGACGGCCGCGATGTCGATGCAGCACAGGCCGGCCTGCGGGCGATGTGCGCGCGCCTGGGTTTCACGTTGCTCGAACGAGAAGTCCTGCACCTGACGGCTGCCAGCGGCCTGAGGGTGCGCGTGCTGGGCACCACGCGCTGGAGCGACTTCGACCTCTTCGGCCCCGTGCGCCGGCCGCGCGCGTTGCGTGCCGCCGAATACTTCATGCGGGTGATGGACAGCCAGCGCCAGGGCCGCCCCTTCGACGCCCTGGCCGTGCGCGAGGAAGCGCTGGCATGCCGCGACTGGCTCGAGCAGGCGCTGTCGCAAGCGGCCCAGGGCCGGTGGGACAAGACGCTGGTCATCACGCATTTCGGCCCGAGCGTTCGCAGCGCCGACCCGCGCTACGGGGCGCAGCCCGGAACGGCCAGCTTCTGCAATGCCGACGACGACCTCATCACGCGTGCCGACCTGTGGCTGCACGGGCACGTGCATTGCCGGCACGACTACCTGTGCCCACGCCCGGCGCGCCCGCCCACCCGCGTGGTGTGCAATCCGCTGGGCCTGGCGGTCAAGGGCGAACAGGACGGGTACGACCCGCTGCGCACCGTGGAGCTCTGAACGCGCCGGGACGCTGCCTCAGGCCGCCGGACGCGAGCGCAGGCCGTCCAGGCAGCTCGACAGCACCCATTCGACGATCTGCTCGTCGCTGTACTGGCCGGTGCCCTTGAGGAACACCGGCACCGGGTCGCAGCCCCGGGCGTAGATGGTGTAGAGCACCACCTCGGGCGGCAGGCGGGTATCGATGTCGCCATCGGCCTGGGCCTGCACGATCCACTGGCCGAGCTTCTCGCTGACCCGCATGAGCAGGTCGAGGTAGTCCTTGCTGGACAGCAACTCGGCGCGCAGCGACGAATTCTGCGAGGGCAGGGAGGGCATCTCGCCGGCCACCTGCAGTGCCAGCGCCCACCGCACCACCGAGCGCAGGCGCTGGAAGGCCGTCGCTTCGGCGGGCACCGGGGGGCTCTCGACCACCGCCATGGTGCGCTCCAGCAGGCGCACGAGGGCGGCTGCGGCCAGCGCTTCCTTGGAGGCGAAGTGCTTGTACAGGCTGGCCTTGGCGATGCCCACTTCGGCGGCCACCTCGTCGACCGTCATGAGGTCGAAGCCCTTGTCGGCCAGCAGCCGGTTCACGGCAGTCAGGATCGCGTCCTCCCGGACGCGCAACACTTGTTCGCGGAACGCCAATCGACCCATGCAGGGATCTTATCCTCGCCGCACGCCCCGCCGGCCCGCTGGCAGCCCTTCAGGCCACGGTCTTGGCGCGCGGGTTGAGTCGCCGCATCCAGCCCGGCTTGTGCGGGTGGCCGGCTTCCTTGGGCAGGGGCACCGCGGCGGGCACGATGTCCGGCAGGCTCATGTCCAGGCCGAACGCCGTCCCGTAGTCGGCGGGGTCGCAGGCGTCGGGCCGGGCAGCCTTGCGCCAGCTGGCGAACCAGCGCTGCGACTTGACGGCCTTGGACATGGCGAACGCCTTTCGTGATGCTTGTTAACGAGTGTCACGCCTTCGATCCCAGTGTGCGTGCGATGCCTGCCCGATTGCGTGCCCGAGTTCACGTGGCCGCGCGTTCGTCCCTCATCCAGGGGATGTGCTGTGGCGAGAATGCCGCGCTGAAGCCGCTTCGATACAATTGGACAGGGTTGTTCACCGACCCTTGCAGGCGGCTGGCCTTTCGATGCCCCCATGCGGCTGCGCCGCTGTTGCCGCATTCCCCGCCGCCCCTGGGTTGCCGACCGGCAGCCCACCCCCACCCGATCGGTCCGCCATGACGCCCACCCTGCCGCGTTCCGCCCCTGGCTTTGCCGCCATCGACTTCGGCACCTCCAACTCGGCAGTTGCCCTGCCCCGCCGCGGCGACTCGGCCGGGCAAGGGGTGCAGCT
>CAIJPE010000016.1 GCA_903822435.1 uncultured beta proteobacterium | reverse complement strand
GCAGGGTGCGCTGGCGGGCTTCGGGGCCCTGCGGTGCGGGCACGCGGGCCCAGGCCTGCGCGGTGCAGCTGCTGCCTTGGGCATCGGTTCGGGTGTAGTCGTAGAGGGTGTCGGTCATGTAGGCTCCCAAACTCAGACGGCGGCAAAGAAGCGGCTGGGCGGCACGCCCACCGAGCGCCGCACCATCGCGCTGAAGGCGCTGGCGCTGGCATACCCCAGCTCGGCAGCGATGTGGGCCATCGGCCGCTTGCGGGCGGCCATGGACAAGGCCTTGGCCAGCAGCACCTGCTGCCGCCATTCAGCGAACGTGGTGCCGAGCTCCTGCTGAAACAGGCGGGCCACCGTGCGCACGCTGGCGCCTGCCTCGTGGGCCCAGCCTTGCAGCGTGGCGTGGCGGGCGGGGTCGTCCAGCACGGCCTCGCACAGCGCGCGCAGGCGCTTGTCGGCCGGCAGGCCCACCCCCAGCGACACGGTGCGGGCGCGGCGCAATTCGTCTTGCACCAGGGCCGCGCACAAGCGCAGGCGCTCGGTGGGGGCGCGGCATTCGGCGGAGGCGTCGCCCAGCTGCTCGACCAGTTCGCGCAGCAAGGCCGAGACTTCCAGCACGCGGCAGCGGCCCCAGGCCGGTGCGGGGCCGCGGGTCGCGGGGTCGGCCGCCAAACCCACGGGGCCGTCCTGCCCTGGGGCCAGGTGCAGGTAAAGCGTGCGCAGTTCGGCGTCTTCCACCACCGTCACCACGTGTTCCACGCCCGGCGGGATCCACACGGCTCGCGAGGGCGGCACGATGTAGGTGTGCTGCTCGGCGCTGACGCGGAGCACCCCCGTGGCCGAGTACGCCACCTGGGCCCAGGCATGGCGGTGGGGCTCGATGCGCGTGCTGGCGGCCAGGCGACGGGCGCGGACGCGCACCGGCTGTCGGGCGTCGGGTTCATAGGGGAGGGTGGGCACCCAGGCGGGCGCGCCGGGCATCTGCCGGGGCGCAGGGCGTTCAGGGGCGCGGGCGGCAAGTCGGGTGGCTGGCATGAATTCGACAGAACTTGTCCGACTATCGTAACTCGGACGCGCCGCCTCCGCGTAGTCTCAGGCTATGAACACTGCTGCTGGAACTGCCGCGCCGCTGACCGCCGCCGCACCGATGCCCTCGGCGCGGGCCGACTTCAAGGTCATCGGGCTGATCGGCGTGGCCCACGGCACCTCGCACTTCTTCCACATGTTGCTGCCGCCGCTGTTCCCGGTGTTCATCCGCGAGTTCGGCCTGAGCTATTCGCAGCTGGGCCTGCTGGTCACGGTGTTCTTCGTCATCTCCGGCATGGGCCAGGCGCTGGGCGGCTTCCTGGTCGACCGCGTGGGCGCGCGGCCCGTGCTGTTCGCGGCCCTGTCCAGCTTCGTGCTGGCCGCGCTCGCCGCCGCCAGCGCCCAGGGGTATGCGGGGCTGGTGCTGGCCGCGGCGCTGGCGGGCCTGGGCAACGCGCCCTTCCACCCGGTCGACTTCACCATCCTGAACAAGCGCGTCTCGCAATCGCGGCTGGGCCATGCGTTCTCGGTGCATGGCATTTCGGGCAACCTGGGCTGGGCCATCGCGCCTTTGTTCCTGGTGGGCATCGGCCACGCCACGGGCAACTGGCGCACGGCTTACCTGTGCGCGGCGCTGCTGCCGCTGGGGGTGCTGGCGCTGCTGGGGGCCCAACGCCACGCCATCGACGACCGGCAGGGCCACTGGGCGCACGAAGCCACGGCCGCAGGCCGCGCGGCCTCGTCTGCTGAGCACCCACTGGCCTTCCTGCGCTTGCCTTCGGTGTGGTTGTGCTTTTCGTTCTTCTTCTGGACCACGGCGGCCCTGTCGGCCATCCAGAGTTTTGCCGGGCCGGCGCTGGCCCGCATGTACGGTCTGCAGCCTTCGGTGACGGCCTATGTCGTCACCGGGTACATGCTGTGCGGCGCGGTGGGCATGGTGCTGGGCGGCTTCCTGGTGTCGCGCATGCGGCGGCTCGAGCAGGCCATCGCCGGGGCCATGTGCTTTGCCGCGGTGCTGCTGCTGCTGGTGGCCAGCGGCTGGCTGCCGGCGCTGGTGGCCGCGGGGCTGGCCAGCCTGGCTGGTTTCGGCACCGGGCTGGCCGGGCCTTCGCGCGACATGCTGATCAAGCGCGCCGCCCCGCCCGGCGCCACCGGCCGCGTGTACGGCACGGTGTACTCGGGCCTTGACGTCGGCTTTGCGCTGGCCTCGCCGGTGTTCGGCTGGACACTCGACCACGGCCTGTCGGGCACGGTCTTCGGCGGATCCGCGGCCTTGCTGGGCCTGGGCGTGTTGTCGGCCTCGCTGGTGGGCATGCGCCTGCCGCGTCCCCTGGCCAGGACCGGCACGGTGCCCGCTACAGTGCGGGGATGAGCGCACAACCCCCCATTCCCAGCCGCCGCATGGCGGGTCATGCCCTGGTCGAGGCGCTGGTCGCGCAGGGCGTGACCACCTGCTTCGGCGTGCCCGGCGAGAGCTACCTGGCCGTGCTCGACGGCTTCCACGAGCACCGCGGGCAACTGCGCTTCGTGGCCTGCCGGCAGGAAGGCGGCGCGGCCTTCATGGCCGAAGCGCAGGGCAAGCTCACCGGCCGGCCGGGCATCTGTTTCGTCACGCGAGGCCCGGGCGCCACCAATGCGAGCATTGGAGTGCACACGGCCTTCCAGGACTCCACGCCGATGATCCTGTTCGTGGGCCAGGTCGCCAGCGACCAGCGCGACCGCGAGGCCTTCCAGGAGATCGATTACCGCCAGATGTTCAGTCCCGGCACGCTGGGCCTGGCCAAGTGGGTGGCCGAGATCGACAGCGCCGACCGCCTGCCCGAATACGTGGCGCGCGCGTTCCACGTGGCGATGCAGGGCCGCCCGGGGCCGGTGGTGCTGGCCCTGCCGGAGGACATGCTCACCACGATGACGGAGGCGCCTGTGCTGCCCCGCATCGAGCCCGTGCACGCCTGGCCGGCACCCGGCGGCCTGCGCGAATTGCGCAGCCTGCTGATGGCGGCTGCGCGGCCGGTGATGGTGGTGGGGGGCTCGGGCTGGAGTGCCGAATCGGCCGCGGCGCTGCAGCGCTTTGCCGAGAACTGGCAGCTGCCCACGGCCTGCGGCTGGCGCTTCCAGGATACCTTCGACAACCGCCACCCGCTGTACTGCGGCGACGTGGGCATCGGCACGCACCCGCGGCTGATGGCGCGGCTGCGCGAGGCCGACCTGGTCATCGCCGTGGGACTTCGCCTGGGTGAGATGACCACCCAGGGCTACACCTGGCTGCAGGCGCCGCGGCCGGCACAGAAGCTGGTGCACATCCATGCGGGGGCTGAAGAACTGGGCCGCGTGTATGCCGCCGACCTCCTCATGCAGGCCTCCATGGATTGCGCCGCCAAGGCACTGGAGGGCCTGGCCGCGCCGGTGCAGGTGCCCTGGGCCGATCGCGTGCCCAGCGTGAAGGCCGAATACGAAGCCAACCTGCAGGCGCCCGTGGTCGAACCGCTCGACATGGCCGTGGTGATCAAGACGCTGCAGCGCCTGCTGCCTGAAGACACGCTCTATACCAATGGTGCAGGCAACTTCGCGGGGTGGCTGCACCGCTACTGCCGCCACCCTGGGCTGCAGCACTTCGGCCGAACCCAACTGGCGCCCACCTCGGGTGCCATGGGCTATGGCGTGCCGGCTGCGGTGGCGGCGGCCCTGCTGCAGCCTCAGCGCTGGGTGGTGAACGTCGCCGGCGACGGCGACTTCCTCATGACCGGGCAGGAACTGGCCACCGCCACGGGCCATGGCGCGCGCAAGCTCATCAGCATCGTGGTGGACAACGGCACCTACGGCACCATCCGCATGCACCAGGAGCGCG
>CAIJPE010000015.1 GCA_903822435.1 uncultured beta proteobacterium | reverse complement strand
GACGGGGCCGGCCCCCTTCAGCCGCGACGAAGGCACAGGACAGCCTGCTGCATCACGGCAGAACCCCTGATGATTTGAAGGTCGGCGGACACGGGGGGGTCCATGCGGATCGCGCAGCAGCAGGGCCACACACCTGGGCACCCGCGAGACGCCCGCAACCAGCCGCGAGCGCCTGCAGGCTGCAGCTCAGTTGTCCTCGCTGCTCCGGAACAGCTTGAGGTCGATGGCGTTGGCCATGGCCTGGTAGCCGGTGTCGTTCGGGTGCAGGTGATCGCCGCTGTCATAGGCGGCGAGCATGCGGCCCGGATTCGCCGGGTCCCGCACGGCCCTGTCGAAGTCGATGACGGCGTCGAATTCGCCACTGCCGCGGATCCACGCATTCACCGCCTGGCGTTTGGTTTCGCCGGCTGCCGTGTAGTAGCCGGGGATGGTCGTGCCTTCGAAGGGCGTGAGCGTGGCGCCGTAGATCTTCACCCCGCGCTCATGCGCCCTGGCAATCAATTGGCGATGGCCGGCAATGATGTCGTCCGAACTGACCTGCTGGCTGCCCAGGCCGAAGGCGCCCGGAATGCCGATGTCGTTGATGCCCTCCAGCAGGATCACCCAGCGTGCACCGGGTGAGCCCGCGAGGTCGCGGTCGAGGCGCGCCAGCGCATTGGGCCCGATGAAGTCATTCAGCGTGCGGTTGCCGCTGATGCCGTGATCGGCCACGGCCACCTGCCGCAGGTCGGCGCGCGCCTGCAGGCGTGCGGCCAGCAGGTTGGGCCAGCGTCGGTTGGCGTCGACGGTGGATGCGTAGCCGTCGGTGATCGAGTCACCGACCGCCACCACCGCGCCCGCTTGCTTGTCGGCCAGCACGCTGAGCCCGCTGAGAAAGAACCACGACGTGGTCGTGGACGCCACCGGCGGCGTGACCGCAGCCGCAAAGTTGCCGGGCGAGGACACATAGGTCGTCTGCACCCCCAGCGAGTGGAAGGTATTGGCCTGAACCGTATCGGGCAGGTACAGGCTCACGACCATGTTCGACAGCGGCGCCACGGGCATGTCGATGGGGTCGCTGAGCAGCGGCGCGCCGGCCGGGATGGTGACGCTGCCGCGGCCGCCAAAGGTCACGGCCTTGTCACTGCCCGGCACCGTCGACGGCCCGGCGAGTTGCTGCGCGATGCGCACCTCGCCCACCCGCAGCGCCGTGGTGCCGAACTCATTGCTCAGCCGCAGGCGCACCCGGTTGCCACCCATGCTGACATGCACGATCTGGCGGATGGTCTGGTTGGAGAACTGCGCCGGACTGGCGCCGATGAACGGGGGCTCGGGTGACTGCTGGCTGGCCGTCCACGTCGCCACCCATTGGCGTCGGCTTTCGTCGGCATCGGCGCGACTGCTGGTCGGGCCGATCGACAAAGCGCCAAGCACAAGGGCCAGGGCCCAGGCCCGTACGCCCCCACGTGCCATGTGATATTTCATTTTTTGCTCCTCCACCGGGGCCTCTGGATAAGCAGCCGCAACGGGCCCGCCAGCGTTGCGGATGCCTTGATGGCGCCGTGCCACCAAGACCCGAATCTAGCGAGTCGGTGGGGCAGCGGCAAGCGCACGGTTCTGACCGATGCGCACACAGTCGCCGCCGGTGAGTGGCAGCGGTATGCGCAGGTCAAGCCGCCGAGGTCATCCGCGCTGGGACGGTGCGCCTACCCGCGTTCTGCGCCGCTGGCCTGGTGGCGGCCGCGGGACTTGGCCATGTACAACTGCTCGTCGGCGATGCGCAGCAGCTCGCGCGGGCTTCCCGAGGTGCCGGCACGCAAGGTGCCCACGCCCATGCTGATGCTGACCAAGCGCGCTGGTGCGGAGCCGGCATGCTCGAT
>CAIJPE010000014.1 GCA_903822435.1 uncultured beta proteobacterium | reverse complement strand
GCTCGTGGAAGTGCAGCTCCTGGCCGACGCGGACCGCCAGCCGGCGGATGCCGCCTGGGCCTTGCAGAACGCCATCGCGGCAGGCGTGCCCCTGCGCCAGGGCCTGCCAGCGGCAGGCACACCCGCCGGCCTGTCCATCGACGCCCTGCTCGGCATCGGGGCCAGCCGCGCGCCCCAAGGGGAACTGGCGGCCGCCATCCGCGCGATCAACGGTGCGGGCGCGTCCGTCCTGGCCGTGGACATTCCTTCGGGCCTGCACGCTGACCACGGCACCCTGCTCGGGGCGGAGGCCGTGCGGGCGTCGGCCACCTTGTCCCTGCTGGCGCTCAAGCCCGGCTGCTTCACGGGCCTCGGGCGCGACCAGGCGGGCGAGGTCTGGCTGGATACCCTGGGCGTGACGCCCGACCACCCCACGGCCTGGCTGACCGGGGCCCCGGCGCGCGCGCCAAGGCCCCAGGCCAGCCACAAGGGCCGCTTCGGCGACGTGGCCGTGGTAGGCGGTGCACCAGGGATGACCGGCGCCGCCTGGCTGGCCGCGCGCGCCGCCCTGGCTGCCGGGGCCGGACGGGTCTACTGCAGCCTGCTCGACGAGGACGCGCCCCTGCTGGACGGCACACGGCCCGAGCTCATGGGCCGCCGGGCCTGGTGGCGATCGCCGCCGGCGGTCATGGCCTCCACCACGGTGGTCTGCGGCTGCGGCGGGGGCGATGCCGTGCACGCGGTGCTGCCGGCCCTGCTGGCGCACGTGCAGCGCCTGGTGCTGGATGCCGATGCGCTGAACGCGATCGCGGCCGATGCAGGGTTGCAGAACCTGCTGCAGGCCCGTGCCGCCCGCGGCATGCCCACCTTGCTCACGCCGCATCCGCTGGAGGCTGCACGGCTGCTGGGCGTGGCCGCCAGCGACGTGCAGCAGGACCGCCTGGCCTGCGCACAGCGCCTGGCCGCGCAGACCGGGGCCGCGGTCCTGCTGAAGGGTTCGGGCAGCATCACGGCCGAACCCGGCCAGATCCTGCAGCTCAACCCCACCGGCAACGGCGCGCTGGCCACGGCGGGCACCGGTGACGTGCTGGCCGGCTGGTGCGCCGCCCTGTGGTCCCAGAACCCGGAGTCACGCCCCGGCGAGGTGGCCGCAGCCGCGGCCTGGGAGCACGGCCACGCGGCCGACCTGTGGCCGGGCGCGGCCAGCGGGGCCCCGCTGCGGGCGGCCGAATTGATCGAGGCGATGGCCCTGCGCGAAATGGGGGGCGAAACGCACCGGGAATCGGCCTGAAGGCCCGGCAAGGCGGCATCTGCCCCCTTGCCTGCCCCTGCTCAGCGCCGGGTGCGCGGCCTGGGCGCGGGCCTTTGCGGCCCCGGCTTGCGCGAGCGCTTGGCGCTGTCGCCACCGACCTTGTTCTTCGCCGCGCGGGCGGCCGTCTTGAGGATGCGGTCGGCCTCACGCACGGTGGCCAGTTCTTCCAGCGCCGAGGCCGCCACCAGGGGCTTGGTGCGCTCGCCCTTGGCCAGCAGGCGGTCGCCCTCCCCTTCGCGGACCATGCGGAAATCGATCTTGCGGCCATCCAGGTCCACGCGGCTGACCTGCACGCGCACCCGGGCGCCCACCGCGTAGCGGATGCCCGTGCGTTCGCCGCGTAGCTCGCCGCGGGCTTCGTCGTAGCGGTAGTACTCGCCACCGAGCTCGGTGATGTGCACCAGGCCGTCGACATACAGCGCGTCCAGGGTGACGAACAGACCGAAACCGGCCACCGCGCTGACGGTGCCCGAGTACTCCTCGCCCAAGTGCTCGCGCATGAAGCGGCACTTCAGCCAGGCCTCGACATCGCGCGAGGCCTCGTCGGCCCTGCGCTCGTTCGCGCTGCAGTGGCCGCCCGCGGCTTCCCACAGGGCCATCTCCTGCGACATGGGCTTGGGGTTTCGCTGGGCCAACTTGCCGCCTTTGCGGACTTCGGGCGTGCGCGTCTTGCTGCTGGCTACCAGGTGGTAGCGCTTGCCGGCCAGCACAGCCTTGATCACACGGTGAACCAGCAGGTCGGGGTAGCGGCGGATGGGGCTGGTGAAGTGCGTGTAGGCGTTGTAGGCCAGCCCGAAGTGGCCCGAGTTGTGCACGGTGTAGATGGCCTGCTGCATCGAGCGCAGCAGCAACGTATGGATCTGCGTGGCGTCGGGCCGGCCCTGCGTGGCCTGAGCGATGGCCTGGATCTCGGCAGGCGTGGGCTCGTCGCTCAAACTGGCCGATACGCCCAGCGACTTCAACATCGCCTGCAGCGCCTGCCGCTTCTCGGGCGTGGGGCCCTCGTGCACGCGGTAAAGGCACGGGTGCTCGGCCCCCGAGATGTAGTCGGCCGCGCAGACGTTGGCGGCCAGCATGGCTTCCTCGATCAGCCGGTGGGCCTCGGTGCGCACCCGCGGCACGATCTTCTCGATGCGGCCGTTGTCGTCGCACACGATCTGCGTTTCGGTGCTCTCGAAGTCCACCGCACCGCGCTTGGCGCGCTGCTTGAGCAAGGCCCGGTAGACCTCGTGCAGGTGCAGCAGGTGCGGCACCACGTCGGTCCGGCGCTGGGCCTCGGGCCCGCGCGTGTTGGCCAGCATCGCGGCGACTTCGGTGTAGGTCAGGCGTGCATGCGAGTTGATGATGGCCGGGTAGAACTGGAAGGCGTCCACGCGCCCCTCGCTGTCGACGATCATGTCGCAGGCCATGGCCAGGCGCTCGACGTCCGGGTTCAGCGAGCAGAGCCCGTTGGACAGCTTCTCGGGCAGCATGGGGATCACGCGCCGCGGGAAGTACACCGAGGTGGCGCGCTCGTACGCGTCTTCGTCCAGAGGTTCGCCGGGCTTCACGTAATGGCTGACGTCGGCAATCGCCACGATCAGCCGCCAGCCTTCGATCGCCGACTTGCCGCGGCCGCGCTTGAAGGGCTCGCAGTACACGGCGTCGTCGAAGTCGCGGGCGTCTTCGCCGTCGATGGTGACCAGCGCAACGTCCGTCAGGTCCACCCGGTTCTTGCGATCGGCCGCGCGCAGCTTCTCGGGCAGCGCCGCGGCCTGGGCCAGCGTCTCGGGGCTGAACTGGTGCGGAACCTCGTACTTGCGCACGGCGATCTCGATCTCCATGCCCGAGTCGTCGATCTCGCCCAGCACCTCGGCCACGCGTCCCACGGGCTGCGAGTGCAGCGATGGCGGCTCGGTCAACTCGACCGAGACCACCTGGCCCACCGCGGCGTTGGCGATGGCATTCTTGGGGATGAGGATGTCCTGGCCATAACGGCTGTCTTCAGGGGCAACCAGCCACTGGCCGTTTTCGTGGAGGAGCCGGCCGATGATGGGGGCCTTGCGCCGCTCCAGGATGTCCAGCACTCGGCCTTCGGGCCGCCCCTTGCGGTCATAGCGGAGCACGCGCACGCGCACCCGGTCCTTGTGCAGCACGCTGCGCATCTCCTGGGGCGACAGGAAGATCGTGGCGTCGCCACTGTCCGGCACGACCAGCCCGTGGCCATCGCGGTGGCCCTCTACGCGCCCCTCGAATTCGCCGAGCAATGCGGTGGCAGTTTGCGGGGAGCTGGCGTCGTTGTTGTTTTTGATGATATAGTCCTTAGCTGTCCTGAGAGCCCAGGTGGCGGAATTGGTAGACGCACTAGTTTCAGGTACTAGCGCTTAACGGCGTGGGGGTTCGAGTCCCTTCCTGGGCACCAAAAGTAGTGGAAATCAAGAGGCCGACGTTGCACGCAACGCCGGCTTTTTGCATTGCGGGCCGGTAATCGCGGTAACTCTCACCCAACCAGGCCTCCCGCCACGGATCCGGCTCCGCCGGTCCGTCGGCGGACGGCCCCCCTGGGGGGAAGCGAGCGAATGGAGCTTGGCGGCCCACTCTAGACTGCGAACTTCTTCGCAAGTCCGTCGGGTCGGAGGTTGTCGTACTCCTCGAACGGCTGGTGGATCCAGGGGCTCGTGGGCAGGGTCTCGACGTAGTAGTCGGGCACATACGTCGATACGCCCTTGACCCAGATGACCGCCGCGCGCAGTTCGCTGATGGCGGGCATGCCGCGCAGGCGGTCCACCACCGCACGCAAGGTGATGCCGGTGTCGGCCAGGTCGTCCACCAGCAACACGCGGCCGGCCAGTTCGCCCTTGGGCATGGTGATGTACTTGGCCATGTCCAGGCGGCCCTGGATGGTGCCGGCCTCGGCGCGGTAGGAGCTGGTCGACATGATGGCCAGCGGCTTGTCGAACACGCGCGACAGCACGTCGCCCGGCCGCATCCCGCCCCGTGCCAGGCACAGGATCTGGTCGAACTCCCAGCCCGAGGCAGCCACCTTCAGAGCCAGGCGCTCGGTGAGCAGGTGGTACTCGTCCCAGGACACATACAGGTGTTTGCCATCATCGGTCAGCATGCTCGAACACTCCAGAGGTCAAAGGTCAGGGAGGGACAGAACTCGGCGAGCGGCCGTCGCGGATCCGGCTCTGCCGGTCCGCTGACGTCGCCCCTTGAAGGGGAGCTGCGCAGCCGCTTCGGGGATGGTCTCATTCAGGCCCGAAACGGGTGGCGCAACAAGATCGTGTGCACGCGGTCCGGGCCCGTGGACACCATGTCGATGGGCGCCCCGATCAACGTCTGCATGCGTTCCAGGTAACGCCGCGCGTTCAGCGGCAGCTGCTCCCAGTTGGTCAGGCCCGCAGTGGTTTCGCTCCAGCCGGGCATCGACTCATAGATGGGCACGCATTCGGCGATCTCGTCGGCATCCAGGGGCAGCACGTCCAGCACGCGGTTGCCCAGGCGGTAGCCCGTGGCGATCAGGATCTCGGGCAGGCCGTCCAGCACGTCCAGCTTGGTGATGCACAGGCCCGATACCCCGTTGATGATGATCGACCGCTTCAGTGCGGCCGCATCCAGCCAGCCGCAGCGCCGTGCCCGCCCGGTTACCGTCCCGCGCTCCTGCCCGACGGTCGACAGGTGGTGGCCCACGCCGCCAGCGGTGTCGATGTCGAGTTCGGTCGGGAAGGGCCCGCTGCCCACCCGCGTGGTGTAGGCCTTGGTGATGCCCAGGATGTAGTGCAGCAGGCCCGGGCCCACGCCAGAACCCGCCGCGGCATTGCCGGCCACGCAGTTGCTGGAGGTGACGAAGGGATAGGTGCCGTGGTCGATGTCCAGCAGCGTGCCCTGTGCGCCTTCGAACAGCAGGTTCTGGCCGCCCAGGTGCGCGTTGAAGAGCCGGTAGCCCACGTCGGCCATCAAGGGCTTGAGATGCTCGGCCGAGGCCAGTGCGCTGTCCAGCATCGGCTTCCAGTCGAGCGCCTGGGCGCCGAGCACGCCGGTGAGCTCGGCGTTGTGCAGGGTGACGAGTTCGCGCAGCTTGGACTCGAATCGGGCCGGGTGCTTGAGGTCCTGCACGCGCAGCGCTCGGCGCGCCACCTTGTCTTCGTAGGCGGGGCCGATACCTTTACCGGTGGTGCCGATCTTGCCGCCGCCGTGGCTTTCGCGGCGCGCCTCGCGGGCCCGGTCGAGCTCGACGTGGAAGGGCAGGATCAGCGGACAGGATTCCGACAGATGCAGGCGCGAACGCACATCGATGCCCAACTGCTCGATGCGTTCGATCTCGCGCAGCAGGTGCTCGGGGTCGACCACCACGCCGTTGCCGATGTAGCAGGCCACGCCTTCGCGCATGACGCCCGAGGGGATCAACTGCAGGGCCGTCTTGCGCCCCGCGATGACCAGCGTGTGGCCCGCGTTGTGGCCGCCCTGGAACCGCACCACGCCCTGGGCGTGGTCGGTCAGCCAGTCGACGATCTTGCCCTTGCCTTCGTCGCCCCACTGGGTACCGACCACCACCACATTGCGGCCCGCACGGGGCCGAACGCCTGCTTGCATGTTCTTGTCGTCCTTCAAAGATTCGGGGCCCGGGCGGGTGCGGCAGCGGCGGCTCGAAGCCTCAGGCCGACACCGCTTCCAAGGGCCCGAGCACCCACGCGCCGGCGCTCAGGCGCAATTCACGGTCGCAACGGAAAGCCTGGGACTCATCACCCTGCCCAGGCAGCATCGACACCACGATCTCGCCTTCCTCACGCAGGCGGCGGACCTCGGCGCGCAAGGCCGGGTCTTCGCTCCAGGGCGCCCGGATGGCCGTCGGCAAGGCCGATGGCTGCGCCACTTCGGCCAGCGACTTGAGGTCCAGGCTGAAGCCCGCAGCCGGGCGGTTGCGACCGAAGATGGCGCCCACCTCGTCATAGCGGCCACCGCGGGCCAGTGCATCGCTGCTGCCGTGGGCGTAGATGGCAAAGCGCAGCCCGCTGTAGTACGCGTAGCCGCTCATGTCGGAGAGGTCGAAGCCGATCTTGAGCCCGGGATGGGCCGCGCGCAGGTGGCTGGCCAGCCATTCGAGCTGGTCCAGCGCCTCGATCACCAATGCGCGACGGGGCAGTTCCCGCCGAGCCGCTGCCAGCACCTCGGTGCCCCCATAAAGCCGCAGCAAGGCCTGCAGCGCGGCACGGGTCTCGGCCGGAGCACCCAGCGTCAGGGCCTCCACGCCCGCGGCATCCTTCTCGGTGAGGGCCTGCACCACGTCCTGCAGCTGCGCGGCGTCCAGCGCCACGCCGGCCAGCACGCCGCGCAGCACGCGCGCATCGGCCAGGTCCAGCACCAGGGGCCCGACGCGGGCTGCCATCAGCCCGTCGACGGCCAGCTCCACCGCTTCCAGGTCGGCTTCCAGGCCGGCATGGCCGAAGATCTCGGCGCCGAACTGCAGCGGCTCTCGGGTGGCAGCCATGCCCATCGGCCGGGCATGCAGCACGGGGCCGCAGTAGCACAGGCGGGTTACGCCTTCGCGATTGAGCAGGTGAGCGTCGATCCGGGCAGCCTGGGGCGTGGTGTCGGCCCGCAAGCCCAGCATGCGGCCGCTCAGCTGGTCGACCAGCTTGAAGGTCTTGAGGTCCATCTCTCGGCCGGTGCCCGAAAGCAGCGACTCCAGGTGTTCCAGCAAGGGCGGCATCACCAGCTCGAAGCCGTAGGCCCGAGCCCGGTCGAGCAACGCCCGCCTCAGTTCCTCGACGCGCCGGGCCTGCGCGGGCAGGACATCGGCAATGTGCTCTGGCAGCAGCCAAGCAGACAGCATGGAACTCACCGGTATTGAAAGCGGCATTGTAGGCGCCGCAGCGGCTGCGGATTCAGCGCCAGGCGGCCAGCAGCAACACGCCGATCACCATGCTGGACAGTCCGATGAAGCGGATCTGCCCGTCCGACAGCTTGGTGGCGCGCTCGAAGACCGAGCGCCAGGCCCCGGGGCTGAGAAAAGGCAGCAGGCCTTCGAACACCAGCATGAGCGCCAGGGCGCCCAGCAGCGTATCCAGATCCAGCATGTCCAAGGGGTGAGGCGCCGGGCCCTACTTTCGCGGTGCGGGCCCCGGTGCGGGGGCCGCGGGCTGGGCTCCGCCGCGCATGGCGCGGAAGAACTCGCTGCTCGGGTCCAGCACCATCACGTCGCTCTTGCTGCGGAAGGTCGAGCGGTAGGCCTCCAGGCTGCGGTAGAACTGAGCGAACTGCGGATCGCGCCCGAAGGCTTCGGCGTACAGGGCCGATGACTTGGCATCGCCCTCCCCCTTGATCTTCTGGGCGTCGCGATAGGCTTCGGCGATGATGACTTCACGCTGGCGGTCGGCATCGGCGCGGATCTTCTCGCCCTCGGCAGCGCCTTGGGAGCGCAGCTCGTTGGCGACCTGCTTGCGCTCGGACTCCATGCGCCGGTAGACCGAATCGGTGATGTCGGCGACGAAGTCCACGCGCTTGATCCGTACGTCCACGATCTCGATGCCGAAGGCCTTGGCCTCCTCGGACAGGCGCGAGCGCACGTCCTGCATCACCTTCTCGCGTTCACCGGCCAGCACGCCGCGCACGTCGCGCTTGGTGATCTCTTCGTTGAAGGCCGCTTGCACCACCGGCGACAGGCGGCTTTCCAGGTTGCGGAAATCGACGCCGTTGTTGCGGATGAACTGGCGCGGCTCGGCGATGCGCCACTTGACCAGCCAGTCGATCACCAGGCTCTTCTTCTCGGCCGTGAAGATCGGGCGGCTTTCGGGGCTGTCGAGCGTCTGCACGCGCTTGTCGAGGAAGACCACGTTCTGGAACGGCGGCGGCATCTTCAGGTGCAAGCCGGGCTCGGCGATGACTTCCTTGATCTCGCCCAGGGCGTAGACCACGCCGACCTGGCGCTGGTCGACGATGAACAGGGTGCTGGCGGCCAGCATCAGCGCGATCAACGCGCCGGCGACGATGAGTCCGATTCGGTTCATGCTCATGGTGTCCTTAACGCCCTTCCCGCTCGCGAGCCCGAGCCCCATCGCGCGAACGGATGTCCACGCTCTGGGTGCCGCTCGGGTCGACCGTCGCGGGACTGGGTACCACCGTCACGGCGCTGCCTTGCAAAGGCGCTGCGGGGATTGCTGCCTGCTGCAGCAGCTTGTCCAGGGGCAGGTACAGCAGGTTGGAGCCGGTGCGGCTGTCCACCATCACCTTGGTGACGTTGGAATACACCTGCTGCATGGTCTCGAGGTACAGGCGGTCACGCGTGACCGCCGGGGCCTTCTGGTACTCGGCCAGCACCGAGCGGAAGCGCTGGGCATCGCCCTCGGCCTGCGCGATGACCCGCGAGCGGTAGCCCTCGGCCTCCTCGAGCAGCCGCGATGCAGTGCCCCGTGCCTTCGGGATGACGTCGCTGGCGTAGGCCTGTCCTTCGTTCTTGAAACGGTCGCGGTCGGCCCCGGCCTTGACGGCGTCGTTGAACGCCGACTGCACCGAGTCGGGCACCTGCACGTTCTGCATGTTCACGTTGGCCACCACGATGCCGGCCTTCAGCCGGTCGAGCTGCACCTGGATGGACTTGACGAGCTCGGCGGCGATGGCATCGCGTTGCTCGTACAGGACGAGGTCGACGCGGCTGCGGCCGACGATCTCGCGCACGGACGATTCGGCAGCCTGCACCACGGCCTCATCGGGCCGGTTGTTCTCGAACAGGTAGGCCCGAGCATCCCCGCGCCGGTACTGCACCGTGAACCGGATGTCGACGATGTTCTCGTCCTGCGTGAGCATGGAGGAGTCGCGAAGCCCGGTGGCCTGCACCACCGAATTGCGGCCCACCTCCACGGACTGCAGCTGGGTCACGGGGACGATCTCGTGCGCTTGCACCGGGTAAGGGAAGCGCCACTGGAAGCCCGCATCCTTGGTGTGGCTGTACTTGCCGAAGGTGGTGACGACCGCCTGGTTGCCTTCCTGCACGATGAAGAAGCCGCTGCCCAGCCAGATCAGCAGGGCCACCACGGCGATCAGGCCCACGCCGATGCCGGCGCTCTTCATGTCGGGCTGGAACGGCCCGCCTGGCGAGTTGTCGTCACCGCGGCTCGGGCCGCCGCCCTTGCCGCCGAACAGGCCGCTGAGCTTGCGGTTGAAGTCGCGCCACAGCTCGTCCAGATCCGGCGGGCCATCGTTGCGGTTGCTCATCAGGAGCCACTTCTTGAAACGTGAGGAATCGTGGTCGCTCATTTGGATGCGATCAGGGAGGCGATCGGGGGTCGATCGACGGGCGATCAAAGAGGGGCTGCCGGTACGGCAGGGGACAGCGAGGCCGCGGCCAGCGTGCCATCGGGTAATGTGACAGGTTGGGGGCCACCGGCTGCATTCAAGCGAAGCAACACGGCATCCGCAATGGCTTTGCGCAAGTCTTCCAGACCTTCGCCTGTCCGTGCACTGGCAAACACCCGCTGCCGCCGGACGCCGGCATGGGCTTCCACCCAATCGGAGGGCTGGCGCGAGCGGCGCGACGCTTCCAGCAGGTCGCACTTGTTGTAGACGAGGAGTTGCGGAACCTGGCTGGCGCCGATCTCGTCCAGCACCCGGTCGACTTCGGCCTGCTGCTCGGCCAGGTGCGGGCTGGAGGAATCGATGACGTGCAGCAGCAGGTCGGCATCGGCCGCTTCCTGCAGCGTGGCCTCGAAGGCCTCGACCAGCTTGTGCGGCAGGTCGCGGATGAAGCCCACGGTGTCCGACAGCGAGACCGAGCTCTGGGCCTCGCCCAGCCACAGGGCCCGCGTGGTGGTATCCAGGGTGGCGAACAGCTGGTCGGCCGCGTAGGTGCGGGCCTTGACCAGCGCGTTGAACAGCGTGGACTTTCCGGCATTGGTGTAGCCCACCAGGGATACCCGGAACGTGCCCCGCCGCTCGCGTGCCTTGCGCTGGGTGCCGCGCTGGCGCTTGACCTTCTCGAGCCGTTCCTTGACGGTCTTGATGCGGTCGCCGATCATGCGGCGGTCGAGCTCGATCTGCGCCTCGCCCGGGCCGCCGCGGGTGCCGATGCCACCCTGCTGACGCTCCAGGTGGCTCCAGCGGCGCACGAGCCGGGTGGCCATGTATTGCAGCCGCGCCAGTTCCACCTGCAGCTTGCCTTCGTGGCTTTGGGCCCGCTCGGCGAAGATGTCCAGGATCAACGAGGTACGGTCGGCCACCGGGCAGCCCAGGTGGCGTTCCAGGTTGCGCTGCTGAGCTGGGCTCAAGGCCTGGTCGAAGATCACGCCGTGCGCCTGTTCTGCCGCCACCAGGGCCTTGATCTCGTCGGCCTTGCCGCTGCCCACGAACAGCGCCGGGTCGGGCGCGCGCCGACGCGCGACCACCCGGGCCACGGTCAGGTCACCCGCAGAAGCCGCGAGCAGCGCAAGCTCGTCCAGGCTGGCGTCGAAATTCGGGTCTGAACCGATGTCGACGCCAACCAGGACCGCGCGGGTCAATGGGTCACCGCTGGACGCGGGTCGGGCAGTGACGGAACTCAAGGTGGCAGCGGCTGAGTGCGACGGGTTGCTTCAAGCCGGATCGGCAGGCTCGTTGACGTGGAAACTGACCGCCCGGCTGGGCACGACCGTGGAGATGGCGTGCTTGTAGACCATCTGCGTCACGGTGTTGCGCAGAAGGACCACGTACTGGTCGAAGGACTCGATGTGGCCCTGGAGCTTGATGCCGTTGACGAGGTAGATCGACACGGGCACATGCTCTTTGCGCAGCAGGTTCAAAAAGGGGTCCTGCAAAAGTTGGCCTTTGTTGCTCACGATATCTTCCGTGTTGAGTTCAAGAAGCCGATCACGTTATCACAGCGGACCGACGTGTTCGGGTTTGTACGGTTATCGACCCACTTTCGGTCGGTCTGCCGTGAATCAGTTCCCTTTGTCATCAAACGGATTGCTGGCCGAGCGCATTTCGATGCGCACCGGCGTGCCGACGAGCTTGTAGTGCTCGCGCAGCCGACCTTCGAGGAATCGCTTGTAGCTGTCGGTGATGTGGTCCAGCGACGTGCCGTGGATGACCACCAGCGGCGGGTTCATGCCGCCCTGGTGGGCGTAGCGCATCTTGGGGCGGAAACGGCCCTCCCGGCGCGGCGCCTGGTGCTCGGCGGCTTCGATCACCAGGCGCGTGAGCACCGGCGTCGTCATCTTGATGGTCGCCGAGGCATGCGCCTGCAGGATGGCCTTCCACACGGCGGACAGGCCCTGCCGCCGGATGGCCGATATCTGCAGCAACGGCGCGTACTTCAGGAACGACAGCCGGCTCTCGATGGAGCGCTGCAGGCTCTGGCGCTGGTAGTCGTCGGTGGCGTCCCACTTGTTGACGGCCAGCACCACGGCGCGGCCGGACTCGAGGATGTAGCCGGCGATGTGGGCGTCCTGGTCGGTGACGCCCTGGGTGGCGTCCAGCAGCAGCAGCACGACGTTCGCGTCCGAGATGGCCTGCAGCGTCTTGACCACCGAGAACTTCTCGATGGCCTCGAAGACCTTGCCCTTGCGGCGCAGGCCGGCCGTGTCGATCAGCTCGAACTTGCGGCCGTCGCGCTCGAAGGGCACGTGGATGGCGTCGCGCGTGGTGCCGGGCTGGTCGAAGGCCACCAGGCGCTCTTCGCCCAGCCAGGCGTTGATCAGCGTGCTCTTGCCCACGTTGGGGCGGCCTGCCACGGCCAGGCGGATCGGTCGGTTGGCATCGGGCCCGTCGCCGTAGATCTCTTCTTCGGGCGGGAAACCCTCCAGCGCGGCTTCCAGCAGGCTGCGGATGCCCTGCCCGTGGGCGGCCGAGATGGGGTGCGGGTCGCCGATGCCCAGTTCGTGGAATTCACCGAGCAGGGGGGACTCGGTCATGCCCTCGGCCTTGTTGGCCGCCAGGAAGACCTTCTTGTGGTGCTGGCGCAGGTACCGCGCGATGTCGTGGTCCTGGGCCGAGAGGCCGCCGCGCACGTCCACGACGAAGATCACGGCGTCGGCCTCGGCCACGGCCTGCCGCGTCTGCTTGGCCATTTCGGCCACCACGCCGGTCGGCTTGTCGGGCTCGAAGCCCCCTGTGTCGACCACGATGAACTCGCGCGGACCCAATCGCGCGTCGCCATAGTGGCGGTCGCGCGTCAGTCCCGCGAAATCGGCGACGATGGCGTCGCGGCTCTTCGTGATGCGGTTGAAGAGCGTGCTCTTGCCGACGTTGGCGCGGCCGACGAGGGCGATGACCGGCTTCATCGGATGGCCAAGGTTGTTCAGTTCGGGCGGAAGGCGTAGAGCCCCCCGCCCTGGGTCGTCACCAGCAGCGTCGCCCCCGAAAGGGCCGGCGTGCCGATGACGGGCTTGCCGTCGGTGGGCAGGCGCAATTGCGCTTCGCCCGTGGCCGAGGACAGGAAATGCACATAGCCTTCGACGTCGCCGAACACCACGCTCGGGCCCACGGCCAGCGCACCGCTCAGGCCGCGGTAGAGCATCTTTTCGTTGGTCCAGACGACATCGCCGGTGGTGGCACGCCAGGCGGTGATGCGGTCGCTGGCATCGGCACCCACCAGGACTTCCGCGTCGCCGGCCACGGCCTGCACGCCGCCCACGTTGCGCGACCACAGCAGGGCCCCGCGCGCGGCGTCGGCACAAGCCACCGCCGACTGGAAGGCGCGGGCGCAGACCCGGTCGCCCACCCGCACCAAAGGGCCCAGCAGGTCGGCCAGGCGTTCGACCTCGTTGGTGCCACGGGGCGAGGCCATGGCCACTTCCCATTCCACGCTGCCGCGCAGCGGATCCAGAGCGACCAGGCGCTGGCCTTGCCCCACCAGCAGGCTGTTGCGGAAGGCCGCCACCACCCCTGCCTGCGAAAGCGTCAACGCATCACCGGGCTTCTGGTAGACCCACAGGCGCCGGCCATCGATGGCGTCGAAGGCATGCACGGCGCGGTCCACGCTCATCACGAACACCCGCTCGCCGGCCACCAACGGCGGCGTGACCACGCTGGAAGGCACGCGCTTGCGCCAGACCTCGCGGCCGTTGTCGAAGGTGACCACCTCGTTGCCGCGTGTGACCACGCTGGTGTAGCGGCCGTCGCTGCCCACGCCGGCGGCCAGCGCGCTGCCGGCGCTGGCGCGCCATTGCACGGCACCGGTCTCGGCCTGGATGGACAGGACGTCGCCGTCACCCGAGGCCACGAAGAAGGAGCCGGCGCGCACGGCGGGGACCATCGGGAAGCCGATGCTGCCCACGCGAAGGTTCCACACCTCGCGCCCGGCGATGCGAGGCGCCAGGGTCTCCAGCGGCGTGGGCTTGGGCTTGTCGGACGAGCAGGCAGCCAGCGCGATCAGCACCGGCGCCAGCAGAACAGGCAGCCAGCGGCGTGCCATCACGGCTGGGCCCCCGACGCGGCCGTGGCGGCCGAGCCGGTGCCGGCCGATGCGGCCGCGGCCGGCGCCTCCGGCGACGCACCCAGTGCAGTCAGCTTCGCATCCACCAGCCGCCGATAGTCGGACTTCTCGCCCAGCGCGACCCAGGCACGCTGATACGCCGCACGCGCTTCCGCGGCCTTGCCCTGGGCCAGGTAGATGTCGCCGCGGCGGTCTTGCACCAGGGCTTCGAACTCCACGCCCTGGGCCGCGTCCAGCGTCTTGAGCGCTTCGTCGTACTGCTTGCCGTCCAGTTGCAGGCCGGCCAGCCGCAGACGGGCGATGGTCTTGAACTCATCCTCGACGGCGTTCTCGGCCACCCAGGCCAGGCTGGCCTTGGCGGCATCGGCCTGGCTCTTGGCGAACTGCACCTTGGCCGCGGTCAGCCCCGCCTGTTCGGCAAACGCGGTCTTGGGGTACCGCTGCTTCAGGTCGGCGAAGACGCGGCCGACCTTGTCGGCGTCGCCGACCAAGGCGGCGCGGTCGAGCTCTTCGAACATGGCGCCCGCGTTCTGCGCCTGGTCGCGCTGCCAGTACTGCCAGCCGTTCCAGGCCGAAAAGCCCACCAGGGCCAGCAGCAGCACCCACGTGATCAGGTTGCCCTGCTTCTTCCAGAAGGCCTTGAGGGCGTCGAGTTGCTCCTGCTCTTGCAGGTCGAGTTGTGTGGCCATGGATCCAGGCGGCAAAGTCCGCGATTATGCGTTGCGCAGTTCATCAGCCCAGCGGGCTGCGTCGGCGATGGGGCGAAGGGTCTGCGGGGCGGCAGCGTCGCGCAGTGGCTTCAGAGCCACCTCACCCCTGGCAAGTTCATCGCCCCCGAAGATCAGGGCCATGCGGGCGCCGCTGGCGTCCGCACGCTTGAATTGCGATTTCATCGAGCCGCCGCCGGCGTTCAGCACCACCGAGACACCGGCCTGGCGCAGCTGTTCGAGCATCGGCATCACCTGCGGCAGCGAGGCCGCATCGGGCACGACGGCATAGGCATCGGGAGCCGGCGCGCCCACCTGCAGTCCCACGGCTTCCAGCAGCAGCAGGATGCGCTCGATGCCCAGGCCGAAGCCCACGCCGGGCGCGGGCTTGCCGCCGAGCGTCTCGATGAGCTGGTCGTAGCGCCCGCCCCCACCGACGGCGGACTGGGAGCCCAGGTGCGGGGTGATCCACTCGAAGACGGTGAGGTTGTAGTAATCCATGCCGCGCACCAAGCGCGGGTTGATGCGGTAGGCCAGACCCGCGGCATCCAGGATGGCACGCACGGCGTCGAAATGGGCGCGGGACGCCTCGCCCAGGTAGTCCATCAGCTTGGGGGCGGCTTCGACCAGCGCCTGCATGGCCGGGTTCTTGGTGTCCAGGATGCGCAGCGGGTTGCTGTGCAGGCGGCGCCGAGCGTCTTCGTCCAACTGCGCCGCGTGATCCTGGAAGTAGGCCACCAGCGCCGCGCGGTGGGCCTTGCGCTCGTCGCTCTGGCCCAGCGTGTTGAGCTCCAGCGTCAGGTCGCGCCCTTCCACCAGCCCCAGCTCGCGCCACAGGGCGCGCAGCATGAGGATGAGTTCGGCATCGACGTCGGGGCCGGCGTGGCCCAGGGCCTCCACGTCGAGCTGATGGAACTGGCGGTAGCGGCCCTTCTGCGGCCGCTCGTGGCGGAACATCGGCCCCATGGTCCACACCCGCAGCGGGCCGTTGTACAGCGCGTTGTGCTCGTTGATGGCCCGCACGATGCCGGCCGTGGCCTCGGGGCGCAGGGTCAGGCGGTCGCCGTTCATCGCGTCCTCGAAGGAGTACATCTCTTTCTCGACGATGTCGGTCACGTCACCCAAGCCGCGCACGAACAGCGCGGTCGGCTCCACGACGGGCGTGCGGATGTTGCGGTACCCGTAGCGGGCCAGCAGGCGG
Source organism: uncultured beta proteobacterium (assembly GCA_903822435.1). GTDB lineage: Bacteria > Pseudomonadota > Gammaproteobacteria > Burkholderiales > Burkholderiaceae_C > Rubrivivax. Next base: position 5,063 of record CAIJPE010000014.1, on the reverse strand, counting down.
CGCACCACGTCTTCGAAGCGCTCCCACTGAGCCGATTCGGCCGGCAACAGGATGTCGTTCATGCCCTTCACGCCACGAAGCGGCGTATCGGGTGTCTTGGCAGGGCTCTGGGGATCAGGCATGGGACAGGCGGCGCGGCAAGGCGCCATGGCAGGCTGCGTGGGGGTATCGGGGCGGCGGGCGGTGGGCGGCGCGTCAATGCGCGGCCGTCACCGCGCCGGTCACCGCGCCAAAACGCCGCTCGATGTAGCTCTCGACGAGCTTGTGGAATTCGGCCGCGATATGCTCACCACGCAGCGTGAGGGCCTTCTCGCCGTCGATGAACACCGGCGCGGCCGGGGCTTCACCGGTGCCGGGCAGGCTGATTCCGATGTCGGCGTGCTTGCTCTCTCCCGGGCCGTTGACGATGCAGCCCATCACGGCCACTTTCAGACCCTCCACGCCCGGATAGCGCGCCTTCCACACGGGCATCTGGGCGCGCAGGAAATCGTCGATCTGCTTGGCCAGTTCCTGGAAGGTGGTGCTGGTGGTCCGCCCGCAGCCGGGGCAGGCCGTGACGCTGGGGTTGAAGGTGCGCAAGCCCAGCGACTGCAGGATCTCCAGGGCCACCACCACCTCTTGCGTGCGGGCTTCGCCCGGCTGCGGCGTGAGACTCACGCGGATGGTGTCGCCGATGCCTTCCTGCAGCAGCACCGCCAGGGCCGTGGCGCTGGCCACGGTGCCCTTGGTGCCCATGCCGGCTTCGGTCAAGCCCAGGTGCAGCGCGTAATCGCAGCGGCGGGACAGGGCCCGGTACACCGAAATCAGGTCCTGCACACCGCTGACCTTGCAGCTGATGATGATGTTGTCGGGGTTCAGGCCGATCTCGCGCGCCACGGCGGCCGATTCCAGCGCCGACTGCACCAGCGCCTGGTACATCACCTGCTTGACGCCCAGCGGCACGGCGCGGCGGGCGTTGTCGTCCATGAGCTGGGCCAGCAGTTCCTGGTCCAGGCTGCCCCAGTTCACGCCGATGCGCACCACCTTGTCATAGCGCACGGCGGCTTCGACCATCTGCGCGAACTGCCGGTCGCGCTTGTCGCCCTTGCCCACGTTGCCGGGGTTGATGCGGTACTTGCTCAGCGCCTGCGCCATGGCTGGAAAATCGGTGAGCAGGCGGTGGCCGTTGTAGTGGAAATCGCCCACCAGCGGCACGTCGATGCCCATGCGATCGAGCTGCTCGCGGATGTGCGGCACGGCCTCGGCGGCCTCGGGGGTGTTGACGGTGATGCGCACGAGTTCCGAGCCGGCCAGCGCCAGTTCCTTGCACTGGATGGCTGTGCCGATCACGTCCACCGTGTCGGTGTTGGTCATCGACTGCACGCGCACGGGCGCGTCGCCACCCACCGTCACGACGTGCGAACCCCAGGCCACGCGCGCCTGCCGCGAACGCCGCGGCGCAGGCGCCGCCGCCTCGATGGCCTCGACCGTCGGAATCGACTCAGGAGCGTTCATCAAAATTCTCCAACATCACACAAACCCCCCAAAGCAATCAAGCTTCCCGCCGCAGAACCGGCTCCGCCGGCCTGCAGGCGGACGGCCCCCACGGCGGGCAGCTAGCGCCAGCGAGCTTGGGGTCGTTACCTCACCTCGACCCGAGCCACATTGTCGCGCGTGCTGGGCTTGAGGTCGACGGGCTGCCCGCGAAACGCGAGTTGCGTGACGGCGGCATTGCCGATGGTCAGCCGCAGCGGGGTATCGGCATCCAACCCCAGCGGCTCGCCGGGCAGCACCGTGCGCGACACCAGCACCTGGCCCTTGGCATCCCGCACTTCCACCCATGAGGCGTCGGTGGTGCGCACCTGCAGGCTGCCCGTGGCCATGAACGGCGGGGCGCTGGCGGCGGCCGAGGTAGGCGCGGCGGATCCGGCGGCAGCCGGCGCATCGATCGTCACCGAAGTGTTGGTCTCCGCACCCGCGGGCGGAAACAGCGCCGCGTCGGCTGCGGACCCCGCCGCAGCCGCGGGCAGTGCCGCATCCACCGGGGCCGAGGCGGCCAGCGGGCTCGCATCGGCTGCCGAGGCTGCCGATGCCGCCGGAGCACCCGCGATCGTTCGCAGCGCCTTGCCACCGCTCAGCGTCCCGGCCGGCAGCAGGTACAGCACCACGGCCGCCGCCACCAGCAACAGGCCCGCCACCACCAATGGCCGTATGGCGAACCGGGACAGGCCCGGATCATCGCGGCCCGGCCGCTCGCGGAAGGGCGTGTTCAGCGTGCCCGGCGTGGGCTGAAGGTCGATGGCGCCGCCCTTGGGCAGCAACTCGAGCACGGGCCGGGCATCGACCTTCAGCGTCCGGCATACGGTCTGCGCCAGGGCACGCACGAAGGTCGCGTCGGGCAACTCGCTCCAGCGATCGGCCTCCAGGGCTTCGAGCTTGCGTTGATGCACCTTGATCGCAGCAGCCAGTGCCGCGATGTGCAGGCCCTGACGCTCGCGGGCGGCGCGCAGCAATGCGCCGGCGCTGGCCGGACGAACCGGCTCGTCACTCATCGAACTGCCCCCGTTCGAACTGAAGCGCCTCGGAAGAGGTGGGGAAACGGTCGCGCAACTTGCGGCCGATGTCCTGCAGCGCCTGCCCGTTGCCCAGCTTGCGCTCGATGCGCGCGGCCAGCCACAGGCTCTGTGCAGTGGTGGCTTCCGGAATGGCGTTGATGCGCCCGACGTAGAAGCGGGCGCGTTCGTACTCGCCCTGGCGCAGCAGCACGTCGCTCAGGTTGTAGGCCGTGGCCGCGTTGGACGGGTCCAGCTCGTACGAGCGCGACAGGCTGCGTTCGGCATCGGCCCACCGCCCTGCACGGGCCTGGCATACCCCTCGCGCGAGCAAGGTACGCACCGTATCTTGGTATTGCGGCTGGGCCACCGCGTTGCTGAACTGCACGTCGGCCTCCGGGTAGCGACGTTGCTGGCAGAGGAACCACCCGTAGTTGTGCATGGTGTTGCCGTCGCGTGGTGCCAACTGCAACGCGCGCTGGAAGCTCTCGTCCGCATTGCCGGCCTCACCCATGCTGGCCTGGATGAGGCCGCGCAGGCTGAACGCTTCGGGCAGGTCGGGCTTGATGTCCAGCGCCTGCTTCAATTCATCCAGTGCGATGGAAGACTGGCCACGCCCGAAATACAGGCCCGCCAGTTCAAGCCGGACGCGGGCACGGCGCTCCAGGTCAGCGGGCTCGGTCGAAGGCCGCGCCTCGGCCACGCCGCCTGGCCCGGTTGCAGGCTGGCTGACACAGCCCGACAACGCAGCCGTGGCCAGGGCCACGGCCAGGCAGACCAAGGCCGCCCATCGCAGGTGGTCCTGTTCTGCACGCCTCATGGCTGCCCCTGGCCGGCCTGCACGGCAATGGGAATCACCTGGCGCAGGCGCGCCAGCCTTTCGGGTGCGCGGGTGCGGTCCTGCACCTCGCCGGCCAGTTGGCCACAGGCCGCGTCGATGTCGTCGCCACGGGTCTTGCGCACGGTCGTCACGATACCGGCTTCCTGGAGCACGTGGGCAAAGGCCAGGACGCGCTCGCGGGGCGACCGCAGCAGGCCCGACAGCGGGAAGGGGTTGAACGGAATCAGGTTCACCTTGCAGTGGATCCGCGGCTTGAGCAAGCGCACCAGGGCCTGGGCTTGCTCGGGGGAATCGTTGACGCCGTCGAGCATGCAGTACTCGAAGGTGATGAAGTCGCGCGGTGCCGCGTCCAGGTAGCGCTGGCAGGCCTGCAAGAGCTCCTCGATCGGGTACTTGCGGTTCAACGGCACGAGCGAGTCGCGCAAGGCATCGTCGCCGGCATGCAACGACACCGCCAGCGCCACCGGGCAGTCGTCCCGCAGGCGATCGATCATGGGCACCACGCCCGAGGTGGACACGGTCACCCGCCGGCGCGAAAGCCCGTAGGCGTGGTCATCCAGGAACGTGCGCAGGGCCGGCACCAGCGCCGCATAGTTCTGCAACGGCTCGCCCATGCCCATCATCACGACGTTGTCGATGGCGCGCTGGCCCTCGGGCAGGCCCAGGGTGGCGCGCAGGCGGTGCTCGGCGTACCAGAGCTGCGCCACGATTTCGGCCGTGCTGAGGTTGCGGCTGAAGCCCTGGTGGCCGGTGGAACAGAAGCGGCAGCCCACGGCGCAGCCGGCCTGCGACGACACGCACAACGTGCCGCGGTCGGCCTCGGGGATGAAGACCGTCTCCACCGCGTTGCCGGCTCCGACGTCGAACAGCCACTTGACGGTGCCGTCGGCCGACCGGTGCTCGCTGACCACGGGCAAGGCCTTGACCTCTGCCACGCCGGCCAGCTTGCTGCGCAGCGAGCGAGCCAGGTCGGACATCTGCTCGAAGTCGGCCTGGCCCTTCTGGTGGATCCAGCGGTACAGCTGCACCGCGCGGAAGCGCTTCTCACCCAGTCCGCCGCAAAACGCCGCCAGGCCTTCCAGGTCGAAATCGAGAAGGTTGGCGGTCATCGCGATCCGGCCCGGGAAAGCCCTGCTCAGCGTGAGTAGACGTTCATGCCCGGGAAGAAGAACGCGATCTCGACCGCGGCCGTTTCAGGGGCATCGGAGCCGTGCACGGCATTGGCATCGATGCTGTCCGCGAAGTCGGCTCGGATGGTGCCCTTGTCGGCCTTCTTGGGATCGGTGGCGCCCATCAGTTCGCGGTTCTTGGCAATGGCGCCCGGGCCTTCCAGCACCTGGATCATCACCGGGCCGGAGATCATGAACTTGACGAGGTCGTTGAAGAAGGGACGCGCCTTGTGCACGGCGTAGAAGGCCTCGGCCTCGCCTTGCGAGAGGTGCGCCATGCGGGCTGCGATGACCTTCAGGCCGGCGCCTTCGAATCGGGCGTAGATCTGCCCGATCACGTTCTTGGCCACGGCGTCGGGCTTGATGATCGACAGGGTGCGTTCGGTTGCTTGTGCGTTGGCCATGAAAAGTTCTCCTGAATCAATCACTTGGCAAAGCCTTTGATTGTAGCGTCAGAGCGGCGCGCCGCCTGCGGGCGCGCACGCTCAGCGGCCAGGGCCACCCCGCCCGCCGCCGCCGCCG
>CAIJPE010000013.1 GCA_903822435.1 uncultured beta proteobacterium | reverse complement strand
GAGGTGCTGCGCGGACCCCAAGGCACCCTGTTCGGTGAGGGCTCGATGGGGGGCACGGTGCGCATCATCACCAACAAGCCCGAAGCCGATGCGTTCTCGGCGCGCGTCCAGGCCGGCTGGTCGCAGGTCGCGGGTGGTGGGAGCGGTGCCTCGGCACAGGCGGTATTCAATCTCCCGCTCGTCAAGAACGAACTGGCCCTGCGCGTCGGCGGCAGCCATCACGACCTGATCGGCTGGATCGACGTTCCCGATCTGGGACTGAAAGATGCCAACAAGGGCAAGCAGGATGCGGCGCGGGTGGCGCTGCGCTGGACGCCCACGAAGACCTTGACCGCCGACCTGAGCTATTCGCACGAGCAGGTCAGTGTGGACAACGACTCCTTCGCCACTTCGCCCGGCGTTTACAGCCCGCAGGACCTGTTCTCGGGGTTCGGGCCGGTCAAGGGTCTTTCTCCGACCAAGAATGCCAACGATCTCACCAGCCTGAACCTTACCCAGGACCTGGACTTCGCCACCCTGGTCGCCACGGCGACGGACTACCGGAAGAAGGGCAACTACCGGACCGAGTTGAGCCCCTTCACGCCGCTCTTCTTCGGCGCCGCCGGTGTCGGCGCCAGCGGGTACTCGGACTATCCGGTTCGCGACGTCAAGGCCACCACGGGCGAAGTGCGCCTGGTGTCCAACGGCGATCGTGTCCTGAACTGGACGGTCGGGCTCTACAGCAAGAGCACGAAGAACATCCTGGAGGGGGGTTTCACCAACACCATTCCGGCGTACGGGCTGGTCAACGACGACAACAAGTCGCGCGAGACGGGCACGGTCAAGGGATCGGCCGCATTCGGCGACATCGAATACAAGTTTGCCGACACCTTCGCCGTGCAGGCCGGCCTGCGCTACTACACGGCCAAGACGAGCGACACCGTCCTGCAGGAGACGAGCTCTGCCATCTTCGGCACGGTGGGCGGCACGCAGCAGACCAGCAGCGCGACCTCACATGCCACCTCTCCCAAGCTGGGCCTGAGCTGGAAGCCCAGCTCAACGCTGATGGTCTACGGCCGGGTCTCGAACGGGTTCCGCGACGGCGGCAGCAACTACCTGCCACTGAACGAACCGCAGATCGTGCCGTCCTACGCCCCGGAAAAGTTGCGCGCTTATGAGGTTGGCATCAAGGCGCAGCCGCTGAAGTGGCTGACGGTCAATGTCTCGGCGTACCGCAACGAATGGACCGATCTACAACTGGGCTTCACCACCACCGACGGCCTGTGGGGGTGGACCCAGAATGCGGGCAAGGCGCAATCCACAGGCGCCGAAGTCGAGTTGGCGCTGCGGCCCATCAGTGGCCTGCGGCTCGGCCTGGCCTTGGCCAGCGTCGATGCCAAGATCACGCAGGATGTGTTCAACGCAGCCGGCGGCAAGATCGCCACGTCTGGCAACAAACTTCCGTTCTCGCCCGGGATGCAGTCGTCGGTGTCGGCCCTCTATGAGTTTCCGCTGACCGCTTCCTTGGGCGGGCTGGTCTCGGCAAACTATGCCCACCGCGGCACGACCTATTCAGAGGCGGCCAACCGTGAGGAGGAGCGCAATGACGCTTCCAACCTGCTGAACCTGAAGGTTGGCGTGCAAGGCAGCACCTGGGGCACCAACCTGTACGTCAACAACGCCACCAACAGCACGGCCACCACCTTGAAGCAACGCCGCATCAACGCCGTGCCTTTCCCCTTCAGCTACAACGTGCAACCGCGCACCGTGGGCGTGGAAGTCAACGCCTCGTACTGACGGGACCGGGCGGCGTCAGGGCTTCCGCATGCATCCGTCTGTCGCCGTCGAACCGCACCGGGCGCACCGCGCAAGCCTGGCGGCGGCCTGGTACGGCCTGGCCGTGCTGGTTGTCGTCGCCCTGTTTTCCTTTGTCGACCGCCAGGTGCTGTCGCTGCTGGCCGAGCCTATCCGCAAGGCGCTAGGGCTGTCCGACCTGCAACTGGGGCTCATGCAGGGCACGACCATCTCGATCTTCACGGCGCTGGCCGGCTACCCGCTGGCCGCGCTGGCCGACCGCGTCGACCGCCGCTTCGTGATGGCCGGTTGCGTCGTGGTCTGGAGTGCGGCCGTGTGTGCCTGCGGCGCCGCAAGCAGCTTCGCACAACTGCTGGTCGCCACGGCCGTGGTGGCCGTCGGCGAAGCCGGCTTGTTCCCGATCGCCTATTCGCTGATCCCCGACCTCTTTCCGCGCAACCGGCGCTTGATCGCCAATTCGGTGTTCTCGTTGACCACCAGCGCCAGCGGCGCGCTGGCGATGATCGTGGCGGGCCAGGTGATCGCTGCAGTCGAGGCCACCCGGTCTTTGCTGCCGACGGGCTGGGCGTCCCTCGACCCGTGGCGACTGAGCTTCTATGCGGCCGCCTTGCCCGCGCCGTTGATGTTGCTGCTGATCGCCACCCTGGATGCACGGCGATCGTCGGCCCGCAACGAATTCTCCGCGTCCACGGGGAAGCGCCTCGCGATGGCCGTCTGGCCCTACCTTCGCGAGCACCGGGACACGTTCTCGAGCTTCTACGTGGCCACCGCGATGACCGCCTGCGGCTATGGCGCCCTGACCTCCTGGATCGTCGTCATCTGCATGCGGCAGCACGGACAGACAGCCGGGCAGGCGGGCTTCGGCCTCGGCATGAGCAGCCTGGTGGCGTTGCCCGTGGGCTTCGCGCTCAGCCTCGTCCTGACGAAACGGCTGCTGCCGCGGCTGGGCAACAGCCTACCCATCCGAGCCATCCAGGTGTCCACTCTGCTGGCGACGGCGTTGATCGTCACGCTGCCCTTCATGGCCACGGCCGCCCAGGTCTATGTGTTGAGCTTCCTGATCTATGCCGTGGTCGTGTTCGGGGACCTGCTGTACCCCACGATGCTGCAGAACATGGTGCCTGGCGGCATCCGCGCCCGGGCCACGGCCATCCGCTTTGCCATCGGGCCGGTGTCCTTCGCCCTGGTACCGCCGCTCGTGGGCTGGATCTCGGACCAGAACCCGGGCCGCACGGACAGCCTCGTGTGGGCGGCCACGGGCGTTTCGGTGCCCTGCCTGCTGGCCGCCAGCTATGCCTATCGCGTCTGCGAGCGGTCCTACGCCAGGACCGTTGCCGACGCCGCCCGCATCGACGGGGAAACGTCGGCGCCTGCCCCTCAAGAGAGCCTGACATCGTGAGCACCAAAGAGAAAGTTACGCCGATCGCGAAAGGGGCGCCAGGCCCGGACGCCGCCAAGCTCGATGAGCTGTTCAAGGCCACCAACCGCAGCGATGCACCCGGGCTGGTGGTGGGCGTGGCCCTTCATGGGAAGGTGGTCTACCGCCGGGGCTTCGGGCTGGCCAGCGTACGGCACGGTGTGGCCAACACCCCCAGAACCCGCATGCGGGTCGCCTCCATCACCAAGCACTTCACCTGCCTGGCCGCCTTGCTGCTGGCCGAAGAAGGCCTGCTGAAGCTGGATGCCCCAGCCACGGCCATCCTGCCAGAACTGCCCGCACTGAAGGGCGTGCCGACGCTGCGGCAGTTCATGGCCCACACCAGTGGCTACCGCTGTTCCCTGGACATGGCCGGCCTGGCCAACGAAGAGGCCATGCAACCCAAGGGCTGGTCACTGGCTGCACTGGCGCGACAGACCGACGTGAGTGCTGCGCCCGGTGAAACGCAGATCTACAACAACGGCGGCTACGACCTGCTGACGGTGGCCATCGAAAGGGCTTCGGGCCAGCGCTTCTCCGCCTTCCTCAAGTCGCGCATCTTCGATCCCCTGGGGATGTCGGACACCGAAGTGGTGGCCAGCGACCACGATGAGGTTCCCGGATTGGCCACGCTCCACCTGCCCAGGGCGGACGGCGGCTGGCGGCGCGGCTTCTTTGGCACCGAAGAGCTGCTGGGTGCCGGAGGCATGGTGTCGACCGTGGACGACATGCTGTCGTGGATGGCACACCTGAACGGAACCAAACGCGTCGGCAACGCAGACACCTGGCGCCAGATGCTGGAGCCGGCGCGCTTGAACAACGGTCTGGTGTCCACCTACTGCCTGGGCCTGAACCGCGCCTTGTACCGCGGTGTCGAGATCATCGACCATTCCGGGGGTGCCATCGGCGGCAACATGGAGATGGTCACCGTGCCGGCCCATGGGCTGGATATCGCGATCATGGTCAACAGCTCGACGCCATCGGCCGTCGCCTTGAGCCGGCAGATCATCGATCTCATTCTGGGTGAGGCGGTGCTCGGCGCCGCACCCGTCATCGCCGCAAGCGACCGCTACAAGCACCTGTTCGGCGCGCATTATCACGGCCCTGAGGGCCAGTTGCTGGGATTCGGAGATGTCGAAGGCAAGCTGGGTCTGTCCTTCCAGAACCTGAACCCCCTGCCGGTGATGATCGACGAAGGCGCGGTGCTGAGGGCCGGCTTCGAGCACATCGCACTCGGGCCTTTCGAGCTGCGTGTCGAAGATCTTGTCGGCGCGGGCGACGGCCTGGCGCCAGACACCCTCCGCTTCAGCGATGGCGCCACCGATCACACCTTGATCAAGTTGCCGACGCCGAGCGCCGAAGGCGTCCTTGCCTGGGGGCAGACCCTGGTTGGCCACTATGCGTGCGCTGACCTCGCGGCCACGGCCTCCATCGCCTTCGAGGGCGATGCGCTGGTCATGCGCATCAAGGGCGACTACAGCGCCGAGCGCGCGATGAAGGTTGATGTGTACGGCCCCACCGCCTTCGGCCTGCGGCTGCCGCAGGAGCCCACACCCAACAAGGCCTGGTACCGCAGTGCACTCACCGCAGATGCCGCGAATCCCGTGGTGCAGCGATTCCGAATCGACACCATCCGTGCACGACGACTTTGGTTCGAGCGTCGAGCAGGATGAGTCTGTTCATCCCGGTGTCTGGAGTTCAAGTTCCCTGTTCAGACCTGGCGCCGAAGACCTAACCCCAGTCCGCAAACCATGAAAAAGCTCTACATCAGTGCCGACATCGAAGGCGTGGCATGCATCGCATCGGGCTCCGAAGGCGACATGGGCAAGCCGACTGAGTACGAACCCTTCCGACGCCAGATGACCGAGGAGGTCGTTGCGGCCTGCGCCGGGGCCTACGCGGCAGGCGCCGAAGCCATCGTCGTCAAGGATGCCCATGGCAGCGGACGCAACATCGACCCACACCGATTGGCCGCGCCGCCGGGCAAGGCCCTGCACCTGATCCGCGGCTGGAGCGGCCACCCCTTCTCCATGGTGCAGGACATCGACGAGCGCTTCGATGCCCTGGCCTTCATCGGCTACCACTGCGCAGCCAGCCAAGGTGGCAACCCGCTGTCGCACACCTTCTCGGGGATGTACCACCGCGTCGAGCTGAACGGCCAGGTGGCTTCGGAGTTCCTGCTCTACGCCTACGCAGCAGCCAGCGTCGGCGTGCCGCTGGTCTTCCTGTCGGGCGATCGGTCGCTGTGCCAGCAGGCGGAAGCGCTCATCGACGGCATCGTGACCGTGGCGACACTCGAAGGCCGTGGTCCCTCGGTGACCAGCCTTCTGCCCGCAGAGTCCCTGCGACTGATCGAGGCCGGCATCACCCGGGCGCTCAGCAAGCCCGCACCTGCGCCCTTGAGGTTGCCCGCAGAGTTCCATTTCAAGCTGACCTTTCACCGCCCCTCGGATGCCTACGCCAAATCGTTCTACCCGAACGTTCGCCTGGTCTCGGACACCGAAGTGCTGTTGGAGACGCGGCGCTACCTGGACGTGCTGACCCTGCTTCAGTTCGCGGCCCGCTGACCATGAACATTCCCCCAGAAGGTCTCGCCAACTTTGCGCCGGGCTCTGCACTGGGCACGACGGCGTGGGTCGACTTGCCGCAGCCCATGCTGACGTCGTTCGAGTCCCTGACACGCAGCAACGACCCCCTGCACACCGACCCGGGCTGGGTCCGCAGCCACACCGAGTACCCGGACACCATTGCGCCCGGGCTGCTGACCTTGTCGCTGCTGCCGCACTTCGTGAACCAATTGAACCTGGCGCCCCCGGGCCACCACGCACTGAACTACGGCTTCGACCGGATACGCTGGCTGCAAGCCGTGCCCGTCAATTCCAGGGTACGCGCGCGATTTGTCTCGGCCGGCTGCGAGCCGCGTGCAGGCAAGCCGGGCCTGGTGCTGTCGATGGACGTGACCGTGGAGATCGATCGCATCGATCGACCGGCGCTGGTGGCGCGCTGGCTGGGCTTGCTGGTGCCGGATCGCGGCACGGCAGCGTGATGGGCCCGGTCGTGCGGCCAGGGTCCCTGCTGGCTTGCCTTGACCAGCACGCGGCGCAGTCGCCCTCGCGCCTGGCGGCCATCGAAGGGGAACGCGCCCTCAGTCACGCCGCGCTTCAGCAGCTCGTGGACGAGGCTGCGGCGGCGCTGCTGAGTGCAGGGGTACGGCAGGGCGATCGAGTTGCGTTCCTCGGTCCGCCTGGCCTGCAGTTCTGGATCAGCCTGCTCGCTACGTGGCGGGTGGGGGCGGTCTGGGTGGGGCTGAACCCGCTGTACACCGAGCCCGAGTTGGCCCATGTGCTGAAGGACGCCAGTCCTGTCCTGCTGATCTTGGAGGCCTCGATCGATCCCGCCTCTCGGGAGGCTGCCAGCAAGGCGTTGGCCAGGATCGGCGGGCCTTTGCCGGTGTGGACTGATCCGAGCTCATCGGGACTGGTCAATGCACTGTCCAGGGTGGCGATTCCGCCAGGTCCGGCCGACCCGACCGCAGCCCAGTTGTCCAGCGCAGGCGTCTGCTTGATCGTCTACACGTCGGGCACCACCGGTCGGCCCAAAGGCGCGCTCATCACCGGCGCAGGCCTGGTGGAGAACGGCTGGTGGATCGCGCGGCGGATGGACTTCTTGCCCGGCCGTACGCTGGCCAACTTGCCCGTCAATCACATCGGCTGCGTGGGCGATGTCTGTGCCACCTCCCTCGTCCAGGGCAGCACCTTGGTGTTCATGCGCCGCTTCGATCCTGCAGCGTCCGTGCGCCTGATTCAAGATGCGCGGATCACGCTGCTACCCCAGGTCCCAGCGCAGTACCAGTTGATGCTGCGCGATGGCGGCCTGGACCAGCGCGCGCTGTCGGGTGTGCGGCATCTGGCTTGGGGGGGTGCCGCCATGCCACGCGCCTTGGTGGCGCAGTTCGCGCAATGGGTGCCCGACCTGTTCACCAGCTACGGCCTGACCGAGTGCAGTGGAACGATCACGGTGTCGCCACCTGGCGCCGACCTGGAGACGCTGGCCGGCACGGTGGGCCTTCCGGTGGAAGGGGGGCGGGTTCGGGTGGTCGGTACAGCCGGCGAGGCGCAGGCCACCGAGGTTGGCGGTGAAATCCAGATCCACGGGCCGCATCTGTTTCACGGTTACCTGCACCAACAGGACGCGAAGCGGGCGGCCCTGACAGCCGACGGCTGGTTGCGCACGGGCGACCTCGGCGCCTTCGACACCAAGGGCAACCTGCGCCTGCTGGGCCGGTTGCGAGACATGTTCAAGTCCGGCGGCTACAACGTCTATCCGCGCGAGGTCGAAGACGTTGTCGAGGCCTGCCCCGGCGTCGAACTCTGCGCCGTGCTGGGCGAGCCGGATCCCCTCTGGGGCGAAGTGGGTGTCGCGTTCGTACAGGCCCCGCTCGGCGCTGTGTCCAGCGACCAGTTGCTGGCGCACTGTTCCAGGCATCTGGCAAGCTACAAGCGACCGAAGCGCTTTGTCGTGAAAGCCAGCCTGCCCCTCTTGCCGATAGGCAAGATCGACAAGCAGCGACTGCGTGAACAGGAACTGCCATCGGCTCCGTCATGACCCTCGACCTTGGGCACGCTTGGATAAGATGCGATGCTGGTCAACTCGGGGGCAGGCGCTTGGCGCTTCAGGGTTCTCAGGACGGCGGCACGTTGCGATGGGATGGCTTGTCCGGAGTGCGCCTGTCCGAGATGTGGGACAGCCCGGGATTTGACGACCCGGCCTTCCTTCGCGCGGAGGCGGAAGGCTCGGTCAAGCGTTTTTCGCACAACGGCTGGCGCACATTCGTCCGTTCGGCCGGGGGTAGCGGAACCGTCGACCGGGTTCGCATTCGCGACGGCATGCAGGTGATGGTCTTGAATTGCATGCTTCCGACCATGGACCGGCAGGTCTTCCTGGCCGACGAGCCCGTGATCCTGCTCTATGCCTCGCTTTCTTGCGACTTGGCCTACCACGTCGAGCATCAGGCGCCGATCGTCCTCAATCGGCCCGAGTTGACCTTGGTCAGCCTGCCGCGGGGCCTTTCGGTGCGTGTCGACGTGCAGGGCGGCAGGCATCAGCAGCGGGTGTTCGGCTGCTTCAGGCACGGAGCCCTTGCCAAGACACTGGGCCTGGCGGAAGAGGCTCTTCCGCCCGTTGTCGCTGCCGCGGCACGCGAAGAGGGCCCCTTCGGTCGACTGATATCGCTGCCTCTGGATCACCACGTTGCGGCGTTGGTCGCCGACACGATCGACACGCCGCTGGATGGCGAGGAGCGAGCCCTTCAATATGAAGGGCGATTGATCGAACTGGTGGCCTACACGCTCAGCGCCATGCGGCATGCGCCGGCTGTGCCGAGTGGCCGGGCACTGGATGGTCGGGCCTCAGACCTCGTTCAGCGTGCGCAGCAGCGGCTCGCCAGGGACTATCGGCAACCGCCCGACCTGGACGGGCTGGCGCGTGAACTGGGCACCAACCCGAACAAGCTGCGGGCCTCGTTCAAGGCCGCCTTCGGGCTGACGATGGCTCAGTACTGCCTGGAACGGCGCATGCGCGAGGCGCAGCAACTGCTGCTTCAGGCACGGTTGAGCATTGCGCAGATCGCAGAGCAGGTGGGCTACGAATCGCCCAGTGCCTTCGGTGCTGCCTTCGCGAACCAGGTCGGCATGACACCGCGCGAATACCGGCAGCATCGTGCGCCGATCAGCGTGCCCCTGGCCCCTGCGACGGAAGGCTACCCCGTCGAGAACTGATGGCAGATCATGACCCACCCAGACCGGAACCACAACGTCGATCAGGCCAGCATGGCCAGCGAAGCTGCGGCATCGGAGGCAGGGATGAGTGACATTCCCGAGAATTTCGATCCGGGGATCCCGCTGGATCACGAGCGGCGCGAAGTGATGATTCCGATGCGTGACGGCGTGAAGCTGTACACCGTGATCATGGTGCCGAACCAGGCTGCCGCCGCGCCCATGATCGTGGACCGGACGCCCTACGGTGCAGGCAAGAACACCCTGCTGGCCGCCAGCACGACAGCCAGCATCCGCCTGCCGGCCATGTACAGCGAACTGTCGCAGGAGGGCTACATCATCGTCGCCCAGGACATCCGCGGCAAGTTCAAGTCCGAGGGCGTCTACGTGATGAACCGGCCACTTCGCGGGCCGCACAACCCCACCGGGACAGACCATGCCACCGACGCCTGGGACACCATCGACTGGCTGGTGAAGAACGTTCCAGAGTCCAACGGCCGCGTGGCCACGATGGGCATCAGCTACGACGGCTTCACGGCCCTGATGAGCTTGATCGACCCCCATCCGGCATTGAAGTGCTCGGTGCCGATCAACCCGATGGTCGACAGCTGGATCGGGGACGACTGGTTCCACAACGGCGCCTTCCGGCAATCGGTGAATGCGCCTTACGTCTACGTGCAGACCGCCAGCAGGAGTTCTGAGCAGCCCTGGCCCGGTTCACGCCACGATGAGTACGAGATGTGGCTAGACGCCGGTTCGGCCTTCGAAGCCGGACGCCGGCTGGGGCTGGACCGGTTGCCGTTCTGGCGCCGATTGGGCGAGCACCCGGACTACGACGCCTTCTGGCGTGATCAGGCTGTCGACAAGATCCTGGCCGCCCGGCCCCTGCGGGTGCCGATGCTGCATGTCCACAG
>CAIJPE010000012.1 GCA_903822435.1 uncultured beta proteobacterium | reverse complement strand
TCTGCGCAGGCATCGCCGCACAGGACGACCGTTGCGTCATTTCCTACGGTCTAATGGACGACCGGGCGCGTCTGGTGGAACTCACCCGCGCGCAGGTGCGGGGGCTGCTGCGCTGAAGCAGGAGCTGATGCGCTGAAGCAGGACGTGCTGGCTGAAGCAGGATAGAGCCGGCGATGCTAAAGCTAGGTTACGCCGGCCAGACAGATGCGGCCTTGTGACCGCGCTGGGAACGCGGCCCTGGCGCAACCAGGCCACGCAGGCTCGCAGCGAAATGCTGCAGGCTCGCTTCGACGCGCGCGCGACGCTCGGCGCGGGCCGCCTTGCGCAGTTCGATCTCGACCGCTTCGAGCAGAGTCGCGTCGAGAGATCGACGATAATCCACTTCCAGGCAGCGCACTGCCTCGGCAATTCGGGTATCCAGACTCATGATCTTGTTCCTCGTGAAGTCGCAGTAAGACGATGAAAGAACAATAAACCTGCTCCTGACCCGCAACAACTGATTAATACTCTTGCCATACAAGAGTAAAATTCAGGCATGCCGACCGGACTCCCCTCACTGAACGCCTTGCGCGTCTTCGAAGCCGCTGCCCGCCATCTGAGCTTCAAGCTGGCGGCAGTCGAACTGTCGGTGACGCCAACGGCCGTGAGCCATCAAATTCGCGATCTCGAGGCCTGGTTTGGGCAGGCGCTCTTTACGCGCCATACGCGCAGGCTGGAACTCGCCCCGGCCGGCGAAGCGCTGTATCCGAAGGTCAAGGAAGGCATTGGGTGCCTGGTCGCAGCTGTCGAGCGCACGCGCACCACGACACCGACGGTCGGGCTGACCATCACCGTGCCGCCCACCTTCGCCTCGCGCTGGCTCGTGCCACGGCTCGGCTCCTTCACGGGACAGCATGCCGAAATCGTGCTCCACCTGAAGACCTCGCTCGAAACCATCGATGATGCGCGGCGCGACAGCCTGCACCAGGGTCCGGCCCATCCCGCCAACACGGGCGAGGTCGAAGCCGAGATTCGCTATGGACTGGGCGTGGCCTCACGCCCAGGCTATGTGGTCGAGTCGATCCTGGTCACCGACTATGTGCTGGTGTGCGCCCCCGCCCTGCTGTGTGGTGCCCACCCCCTGCGCGAGCCTGCCGATATTCGCTACTGCATGATCATCCACGACGACTCGCTGCCGGACGAGCGCGTGCGTCCAAGCTGGGCCGAGTGGTGCACGCTGGGCGGCATCGCGCCTGCACTGGCGGAAGCGACGCCCGGTCCGCATTTCAACGACACGGGCACGGTGCTCGCTGCGGTCGCCAACGGCATGGGGGTGGCCCTGATGGCACGCCAGCTGATTGGGCCCGATCTCGCTGACGGACGCATCGCGTCTCCATTCGAGATCTCTGTGCCGTCGGTGTTCCGCTACTACCTGGTGGTGCCGGAGACGCTGGCGGGCCACCCGGCGCTACGCGCATTCCGCGACTGGATCACGCGGCTGGGGGCCGAGGACCGTCCAGCCGCCCGCACGCGCACGTAGGGCGCATCGACCGGCTTTCGGGTCCTGGCGCGGCTCGGCAGCAGCTGACGCCCTTGCCGAGGATCGACAGCCACAGACCATTCATTCAGGCTGCCATTCCAGAATCAGTGTCGCGAGCGGGGGAATGCTGAGCCGCACCGACCAGTCACGGCCGTGCTGTGGAATGGGCTCGGCGTGCACGAGCCCGAAGCTGTTGCCGATATTGCCGCCGCCGTACAGTGCTGAGTCGGTGTTGATGCGCTCCCGGTAAATGCCGCCCGCCGGCACGCCGACGACGTAGCCATGACGCGGCACCGGTGTGAAATTGCAGATGGTCACCATCACGCTCTGGTCGGTCGCACCGCGCCTCAACCATGCGAGCACGCTATTGTCACGGTCCTCGAGCACGAGCCATTCGAAGCCCGCCGGCGTGAAATCCTGCGTGTAAAGGGCGGGACTCGCCCGATACAGCGCATTGAGGTCCCGCACCAGTTGATGGACGCCGCTGTGCATCGGGTCATCGAGCAGGTGCCAATCCAGGCTCTGCTCGAAATTCCATTCGGCCTGCTGCGCGAACTCGCCACCCATGAAGAGGAGCTTCTTGCCTGGGTGGGTCCACATGA
>CAIJPE010000011.1 GCA_903822435.1 uncultured beta proteobacterium | reverse complement strand
GGCAACCTGGCCCAGTGGATCACCGTGGCCCGCCGCCGCGCGCCCAAGGGCCAGTACCAGGCCTGGATGTCCGATGTCGAGGGCAAGGTGCCTTCTGCGCCGTACCTGGCCGGGCTGCCCGACTGCCTGGCCTTGCTGGTGGTTTCCAGTGTGCTCGACAGCGACCGGCCCTTCGAGGCGCTCTATGCCCAGGCACTCTGGCTGAAGGCCTGGTTCGGTGACCGCGCCGCCCTGGCGCTTGCCCTGCACCACCAGCCGCACGACAGCCTGCTGATCGAGCTCACGCAGCGCGTGGCCGCGCTCACGGGCCTGCCCATTGCGGCGGTGGGCGATGTGCGCATGCACGTGCGTTCGCGCAAGGCGCTGCTGGACGTCCTGACCGCCACGCGCCTGAAGCAGCCCGTTTCGGCCTGCGGCTTTGCCCTGCAGCCTAACGCCGAGGCCCACCTGCGGCCGCGCTCCCGGCTGGCCAGCCTGTACCGCCCCGAGTGGCTGGAGCAGACCCTGGTGCTGGCCGGGCGCTGCGCCTTTTCACTGGCTGAACTGCGCTACGAATACCCCGAAGAGATCGTGCCCGCCGGCCACACACCCACCTCGTGGCTGCGCGAGCTGACCGAGCGCGGCGCCATCGAGCGCTACCCACCCACCACGCACCCCGCCGGCCTGCCCCCCGCGGTGCGCGCCATGATCGAGCACGAACTGGCCTTGATCGCGCAGCTGAAGTACGAGCCGTACTTCCTCACCGTCACCGATCTCGTGCACTGGGCACGCGACCAGGGCATCCTGTGCCAGGGGCGCGGCAGCGCGGCCAATTCGGCGGTCTGCTACTGCCTGGGCGTCACGGCCGTCAATCCCGACCAGACCGTGCTGCTGTTCGAGCGCTTCATCAGCGCCGAACGCAATGAGCCGCCCGACATCGACATCGATTTCGAACACCAGCGCCGCGAAGAGGTCATCCAGTACGTCTACCGCAAGTATGGCCGCCACCGCGCCGCGCTCACGGGCGTGATCATCAGCTACCGGCCTCGCTCGGCGCTGCGCGACGTGGGCCGTGCCCTGGGCCTGGACCTGGAGCGCATCGATGCCGTCTCCAAGAGCCAGCACTGGTTCGACGGCCGCACCATCAGCACAGAACGCCTGCGCGAAAACGGCTTCGACCCTGAGTCTCCACTGTGCCGGCTGTGGGTCGAGCTGACGCAGACCTTGATCGGCTTTCCGCGCCACCTCAGCCAGCACCCGGGCGGCTTCGTCATCGCCCGCGACGATCTGGCGCGCCTGGTGCCGGTGGAGAACGCCGCCATGGAAGGCCGCAGCGTCATCCAGTGGGACAAGGACGATCTCGACGCCTTGCGGCTGCTGAAGGTCGACATCCTCGCCCTGGGCATGCTCAGCGCCATCCGCCGCGCGCTGGCCCTGGTGGCCGGCAAGCTCGGGCGGCCGCTGGCCCTGCACCAGGTGCCCCAGGACGACAAGCCCAGCTACGAGATGCTGTGCCGCGGCGACAGCGTGGGCACCTTCCAGGTCGAAAGCCGTGCCCAGATGAGCATGCTGCCCCGCCTGCAGCCGCGCCGCTTCTACGACCTGGTGATCGAGGTCGCCATCGTGCGCCCCGGCCCCATCCAGGGCGGCATGGTGCACCCCTACCTGCGCCGCCGCTCGGGCGAAGAGGCGGTCGAGTACCCCAGCGACGAAGTCCGCCAGGCGCTGGAGCGCACCCTGGGCGTGCCCATCTTCCAGGAGCAGGTGATGCAGCTGGCCATCCTGGCTGCCGACTTCACCCCCGGTGAGGCCGACCAACTGCGCCGCGCCATGGCCGCCTGGAAGCGAAAGGGCGGCCTGGGGCCCTTCCACGAGCGGCTGGTGGGCCGCATGGTCGCCAAGGGCTATGCCGAAGAGTACGCCGAGCGGATCTTCAAGCAGATCGAGGGCTTCGGCGAATATGGCTTCCCCGAGAGCCACGCCGCGAGTTTTGCGCTGCTGGTCTATGTCAGCGCCTGGCTCAAGTGCCACCACCCGGATGCCTTCCTGGCGGCGCTGCTCAACAGCCAGCCGATGGGCTTCTATGCCCCCGCCCAGTTGGTGCGCGATGCCCGAGAGCACGGTGTGGTGGTGCGACCGGTCGACGTGCTGCGCAGCGAGTGGGACACCGGGTTGGAGCCCGAGGGCCCGGGGCTGCAACCCGTGCGCCTGGGTTTCAACCGCATCGGTGGTTTCCAGCAAGAGGCGGCGCAGCGCATCGTCGCCGCGCGGGCCGAGGCACCTTTCGCGAGCCCCGAAGACCTGGCCCGGCGAGCCGCCCTGGACGCCCACCAGCTGGCACTGCTGGCCCAGGCCGATGCCTTGCTGCCGATGACGGGCCACCGGCACCAGGCCGCCTGGGCCGTGGCCGGCGTGGACACCCGCGCCACCGCCTTGCTGCGCAGCACGCGCACCCATGAAGCCGCGGCCGAGCTGGCCGCGCCCGATGCCGGTGCCGTGGTGCTGGCCGATTACCGCGCCACCGGGCTGAGCCTGACGCAGCACCCGGTGGCCTTGCTGCGCGCGCAACTGGCAGCCTTCAAGGTGCAGACTGCGTCCGTGCTGCGCCACTACCCCAATGGCCGGCTGGCGCGGGCCAGCGGCCTGATCACCCACCGCCAGCGCCCCGAGACCGCCAAGGGCGTGGTCTTCGTGACGCTCGAAGACGAGACCGGTACCGTCAACGTCATCGTCTGGCCGCAGGTGGCCGAGCAGCAGCGCCGGCCCTTGCTCGCCAGCACGCTGCTCACCGTCTACGGCATCTGGCAGTGCGAAGGCGAGGTGCGGCACCTGGTGGCCCGGCAGTTGGTCGACCATTCGGCGCTGCTGCATGGGCTGGCCACGCGCAGCCGCAATTTCCGCTGAGCCCGACGGACCTACAGCCCCGCGGGCCGCTGGCGCGCGGTGTGCCGGCACAATCCCGGGCATGGAAATCCCGATCGAATGGCTGCCGGAAGCCGGCGCACCCCAGCAACTGATCCTGCTCCTGCACGGTTGGGGCGGGCGGGGCGATTCGATGCTGCCGCTGGCCCAGGCGCTGCGCGCCGCGTTCCCGCAGGCCGCCGTGCTGGCCCCGGACGCGCCCCACGTGCACGACCGCAACCCGCTGGGCCGCCAGTGGTATTCCATCGACGACATGGACGAAGCCACCTGGCGAGGCCGCGTGGCCGAATGCGTGCCGCCCCTGGCCGACTGGGTGCGCGCCCAGCAGCAGCGCCTGGGCGTCAGCGCCGCGGCCACCGCGCTGGGCGGCTTCTCGCAGGGCGCCATCCTGTCGCTGGCCCTGGCGCAGGCCGAAGACGGCATCGCCGGGCGCCTGCTGGCCTTTGCCGGCTGCTACACCGGCCAGCCGCTGGCCGCACCGCGCCAGACCACGGTGCACCTGTTCCACGGCAGCGCCGACCGCGTCATTCCGGCCGATGGCTCGCGCCAGGCCCTGGCGTGGCTGTCCGAACTGCAGGGCGATGCCACCGTCGACATCGCCGAAGGCATCGGCCACGAACTGCACCCCGTGCTGATCGACTGCGCGCTGCACCGCCTGCGCAACCACATTCCCCTGCGCACCTGGCAAGAGGCACTGGGCGCCGCGCCGGGGCGCAACGATCACTGACCCGCGCCGACCCGCCCGCCGATTCCCATGCTGTTCCTGCTGTCCCCCGCCAAGACACTCGACTACGACACCCCGGTGCCGCGCACCGTGCTCCGGCACGCCACCGAGCCACGCTTCCATGGCCAGGCCGCCGAGCTGATCGAGGTGCTGCGCCGGCACTCGCCGCAGCAGGTGGCCGCACTGATGGACCTGTCGCAGCCGCTGGCCGAACTGAACACCCGGCGCTACGCCGCGTGGCAGCCCACCCCGATGCCGGCCAACAGCAAGCCCGCGGTGCTGGCCTTCGACGGCGATGTCTACACCGGCCTGCAGGCCGGCAGCCTGAAGACGGCCGAGCTGCGCTGGGCGCAAGAGCACCTGGTGATCCTGTCGGGCCTGTACGGCGCACTGCGGCCGCTCGACGCACTGCAGCCCTATCGGCTGGAGATGGGCACGGCCCTGAAGACCCGCCACGGCGCCAACCTCTACGACTACTGGGGCGAGACGGTGGCGCATTACCTGAACGAGCGCCAGGCCGACGATGCGCGCCCGGTGGTCGTCAACCTGGCCTCCGTCGAGTACGCCCAGGTGGCCTTGCGCCCATCGGTGCGCAGGCTCTTGCGGGCGCGGGTGGTTGATTGCGTCTTCGAGGAAGGCCGGGGCGACGGCTGGCAGGTCATCAGCTTTTTCGCGAAGAAGGCGCGCGGGTTGATGGCACGCCACGCGGTGCAGGTGCGGGCCCGCAGCGTGAACCAGCTCAAGGGCTTCGACGCCGAGGGCTACGCGCTGGCGCCCGAGGTGTCGGGGCCCGATCGCCTGGTCTTCCGGCGCCGGACCGAATAGCCCGCGAACCTGGAATATCTCGCGCTCGCGGCAGTCTGGCGCTGCGGCAAAATTGGCCCATGAGCACTGTCACGCAGGCGATCACCCAAGACTTGCGGCGCTGGATCCTGGCGCAGGTCGAAGCCGGGTGCCGCCCGGAAGATGTCCTCAAGGCCATGAAGGTCAGCGGTTGGGAAGAGGGCGTGGCCATCCAGGCCCTGCGCGAGACCGTCGACGACCAGCTTGCCGCCGACCAGGCGATTTCTGCGTCGTCCGCGCCAGCGCTGCCGCTGCAAGCCGCTGTGCAGGCCGCCCGCAAGCTCCCCGATCCCGGCATCGACGGAGTACCGGTGGTCGTGCTGTCCGATGGGCATGAAGTGCGCGTGCTGGCCTCGATGCGCCATCCCCGCGTGGTGGTGTTCGGCGGGTTCCTCACCGACGACGAATGTGCCGAGCTGATTGCCCTGGCCGCCCCCCGGCTGGCCCGGTCCGAGACCGTGGGCTCGGCCGATGCCGCCACCAGCGAGGTCCACGCGGCGCGCACCAGCGACGGCATGTTCTTCGGCCGCGGTGAGAAGCCGCTCATCGAACGCATCGAAGCCCGCGTGGCCGAACTGCTCCGCTGGCCCGTCGACCACGGCGAAGGCCTGCAGATCCTGCGCTACCGGCCCGGTGCCGAATACCGCCCCCACTACGACTACTTCGAACCCGACCGCAGCGGCACCACGCGCATCCTCGAACGTGGCGGGCAGCGCGTGGGCACCCTGGTGATGTACCTCAGCACGCCGGCTGCCGGCGGCGCCACCACCTTTCCCGACGTCGGCCTGGACGTGGCGCCGGTGCGCGGCAACGCGGTCTTCTTCAGCTACGCCGTGCCCGACCCCGGCACCCGCACCCTGCATGGCGGGGCGCCCGTCCTGGCGGGTGAAAAGTGGGTCGCCACCAAGTGGCTGCGCGAAGGCGTGTTTGTCTAGGTGGCGGGCGGCTGGCGGGGCTCGATCAGGTCCCAGCGGTTGCCGTACAGGTCCATGAACACCGCCACGCGTCCGTAGGGCTCGTTCCTCGGCCGTTCGGCAAACCGCACGCCGTGCGCCAGCATGTGCGCCATGTCGGCATCCAGGTCGTCGGTGTGCAGGAACAGCCACACCCGGTCAGCCGCCTGGGCCCCCACCAGTGCCGCCTGCGCGGCGTTGCCGGCCCGGGCCAGGAGCAGCGCACCGCCCTCGCGGGAGGGCGCCACCACCACCCAGCGCTTGGCGGGCGACAGCGGCGTGTCTTCCAGCAGCAGGAAGCGCAGGGCGCCGGTGTAGAAGGCAATGGCCTCGTCGTACTCGCGCACGAGCAGGGTGGTCAGGGCCAGGCGGCGGGTCATGCGCGGAGCTTAACCGCGGCCGCGCCGGGGGGGCTCTTTCAGCGGAAGTGCTCCAGCAGCCGCTCCAGCGTCATCGTGAAGGGCTGCTGCAGCGCCGGCAGCGTCAGCAGCAACCCGAGCAGCCCCACGCCCAGCGTGACCGGGAAGCCCACCGCGAACACGTTGATCTGCGGCGCCACGCGGGAGATGGTGCCCAGCACGAGGTTCACGAACAGCATCATCGTGACCAGGGGCAGGGCGATCCACAACCCGGTGGAGAAGAGCTCGGCGCCCCAGTGCTGCGGCTGCGTCTGGTGCAGGAAGGCGAAGGGTTCGGGGCCCACCGGAAAGGCGGCGAAGCTCTGCACCAGCGCGGCCACCACCAGCAGGTGCCCGTTGATCACCACGAACAGCCACGCCACGCTGGTGCCGAAGAAACGGCTGGTGGCGGTGGCCGTGGTGGATGAGATGGGGTCGAAGAAGCCGGCGAAGTTCAGGCCCATCTGCAGCCCGATGATCTCGCCGGCGAATTCCACCGCGCTGAACACCAGTTGCACGGCAAAGCCCAGAGACAGGCCAATCACCACCTGCTGCACCACCAGCAGCAGGGCCGCCGGCGAATCCAGCGGCACCGCCTGCACCGGCGGCAGGGTGGGCTGTGCGGCCAGCGCGATGAAGGCCGACAGGCCGATCCGCACGGGGATGGGCACGCTGCGCGACCCCATGACGGGCAGCGACTGGAACAGCGCCAGGGCCCGCAGGAAGGGCCAGATCAGCGGCGTGATCCAGGCCAGGATCTGCGCTTCGGTGAAACCGATCATGGCGGCATGGGGGTCAACCGACCGCGCCCGGGATGGCCAGCAAGGTGTTGCGGATGTACTCCACCAGCGTGGTCACCATCCAGGGCCCGGCGATGCCCAGCACCACCACGGCCGCCACCACCTTGGGCACGAAGCTCAGTGTGGATTCGTTGATCTGCGTGGCCGCCTGGAACACGCTCACCAGCAGGCCCACCACGAGCACCACCAGCAGCACCGGTGCCGAGACCATCAGGAGCAGGGTCAGGCCCTGCTGGCCCATGCTGAGTACGAGTTGGGGATCCATGGCAGGGACGTTCCGACAGTCAGGTGGCGAAAGACGCGGCCAGCGAGCCGAGCAGCAGGTTCCAGCCGTCGGCCAGCACGAACAGCATCAGCTTGAAGGGCAGGGCCACCAGCACCGGGCTCAGCATCATCATCCCCAGGCTCATGAGCACGCTGGCCACGATCATGTCGATCACGAGGAAGGGGATGAAGATCATGAAGCCGATCTGGAAGGCGCTCTTGAGCTCGCTGGTGACGAAGGAAGGCACCAGCACCGTCAGCGGCACGTCGGCACCCTTCACTTCGGGCGGCAGCTTGGCCAGCTTGGCAAAGAGCTGCACATCGCTCTGGCGCGTCTGCTTGAGCATGAATTCGCGCAGGGGCGCCACGCCTTGCGCCATGGCCTGGTCCACCGGCAGCGTGCCGGCGGCCCACGGCGCATAGGCGTCGGCGTAGATCTTGTCGAAGGTGGGCGTCATCACGAAGAAGGTCAGGAACAGGCTCAGGCCCAGGATGACCTGGTTCGGCGGCGCGGCCTGCGTGCCCAGGGCCTGCCGCACCAGCGACAGCACGATCACGATGCGCGTGAAGGCCGTCATCAGCAGCAGGACGGCCGGCAGGAACGACAGCGCGGTGAAGAACAGCAGCGTCTGGATCGGCACCGAGTAGCTGGTGCCGCCCGGGCCTTGCGCGACGAACAGCGGCAGCCCGTTGCTGGCCTGCGACCAGGCAGCGCCCGCCGCACCGGCCAGGCCCAGGCCCGCCAACCAGCGCTTAGCGTTCATGGTCGCCCTTGTCGGGCCGCATGCGCGACAACAGTTGGGCGAAGGCCGCGGCCGGCGGCGGCGGCACGCTGGCCGGAGCCTCGGTCTGCGCCGACATGGTGTGCAGCGTGCGGATGCCCTGCGGCGTCACGCCCAGCACCAGCCACAGGCGCTCTTCGCCCTGGCCCACTTCCACCGTCACCAGCCGCTGCTGTGCCGAAATCGACATCACCGCCACGGGCCGCGGCGCGCCGGGCACGCCCGAGCCGCCGCCGCCCAGCGGCGTGCGCTTGAGCAGCCACAGCACCAATGGAATCGCCCCCACGATGGCCACGAACCACAACAGCGATCCCCAACTGGCTTGCATCGTCAATTCCGGGACAGGCGGCGCATGCGCTCGCTGGGGGTGACGATGTCGGTCAGCCGGATGCCGAACTTGTCGTTGACCACCACCACCTCGCCCTGCGCGATGAGGTAGCCGTTGACCAGCACATCCATCGGCTCGCCGGCCAGCGTCTCGAGTTCCACCACCGAGCCCTGCGCCAATTGCAGGATGTGCTTGATGGGAATGCGCGTTCGGCCCAGTTCCACCGTGAGCTGCACGGGGATGTCCAGGATCATGTTCAGGTCGTTGCCCGCGTTGGGCACCGCGCCCGGCGCGAAGTTGGCGAACGACGCGGGCTGCACGCTGTCTGCCGGGGCCGCAACCTCGCTGGCCACTTCGGGCTTGCTCTCGGCCAGGGCGGCAGCCCACTCGGCGGCCATCTTGTCCTCTTCGGACATTTCTTCAGCCATGGTTGCCCTCCAGCCAGCTCATGTTCGAACTCGTCAGCAAACGGTCGATCTTGATCGCGTAGCGGTTGTTGCTGGTGCCGTAATGGGCATCGAACACCGGCACGCCCGCTACCTTGGCCTGGATCATCGGGTCCAGGTCCAGCTCGATGAAGTCCCCCGGCTTGAACGACAGCAGTTGCTCCACGGTGGCGTCGGCATGCGCCAGCTCGGCCACCAGGTTCACCTCGGCCGACTGGATCTGGTGCTTCAGCAGCTTGACCCACCGACGATCGGGTTCGGCCGAATCGCCCTGGATCGTGGAGTACAGGATGTCGCGGATCGGCTCGAGCGTCGAGTACGGGATGCAGAAGTGGATCGAGCCCGTCGTCTCGCCGATTTCCAGCGTGAAGTTGGTGGCCACCACGATCTCGCTGGGCGTGGCGATGCTGGCGAACTGCGGCTGCATTTCGCTGCGCTGGTATTCCAGCTCCACGGGATAGATGCCCGTCCAGGCCTTCTTGTATTCGGCCGTGACGGTCTCCACCAGGCGCAGGATCACGCGCAGTTCGGTGGGCGAAAAGTCGCGCCCTTCGATGCGCGTGTGGAACTTGCCCACGCCGCCGAACAACGCGTCGATCACCGCGAACACCAGGCTCGGGTCGCACACGATCAGGCCGTTGCCGCGCAGCGGCTTGACGTTCATGATGTTGAAGTTCGTGGGCACCACGATCTCGCGCAGGAAGGCGCTGAACTTCTGCACCTTGATGCCGCCGATGGCCACTTCGGGGCTCTTGCGGATGAAGTTGAACAGCCCGATGCGGATGTTCCGCGCGAAGCGCTCGTTGATGACCTCCATCGTGGGCATCCGCCCGCGGACGATCCGCTCCTGGCTGGCCAGGTCGTAGTCGCGGATGCCCTCGGCGGGCGTGTCGTCCTGCTCGAGCTTCTGGCTCTCGCCGGTGATGCCCTGCAGCAGGGCATCGACTTCGTCTTGCGAAAGGATCTGCTGGTTCATCGAGAGGGACGGCTGGAGTGCAGGCTCATTGAATGATGAAGTTCGAGAAATGCACGGCCTTGACCGGCAACTCGGCGTGCGCCGCCTTTTTCTTCTTCTTTTTCTTCGGCTTCTTGTCGGCCTTGTCTTCGCCGTCGGCCTTGTCGGTCTCTGCGTCGGCCTCTTCGTCTTCCACCTCGAATCCCAGCACCTTGCAGGTCTCCTTGCGAACGCGCTCGGCCAGCTTGGCCTTGCCTTCGCGGTCCATCAGTTCGGCAGCCGTGCGGTCGGCAATGGCCATCAGGATGTTGTTGCGGATGGCCGGCATGTAGTTCTTGATCTGCTCGGCCATGTGCGCGTCCTCGATCTCCAGCGTGATGCCGATCTGGGCAAAGCGCTCGGCATTGCGGTCGGCCAGGTTCACGGTGAAGGCTTCGAGCGGGACGAAGGCCGGCACGGCCTTGGGGTCGTGGTTGGACGCGGCCTTGGCTGTCGCGACGGGCTCGTCGCCTTCGGCATCGGGGTCCACCGCCTTCTTCTTCAGGAGCAGCATGGCGCCCACGCCACCGGCGGCCAGCACCAGCACTGCGACGGCGATGATGATGATCAGCTTCTTCTTGCCCTTGGCGGGCGGCGGTGCTTCGGCGGCGGCGGTGGACATGCGCTCTCCTGCGGGTCGGGTGCGACGATCTGGCGCACGGGTTGCAGCTCGGCCGCGGGGTGGGCGGTCGGCAGCTCAGGACCATTATTGAGACCGCCCCCCGCCTGCCAAGCGCCGATAAGCGCCGCAAAAGGGGGCTTCACACCGCCCACGCGGGCCTGCAATCTGCCGTGCTGCGGGCGCCCGCCGGGGCGTCGCAGCTGCCGGCTCAGGCCACCAGGTCGACCACGCCGCGGGGGCGGGCGGTGGCCGGTGCCAGGGCGGCCACGCCGCCGGCTGTCGCCTCCGGGCCTGCGCCCGCGGCGCGGCTGGCGCTGCGCGGCGCGCTCGGGTTGCGATCCTGCTGGGTCGAGCGGGGCTGCTCGAAGACGCCGCCGCCGCTCAAGGTCAGGCCGGCCTCGCGCATCGTCGTGGCCAGCTGTGGCATGGATTGCTCCAGTGCCCGCCGCGTGTCCGCATGGTCGGCTGCCAGGTGCACCTGGGCCGCCTGGCCGTCCAGCTGGATCTGCACCGTGACCGGGCCCATGTCGGCCGGGTTGAGCTCCAGGCGCGCGTGCTGCACGCCGTCCCGGATGAAGGTGATGATCCGCGTGCCCACCTCGGCCCCGAAGGCCACGCTGCCGGGGCTGGCATCGACGCGGTGCGGAGCGGTGGCCGGGCTGCCGCGTTCGATCGGCACGGCGCTGCCTGCTGGTGCGGCTTGCATGGCAACGGCTGCCGTGCCGGGGCCGGCCGGATCCTGGCCCGATGCGGCAGGCTCGGCCACGCCACGGGTGCTCCCGCCCTCGGCCACGCGTTCGCGCCCGGCTGCGC
>CAIJPE010000010.1 GCA_903822435.1 uncultured beta proteobacterium | reverse complement strand
GCGACGACCTCGAAGGCCGAAGCGGCCAACACGCAAGAAGTCGATCGCAAGCTGCCGGCTCACTTGCCGCGCGACACGAAGAACCATCGCCCCGAGACGAGCGACACCCATCAGGACACGGACGGCAAGGCCTGTGGCTGCAAGGATTGCGGGGGCCGGCTTCGCCTGATCGGCAAGGACGTCTCCGAACAGCTCGAGTACGTGCCCGCGCACTTCAAGGTCATCCGCCACGTCCGGCCGAAGCTGGCGTGCACCCAGTGCGAGGCGATCTTCCAGGCCGCAGCGCCGACTCGGCCGATCGCCCGCGGCATGGCGGGCCCGGGCCTGTTGGCACACGTCATGGTCGCGAAGTATTGCGACCATATCCCCCTGTATCGCCAGAGCGGCATGTACGCCCGCGACGGCGTGAGCATCGACCGCTCGACGATGGCGGGCTGGGTCGAGCAGGGTGACGACTTACTCGATCCGCTGGTCGCAGCGCTGGGCCGCTACGCACTGGCCGGCTCGAAGGTGCACGCCGACGACACGCCGGTCGGCGTACTGGATCCGGGACGCGGCCGCACCAAGACCGGCCGACTCTGGGTCTACGTGCGGGACGACCGGCCCGCGGGCAGCCAAGACCCGCCGGCTGTCTGGTTCCAATACTCACCTGATCGCAAGGGTGAACATCCGCAGAAGCACCTCAAGTCCTTCAGCGGGATCCTGCAGGCCGACGCCTATGGCGGCTGGGGCAAGCTCTACGCCAGCGGCCACGTCGTCGAGGCGGCTTGCTGGGCCCACGCGCGAAGACCGTGGTGGGAACTGCACTTGAGCCAGGGGCGCGCTCCTGACACCGTAGCCGGGCAGGCGCTCGGGCGCATCGCCGCGCTGTACGCGATCGAGGCCGACATCCGAGGCCAGCGGCCCGAGGAGCGCCGACGACAACGACAGGCGCGCGCAGGACCGCTGCTGCAGGAGATGCGCGCATGGCTGGGCGACATGGCGGGGCGCGTCTCGGCGAAGTCCGAGATCGCGGCGGCCATCGGCTACTCGCTGACACGGTGGCAGGCGCTGACGCGCTACATCGATGATGGGCGCATCGAGATGGACAACAATGCCGCCGAACGCGCGCTGCGCGGCGTCAGCCTGGGGCGCAAGAACTACCTCTTCATGGGCTCAGATGCAGGCGGCGAGCGTGCCGCGGCGATCTACAGCCTGGTCGAGACGGCCAAACTCAACGGGCTCGACCCAGAAGCGTACCTGCGTGAAGTGCTCGGCCGCATCGCCGACCATCCGATCAACCGCATCGACGAGTTGCTGCCGTGGAACATGCCCCGGCGGCGCGACGATCGAGCACAGGCCATCGACACCTTGGCCGCCTGAAAAGGCTGCCGTCCCTGGCACGGACTGGCGCAAGCACGAGGACCTCAGCTTGAACACGCCAGCCATCGACCCGCGCATGATCGAAGCCCTCGGGGGCGCCAGCAGTCTGCAGCTGTACCAACTCAAGGCGATCATCGAAGGCCTGCTGGCCGACCCGCGTCGCGGTCTGGCCGCGCGAGCGAACCTGCATCTGGGACAGGCCGTTCGCTTCGTCGACTTCCGCGACGGGCAGATGCGCAGCGGCAAGATCATCGCCTTCAAGGACACGCAGGCGACGGTGCTCGAGCAAGGCACCAAGAGAACGTGGAAGATCCCGTGCCTGGCGATGCAGGGATATACCAACACCGAGCGAGCACCGGATCCATCGACTTACGAGCCTCCGCCGGAGCCCGTGACCGCAGCGACGCCAGCGCGTGACTTCCAGCGCGGAGACACCGTCACCTTCGACGACCGCGACGGCCGGGTCATCACCGGCGTAATCGTGCGCATCAACCACCGCACTGCGTCCATCGGCACAACCGATGGGGGCACCTGGCGGGTGCCGTTCCACATGCTTCGGCATGTACTGGACATCTGACTGAACCAGAACACGGCGGTCCCCGTCAAGAGGGCCTTCGGGCCACGATTACTGGCCGCCGACCCGAAGCGCTGGATCAGCGTGACGGCGCCGCCCTTACCTTCATCGGCCTTGAGTCCGGCGCCGTCCAGCAGATGCCGCGTGACCACGCACTGCACCACCTGCAGCACCGGCGTGACCAGCTCGGGCTGCGCGGCCAGCTGCACGCGCAGCGGGATCGGCCAGGACAGCACCCACCGCCGCACCGGCACGTGCGGGATGACGTGGTCGACCAGGTGCGCCGCCGTTTGCGACAGGCGCCGCGCACCGCACGACGGGCAGAACCCGCGCCGCTTGCAGCTGAACGCGGGCCGTGCTGCCGCCACTGGGCCATGAGGTTTTACAATTACCCGCAATACAAAGCGCCATGCCGGCATTGATCGTGCCGTTGGTATCAAGCGTGTAGTTCGGCGTCGTAGTTCCTATGCCG
>CAIJPE010000009.1 GCA_903822435.1 uncultured beta proteobacterium | reverse complement strand
CAGTGAGTGGCTCCTGTGGGTCGTGGGCTGCCTCACGCAGCGTCGGCCAGTCATCAGTAGAGCTGCCGTTCAAGCTGGCCGGCAGCATAGCGGACACTCGGGAAAACCCGGCCTCGACCCATCAGCGACGCTCGCAGGCCTGGATTTGCCGCCGTGAAGCTGACTGTGGTTCCGGCGCCGCCGGCGCGTGTGTCCGCTCGCATGACTGCAGAACTTGTACAACCTGACGCAGCAGCACGACGAGAAAGTCCTTGACGATCTGCACGAGACGGCATCGCCAAAGTTTCGTTCTTCTTGCCCAACGGTAGTGCTCCGCTTCAATCGGATGCCTTGTCGGAATTGGCGGCCCAGTTTAGGAGCGCACCGATGCACGTCGCCCTTGGATGGTTCCTAGCGTGTCGCCCAATCTGCTGCTCATCCGCGGCAGAGCGTCGGTGGGCCCACTGCGGCAAAACCTCAGTTCCGCGGAATCGAGGTTGGCAACTGATGCAGTCGAGCGCTTGGATGGAATAGCGGCGCCCAGTGTCCCCACTGGGCGAGTCAGTCGCCGCCGGGCGTCTGCCTGTGCCTATGCTCCGAAGGGCGGACCGATTAACACCGAAGACCATTGGGCTATGCGCCGATCGTCGCTTGCAAGCCCTCGATCCTGACTGCTGCGCGACTGCGGCTCAAGCCATTCGACGGCCCTGCTGAGCCTTCAGGTGCCACTCGAAGGCTTCCCGCAGCAAGTGCGGCGTGTGCTTGCCCGGTGACTGATCCAGCGCGCGCCGGAAGTAGTCGTGCAAGGCGGGCCGGAAGTCCGGGTGCGCGCAGTTCTCGATCATCACGCGGGCGCGCTGCTTGGGCGACAGGCCGCGCAGGTCGGCCAGTCCCTGTTCGGTGACGATAACCTGCACATCGTGCTCGGTATGGTCGACGTGCGAGACCATGGGCACGATGCACGAGATCATGCCGTTCTTGGCCGTCGATGCGGTCATGAAGATGGACAGGTAGGCATTGCGCGCGAAATCGCCCGAGCCGCCAATCCCGTTCATGATCTGCGTTCCCAGCACATGCGTGGAGTTCACGTTGCCGTAGATGTCGGCCTCGATCATCCCGTTCATCGCAATCACGCCCAGGCGGCGGATCAGTTCAGGGTGGTTGCTGATTTCCTGCGGCCGCAAGAGGATGCGCGGATGGTAGTGCGCCAGATGGGCCTTGAATTCGGCCATGGCCCCGTCGCTGAGCGAGAGCGCCGTGGCGGATGCGAATGCCAGCTTGCCGGATTTCATCAGGCTCAGCATCCCGTCCTGCAACACCTCGGTGTACGACGTGAGCTGCCCGAACGGGCCGCCTTCCAGTCCGGCCAAGACGGCATTGGCGGTGTTGCCGACGCCCGACTGCAAGGGCAGCAATTCGGGCAGCAACCGCCCCTTGCGCACTTCGTGCGACAGGAACTCGAGGATGTGGCCCGCGATGCGGCGCGAATTGTCGTCCGGCTCGGCGAACTTCGTGTTGCGGTCGGCGGCGTGGGTCTCGACGACGGCAATGACCTTGGCTGCATCGCAGCGCAGATAGGGCTCGCCGATGCGATCACTGGCTCGCACGAGCGGGATTGGCTGTCGGTGCGGGGGCAATTGCGTCCCGTAGTACACGTCGTGCATGCCCTCCAGTTCAGGGGCCTGCGCGCTGTTGACCTCGAGGATGATCTTGTCGGCCAGGTCTAGCCAGGTCTTGTTGTTGCCGATGGATGTCGAAGGAACCAGCCGGCCATCTTCAAGGATTGCCGTCACCTCGACGACTGCGACGTCGAGCTTGCCGAGGAAGCCAAACCAGACGAACTGCGCCACATGCGACAGGTGGATGTCGATGTACTCCATCAGCCCGTCGTTGATGCGCTGGCGGCTCACCGGATCGGACTGGTAGGGCAGGCGCAACTCGACGCCGTCGGCCGCGGCCAGGGCTCCGTCGAGTTCCGGCGCTGTCGAAGCACCCGTCCAGATGCCCACCTTGAACGGTATGCCCGCTGTGTGGGCCGCGTGCATGCGCCTGGCCAACGCGCCCGGCACGGCCTTGGGGTAGCCGGCACCGGTGAACCCGCTCATGCCGACGTTGTCACCGGGCTGGATCAACTCGGCGGCGGCCTCGGCAGACATGATCCGATGGCGCAGTGCACCGTTGCGAACCCGGCCTTGCTGACTCATGGTCGCGTGCTCCCCTCACCGGCTTTCCGTGGGGCGGCGCCAGCCGCCGGAGGCGATGTGCACCGTGTTCAGAGCAAGGGCCGAGGCACTAGCCCAGCGTGGACGCTGATACCGGTCCTGCTACTTGGTGTGCGTCAGGCCCTTCATCGCACCCATGTTCTCCGTGGCTCTTGCGGTCAGGCCGGCCATGGCGTCCTTCTGGGCCTTCTGGACCATCTCGGCAAGCGCCTGCATGTCGGCGAGCATCTTCTGCCAGGCCTTCTGAGCCGATTCGGTGTGCTTGGCCATGTCCGCCGCCTTCGCTCCGCCCGTTTCTCCGCTAGCCAGCATGCCTTTCGCGGACTCCTGCATGCCCTGCATGGCCTGCGTCAGCATGTCGGCCTGCGTATGTGCCAGCGCTTGCAGTGCCTCGTAGGTGATCTTGTTCGCGGCGACCAGGGCTTCCACGTCCTTGCGCCTGGCGTCGACGAAGGAATTCATGTCCACGCCCGGCATCTTGAACTGCTCGAAGGTCTTGGTCAGATCGCGGAACGGGTTGAAGTCGGATGCGCTGCTTTCCTTCTTGGTCTCGGCGGCCATGGCGAGTCTCCTGATCGGTTTGGTTGTTGGTAGGAAAGAGCCGAGCGTCGCGACCTGTGGGTCGCGCGTCTGTGCTCCTGCCAACATTGGCCGCATTCAGCGAGCTCCTCTGGCGTCGATACCGTGGTCGTGATGCCACCCGCCCTTGAGCGCCGGAGAAGATGTTGCATGGCTCAGGGCAGACTTGGAATCGGCGCACGCTCACCCGATGGCGATCGTCGCCGTCCTCAAGGGCCCAAGAACACGTGATGGCAGCCACAGTCCCGCTGGGGAGGGGCACCACAGCCGCACAAACGCGAAGCGGGGCTGAGAAGCCTCAGCCCCGCTTATGGCGGTGACGCTCGATTACTTCGTGACGGCCGCGGTCGGCGCAGTCGCGTCGACCTTCTTCGCCGCGTGCTTCTTGCCGTGATGCTTCTTCGTGGTCGTGGCATCGGCTGCAACAGGTGCAGCTGTCGTCGCGACGGCAGCGCTGGGGGCCGGTGCCTTGGGCGCGGCCGGGGCTTGGGCGAAGGACATCGCGGCAACGCTGGAAAGCAGAGCGGCGACGAGCAGGGTCTTGGTGGTGGTCATGTTCGATTCCGGGAAGAGGCTCGTTTTGGCTCCGAGTCTCTTGAGCGGGCCCGGCATCTGCCCGGCTTGCCTCTACAACGTCGGGTTAACCCGTGGGGTTTACGTCAAGGAAAGTAAACCCGAGGCGCTCGCCTGAAGGCCGCGCAGTCCAGCCACAGCAATGTCCTCAGGTCACGAAGATGAGTTGCCTTGCAGCACGGCCGACTCCGCGGCGCGCCGCTGGTCACGGGCGGCGCGATTCCAGGCGCGCTTCTGGGTACGGCCCCGGAAACCCTTGCCCAATCGGCTTGTACGGACGACCGAGAAGGTGACAGTCGAAGAACGCCTGCGAGTAGCCATTGACGATGTCGTGGGCGCGCCCTGGGTCGATCGGCCCGGCAACTCCGATTCGTGAGGCCATCGGCGTCCAACTCGCAATGTCGGTGAAGTTGCTGTGGAACATCCCGGGCACGGAAACGAAATAGCCCGCACCTGATAGGCCCTCGTAGACCGCGCGCATGCTTTTCAGATGGGCTTCGATCTCCGCCTCCGGCCAGCCGCCGGCACGCCGCCGTTCGAGCCGCATGCTGTCAGCGTCTCGAGTGATCCACATGCTCGGCTGCCGCAACCCGGCATGAACCACATCGGTGGACATCGGAGCGTCCATCATCAGGCACGCACGAAGCCGCAACTCGCGTCGGCAAGATTCGCCGACGACGATGCCACCCAGCGAGATCCCGAACGCGCCAACGCTCTGCAAGTCCAGCTTGCCAGTGAGGATGCGGTTCGGGTCCGCCCGGTTCAAAGCCGCAAGCTGATCCAGCGTGAAGACGACGTCCTGCGCGAGGTACGTGATGATGCTGCCGCCCTGCAGTGCCAGACCGGGCGGGATGGGGATGCCGGTCGGCGGCGAACCGGGTCCGCGCGGCAGGTAGCTCGGGCCCACGGTGGCCTGGAACCCCGGCAGGTCGAGCCCGGTGACCTGATGGCCGTCCGGGAAGACGACGGCCGCTGCCGCACCAGGCTGATCGATGGCGACGACGATGTAGCCGTGAGAGACCAGATGCTCGACCTGGTAGGTGTTCATCTGGCGAAACCCCGTGGCGCCCTCCAGAAACAGCAGCACCGGGAAGCTGGGCAGTTCGCTGGCCGCAGGGGCAGCAGGCATGGCGTGGGTCGTGACGTACTGGAGGTGCCCGAAGACGAACGCCGGCTTGTGCTGGATGCGGGCGAATGCCGCCGTCACGGCGGCTGCGTCCGGCAGATAGGCCGCACGGGGGCCCGACACTTTCGCTTGGGCCGGATACCAGATCTGCACCATCAGTTCGCGGCGCGCAGACGAGTCGACGGCGAAGGCCTCAGATCGAGCGGTGTCGATCCAGTGGTAGGTCAGTGTTCCGATGGCGTACGACCCCGTCGGAGGTGGGAAGTGAAATACCGGCGCGATCATCGAAAGAGCCGCTGAAATGGAGAGCGCGACCAGACCCAATCCGATCGTGATGCGTGTGCGCCATCGCCCTCCCGTGGAATCACCTTCAACGCCGACGCACTCCGCCATCGAAAACACGAACAACAGCAGCGTCAGTGCATACGCCGGCACCATCTGCCAGCGTGGCCCCTCCACTACCCAGTGTGCGAAGGCAAACGCCATCGCGGCGATCGCCGACAGACGCTGCCACCGTGCGCCGCGCAAGTGCGGAACCACCAGAATGACCAAGGCCACCAAATCGGCCAGCAATAGCAGCATCTCGAGGGTTCGCATCGACGCGTTCGATCAGCCCTTCTGGTGTCGGGTCAGCGTGGGGGGGGCCCCACACCATGGTGACGACGGCGGCGACGATCGCCATGGTCACACCGCCCATGCGCATGTCGAAGTGCGAGCCGTTGACGGGGAACAGCATCCAACTGAGGTTCAGCGTCGCATGAAACAGCGCCACGGCAAACACGCTGTTGCCCGTGTTGTTGTACAGCCAGACGATGAGGATCCGTGCCGCCAGGGCGTACAGGCACCACCAGGCGATCCAGCCCGGCGATCGCCCCATCAGCAGCAGCGGAACCAGGTGCCAGAGGACCGCCACGAGGCCCAGCAGAAGGCCGGTCTGCAGCGCATTCCAGCGCTGCTGCATCGGATCGGTGATGTAGCCCGACCAACCCAGTTCTTCACCGAGGGCGCCGACAAAGAACGCCACAAACATCAGTGGCGCCGCGGGTACCAGGATCTGTGGCGGGGGCACCGGCATCTCCATCCAGCGCATCAACCCGAACACCACCAGATTGACGATGGCCATCAGGAGAAGGATGGGGACGTACCAGCGCTTCGCTCGGATGCGGCAGTAGTCCAGCGATCTTCCCAGCAGTTCGGTCACACCCGCGCGCCCTCGCTCCCGGTGAACGAGGATCAACGCGGCGGCCATGGGGCAGAAGGCCATCAGCGCACTCACCGAGAGCCCTGGCATCAATTGCAGCTCGGTCATGGCGCCCGCCAGCCAGAACGGAGCAGACAGTGCGAAGACCAGCAGGAAGAAGCTCAGCGGCAACCGGGTGGCCGGCACGCCTTGGGTCGAAGGCTTCGCGTCGACGTTCAGGCCGCGTCCTGCGGGCGATCTCATCGGACCGCCGTCAACGCCAACCGGGAGTTGCTCGGACCAAGCAGCATGAAGGCGAAGAGGAGTCCGGCGTCCAACGGCCTCAGGTCGGGCAGTTTGATATCCGTGGCGCTCATGGCGATCAGGATGCCGCTCCAACTGATGCCGCAGGCCAGCGCGAAATGGCTGCTCACCGGGTACCGCAGCAGCCACGGGGTGAGCCTCATGGCCGGACCGGCGGATCGAGCAGCATCACGATCTCAGCCATCACCTCATCGTCATGCCCGACCCAGGTGTGCCCACCTTGGTCGAAGCCGACGAACTTCGCGCCGGCGATCCGGCTGGCGGTGTACTGCGCGCTGGCATAGGTACCGTAGCCATCGTCACGCGCACTGACGACGAGCGTGGGCACGTGAACGGACTCCAGCGGCGATGGCGCCAGATGCTTGCCGACCGACGAATCGCTGCGCAGGCCCTGCGCACGCGTGGATACCGGAAGAATGTTGTCGAGCATCGCATTCACCCGTGCGCGCTCCTTGGGGCTTGCCGTCACGAGCAACTCGGGCGGGGTGGCCAGCACGACCTTGATCACCTGATCGCGGGCGACCTGAAGGGCAGCCCAGAACAGGAAGTCCGAGCCGATCAGACGCATCATCGTGGCCTCGACCCACGCCGGCATCGGTGGCGCGGAATCCGCCTGCGTCGGGGGCTTATAGGCCAGCGGCACCAGCAGGTTCAGGGCGCTGACCCGATCAGGGTGGCGGATCGCCATCTGCAGCGACGATGGCGCGCCGGCCGAGCCGCCCATGACGGCTGCACGGCCGATGCCGAGCGCGTCGAGCAGGCACACGTGCGCATCGGCCTGCGCGGCCGCCGACGCGTCGGCCGGCATCGACGTGCGCAGGTAGCCGAAGCGCGACATCGCGATCACACGGACGCCTTGCCGTGCCAGCGTCCCCGCGAAGGCCATGCCCTGGTCATGCCCGCCGCCGCTGCCGTGCACCACGAGCAGCGGGACGCCTGTACCCGCTTCCTGGTACTCGATCGGCCCGCAACGCGTGGGCAGCAACACCCCGCCCTTTGCGGCACGCGTCGTGGCAAGCGCCATGTCGCGGCTGAACCGCCACCCGATCAGGACCACCGCGCCGACCAAGCCCAGGCCCGCGAGGATGAGCACGGACCGTCGCAAGCTCAGCTTCATGGCGAACCGATACGGTCGCCGCGCACGGGAAAGTGGCCGTCGAACACGATCGGCAAGGGATCGCCGCCAATCGGTGCGCCCGCAGGACCCGGCCGCTGCGCATGAACATGCAGATGAGGCTCACCGGTGTTGCCCGAGTTCCCCACGGCGCCGAGCCAGACCCCTGCCGCAACGGCGTCCCCCACTCGGACCTGCACGCTACCTGGGCTCAAGTGGCCGATGAGAACATCGGCTTCCGCGCAGCGCAGCAGGATGTGGTTGCCCGCCATGTGCTCACGGTCCATCTCGGGAACCCGCATGTCGGGCAGACCATCCACTGCGAGTACGACCCGCCCGGCGCACGGGGCCAGCACACGGGCGCCGTAGATGCGATAGGCACGCGGGCCCGCCGGCTGCAGACCCTTGGCACGCAGTCCAAGTCCATCCAACTGCACAAGATCGACGCCGTAGGACTGGCCGCGCCACTCGCGGAATCGCGGCTCGCTGGCGTCGAGCGTTTCCAGGTGGGCATTCGTGCTGGACCCGCTGCCGCCATTGACGACGAGGTAGCGGCCTGCACCCAACGGGAACGCCAGGTTCACGACTGCCGGCGGCGCGGCCCGACTGCGCCATGCGATGAGGATGCCGTAGGCAGAAGCCACGCCCAGCGCGGTGAACGCGACTGCGACGGTCCACGCCCCCGGTGTCGCAGGCAGTATCGACGCCAGCGGGCGGCGCTGACGGAGTGCCAGCCCCGCAGCAGTCAGGAGTCCTGCTCCGAAGCCCCAGGGCGCCCACCAGGGCGGAACCAGCCAGATGCCAAGCCAGGCGGCAGCCCACAGACAGGCGGCGCTGGCGGCGAACTGAATGACAAAGCCGGACGCGCTGCGTGGCGGTGCAAGCGCCATCCACAGGATCAGGGTCGCAGGCACTGCGACCTGCGCGATGAAGAGCACGTTCATGGCTTCGCATCAGCGAAACCAGGCCCTCCAAAGGCGGCGCGCCCAGCCATCGGCTCCGAGGTCAGGAGGGCCCCGAGTGCCAGCAGGACCAGCGTGGCGACCACGAACGCATAGGCCCGGTAGCTGGTTTCGGTGGGCAAGACGGGCACGACGGATGGCCAGAAGTTGATCGCCGTGTGGAACAGCAGTGCCGCCACCACGCTACCTGCGGTTCGGTTGACCAGCCACGCGAACACGACGGACATCGCCACGACGCTCAGCAGGAACAGCGCGAGCGGAATGTGCGCTTGCGCGGTGCCGTCGATGAAGAACAGCGGCAGGTGCCACACACCCCACACCAGGCCCAGCCCGACGCTGGCGGCCCGCCATCCCAGCCGGTCTTGCAGGACAGGCAGCGCCTAGCCTCGCCAGCCGAACTCTTCCCCCAGGGGCCCGCCCAGAAGCAGGACAAGCGGCAGGTTCACGACGGTCATCACCAGGTGCCCGGCAGCGGGCGCGGTGGCGATGCCTCCGCCCAGCGCGATGTGCAGACCCGCCGCCAGCAGCATCACGGCCAGGGGCACGAGCAAAGCGAAAGCCCACCATCCCCAACCGATGCGCCACTGCAGGCAGCGTGACAGCCAGGCGCGCAGCCCACCGACCGGGCGGGTGCTCGCCACCACCACGATCGCGGCCAGGCTGAGCCCGAAGCTGCCGGCAAACATCAGCAAGGTCGCAAGCCAGGGCAGCTGCGGCCGGATGGCCGGCGACAGCGCCCAGCACGCCCAGGACCAGGCGAACGTCAGCGCGAAGAAACCGCGCCCGCAACGTCATGGCAGGAACTCGTGGCTCAGCGTCTTGACGTGCCCGACGAAGTAGACCTTGCGGCCTTCGGGCCGCACCCAGGCAGCTTCACCGGTCATCGGGATCAGCATGCCGCCATGCGGCTTGTAGTCCGACAAGGCGCAGTCCCAGGGCAGCATCACCATGACCCCGTCCTTCCCCGCCCCCGCGCCCCGCGCCTCGGCGCGCACCGAGGCGATCAGGCCCGCGTCGTTGAACCGGAACAGCAAGGTCAAGGTGATCGGGCCATCGATGAGAGTGGCGTTGGCGGAAGCGTCGTCCACTGCCGCCCAGCTCACGCCCTGGCTCGGCAGCAAGGCGGTGGGATACCAGGGGCTTTCCGCAAAGTAGCGCATGAACTCGCCGCGTGCGATCTCGCCCTCGCCTTGCGAGTCGGCTACCGTGAACAAGCCCAGCACCTTGGCGATCAGCCTGCCGTGGCCGGCGATGTAGCTGTCCTCCACGTGTGCCGGCAGGCCGGGGAACATGAACACCTGGGCATCCCACAGGAAACCCGGCCTGTGGGTGACCACGCGCTGCCGCGACGTGAACGGCTTCCATTGCTCGCCGGTAGCCGACATGTTCATCGTGCCGGTCATCTCGAGGGTGGCCGCGGCGATGATCGGCTGCCCGTCGGTCAGCACCTGGCGGAAGTAGCGTTGCACCGGCAGCGGCAGGCCCTCGAGTTCATGCGCGTCGAAGCGCGCGGGTGACGGCAGCCGGCCCTGGGCGCCAACGCTGCCCGATTCGAGCTGGGTGGTGTGTGTGCGAACCAGTTCGGTCCACCGGGCAGCGCCGAGGGCGCGCAATCCGATCGCAAGAACGACCAACGCGGCAAGCGCGATACCAACCCATAGCAGCATCGTCATCGCAATTCCTTGGGCTCGCGCCGTGTCGATCACACCAGGACGGTGTCGACCGGCCGCCGCAGCGAGCGCGGCAGACCCGGACCACGCCCGAAGCGCACGACGAGGTCCGGCCGCTGGCCACTCAGGTCCAGTGCGGCAGCGAAGGGCGGCCGCAATGCTGCCACTTCGACCGGCTGGTTCAGGAAGGCATTGCGGATGCCCAGTGCGGTGGCCTGCAGCGCGAAGCGCTCGTAGCAGCGCCCGACTTCGACCCAGTTCGCCTTGTCGGCGGTCTGGCCGACGAAGACCGCGATCCCGGCGGAACTGCGCACCTGCCTCGCGTATTTGTCGTTCTCGCCCTTTGCGGTCAGGAGCCAGCGAAACGCCAGGTCACCGATCCACGACGGGATGTTCGGGTTGCCAGAAGACACGCTGTAGAGCCCGTCGCGCGTGCGAACCGCGTCGCTGCCGTTGAAGCGGATCCAGTCCTTCAACTCCTTGACGAAGGCAGCGTCGGCCAACTGCGCCGAGTTGCCTTGAATCACGTACTCCAGCGTCTGCTCCATCGCCGCGCGCTCCGTCAGCAGCAGCAGGCGCACGGTGTCGGAACTGCCGGCACGCTGCAGCAGCGCCAGTTCGTCGCTGGACAAGGCCTTGCCGTCGTATTCACCGCGGGTGCATTGGCGCAGCGGGATGGCCGTGAACAAGGGCGTCGTCTGCGCTCGGGTGGGTTCGAGCATCACGCGCACGGCATTGCCGGCTGCGTCGAACTTCGATGCGCCCTGGAGGCCGTGGGCGAGCGCCGCCTGGATCAGGTTTTCGGTGGCGCAGCCCAGCGAGACGAAGACGTGATGGTCGTCCGGGTCCACCGCAGGGCATCTGCGCGCCAGGTCGGGCAAGACGCTGATCGACCGGCCGTTGGCGTCGAGCGCGAACTTCCAGCATTGGGTGTTATGGCTGGACGGCGCCAAGGTGGCACAGCGGACCAGTTCCCGCCCGAGCGTCGCTCCGCTGAGATCCGTCACTGCACCGGGCTGCCAAGTGCGCTCGGCGACCGCCTCGTAGCCGGCGGAAGCTGGCTCCGAGGAGCAACCGGACGACGCCAAAGCGCTGGCCGCCAGCAACGGCGTGGAAGCGGCGAACTGCCTGCGTGTGATCATGGTTTGGATGTCCGAGGCCGTTGACCGGCGGTGGCTAGAAGGCCCAGGCCCACCACAGCGGCGGCAATCAGGCCAAGGTCAGGCAGCACGCCCAGGAGAAACGCAGCTTGGGCGCCGACCAGGCACCACAGCAACGGAACGACCAACGGGCTTCGCGGCGTGGGTGGCACTGCAAAGCACAGCACTCCGATGGTGAAGATGGTCGTCGGGCACGGCAGGCCGAAGGTCGGCGTTGCCGGATAGGGATGACCCGCGTAGGCCGACCAGACTGGGTACACCACCAGGGCGAAGGCGACGAGCACGACGCCAGCCGCTCCCTTCGTGCTTGGCACCCACCGGAAGGCGATCCTTCGCCGAATCACGCCCTTCCAGCCGAAGACGACCGCACCGGCGGCGGAGAGGGCCGCGAAGCCATACGCCGCAGGACTGATGCGCGCGAAGAAGGCCAGGTCGTAGGCCAAGGCGATCCAGGCCCAAAGAACGCCGAGGACCGCGGACACGGCCACGCCGGACCAGGGTCGCGGCCTAAGCACCGCTGCCAACGCCGCGATGGCCAGGGCAACGAGGAACCACTGCGCCGGCCACACGGCCGTGTTGTAGTCACGGAAGACCCCGTAGAACTCATCGACCGTGAACGGGAGCGCCATAGCCGATCAGCCTAGGCGAGAAGACATCCATCGGTCTGTGCGCTGACGGACAGGACAACGGCCTGGGCCCGTGCCACCCGACCCTCGCGTCACTAATGCCTGGCCAGCATCAAATCAGTTGCTT
>CAIJPE010000008.1 GCA_903822435.1 uncultured beta proteobacterium | reverse complement strand
TCGCCGCCGTTGGTGCCGATCAGGATCTTGCCGTTGACGGCCACCGGGGCCATGGTCTCGGAGTAGCCTTCCTCGGGGTCGGCGATCTGGCTGCTCCACAGCACCTTGCCGGTCTTGGCATCCAGCGAAACCAGCTTGGCATCCAGCGTGCCCATGTAGACGCGGTCGCCCAGGATGGCCACGCCGCGGTTGTTGGGGCCGCAGCAGTAGGTGGTGACGGGCCCCTGCTTGTGCTTGTAGTGCCAGAACTCCTTGCCCGTGACCGCATCCAGCGCGTAGATGTGGTTGTACGAGGTGGTGATGTACATGACGCCGTCGACCACGATGGGCGCGGTTTCCATCGACTCCAGCACCTCGGTCTGGAAGGTGAACATCGGGCGCAGCTTGGCCACGTTGCCACTGTTGATCTGCGCAGCCGGGTAGTACCGGGTCTGCGCGTAGTTCATATTGGAGTGCAGGAAGTTGCTGCCGTCCTTGTCGGCCGCATCCAGCCTGCCCTGCGGCACGCTGACGGCCTTGGGGACGGGCAAACCGGTGGCCGCCGCGCTGCCCTGGATCTCGGATTGGGCCATCGCGGTCAAGGCCGCCAGGGACAGCGCGGTGGCGATCAGCGGCGAACGCAAATGCCGCGGGCTCTTCGGGTGAAGCATATTGTCTCCTCTCGTTTTGGTCGAACGTCGAACAGGCCGTGCGGCGAGCTGTCCCGCCCCGGCACCCCTGTGGCTCAGGGATCTGGATTCGGCTGCGGCCGGCACCCGGGGGTGCGGCCTGCGTCGGCTTTCGCGCCAGAATAGCCCCAAAAGCGGTGGTGTTGAACGCGGGACAACGCGGGCATCACCCCAGCCGCCCCATCCGATCGAGGAGACAACATGATCACACGTCGCATTGCCACCACACTTTGCGCCTTATTCATGGCCGGCACCGCCCTGGCGCAGGCGCCCGGCAACCCGAACCTCAACGCGCAGCTGCTGCTGGCGGCACGGGCCGGCGATGCCGCCGGGGTCGACCGGCTGCTGCAGCGGGGCGCGGCCGTGGACTCGCGCAATCGCCTGGGCAAGACGCCCCTGATGATGGCCAGCGAAAAGGGCCAGGAGGCCCTGGTGCTGGCGCTGCTGAAGGCCGGCGCCGACGCCAACATGGCCGCGGTCGACAGGGTCACGCCCCTGATGGCTGCGAGTTATGGCGGCCACACCGCCATCGTCCGCGCGCTGCTGCAGGCCGGGGCGCAGCTGTCGGCGCTGGACCGCATGGCCAAGCCGGCCGTGGTGTATGCCGCCGGCCAGGGGCACACGCAGGTTCTGCAGTTGCTGCTGGACCAGGGCGTGGCCGTGGACACCGCCTACGCCAACCAGCTCACGGCCCTGATGTGGGCCGCGGGCCAGGGCCACGCCGAGGCGGTCCAGCTGCTGCTGGCGCGCGGCGCCAACCCGCAGCTTCGCGACGATCGGGGCCTGACGGCCGCCGACATGGCCCGCCAGGGCGGCCACCAGGCGGTGCTGGCGCTGCTGGCCTCGCCCTGAGACTCAGCGCCGATCGCCCATCGCGTGGGCGATGGTGCCCAGGTCCACGTATTCGAGCTCGCTGCCAGCGGGTACGCCCCGCGCCAGCCGCGTGACCTTCAGCCCCCG
Organism: uncultured beta proteobacterium; assembly: GCA_903822435.1. GTDB lineage: Bacteria > Pseudomonadota > Gammaproteobacteria > Burkholderiales > Burkholderiaceae_C > Rubrivivax. Next base: position 47,930 of record CAIJPE010000008.1, on the reverse strand, counting down.
CTCACGCAACGCCAGCGACAGGGCATGCGCCGTGACCTCGCCTTCGGCCGTGAAGCCGGTGGCCAGGATCACCTCCTGCACCACGCCGTCGGTGGCGCGTTCCAGCAATTCACGCGCGCCGATGTCGTCGGCACCCACCCCGTCCAGCGGGCTGATGCGGCCCATCAGCACGAAGTAAAGGCCCTTGTAGCTGCCGCTGCGCTCCAGGGCGGCCTGGTCGGCCGGCGTCTCGACCACGCACAGCAGCCGGCCATCGCGGCGGCCGTCCAGGCAGGTGCTGCACAGGGTGCCTTCGGTGAAGGTGTGGCAGCGCTGGCAATGGCGCATGCGCTGCATGCTGTCGGTCAGCGCGGCGGCCAGCCTGCGCGCACCCTCGCGGTCGTGCTGCAGCAGGTGGAAGGCCATGCGCTGCGCCGACTTCAGGCCCACCCCAGGCAACCGGCGCAGGGCCTCGATCAGCCCTTCGAGCGCAGGTTCTCCAGCCATGTCAGGTATCAAGGGTGGCGAACACCCCCCGCAACAGCTGAAGCACTCGGGCCAGACCAAGCTTCCCGCCGCGGAACCGGCCGCGCCGGGCCACCGGCGGACAGCCCCCCCGGGGGGCAGCGAGCGCCAGCGAGCTTGGGGGCTTCATGTCAGAAAGGGAACTTCATGCCTGGCGGCATCGGCATCCCGGCGGTCAGCTTGCCCATCTTCTCGGCACTGATCTCCTCGGCGCGGCGCACCGCGTCGTTGAAGGCCGCGGCCACCAGGTCTTCCAGCATGTCCTTGTCATCGGCCAGCAGACTGGGGTCGATGGCCACGCGCTTGACGCCGTGCTTGCAGGTCATGGTGACCTTGACCAGCCCGGCGCCGGACTGGCCTTCGACCTCCATCTGCGCCAGTTCGTCCTGGGCGCGCTTCATGTTCTCTTGCATCGCCTGGGCTTGCTTCATCAAGCCGGCGAGTTGGCCCTTCATCATGGTGTGGTCCTCGGGTACGGGGTGGGTGTGGGGGGGGTTCGGGCGGGCAGCGTGCTCAGACCGGCTTGATGGAGCCGGGCACGATGCGCGCCGTCTTGAACTGGCCCAGCAATTCGCGAACGACCGGATCGCCTTCGATGGCGGCCACCGCGGCCGCCTGGCGGCGCTGGCGCTCGGCGGCATCGCGGCGGGCCGGTGAATCGGCGGGAACGCCGGGTTCGAGCTCGATCTCGATCGGGTGGCCCAGGGCCGTGGCCAGGGCGGCGGCCAGCTTGTCGCGCAGCGGCACGGTGCGCAGGGTCTCGCGCTCCACGGACAGCGTCCAGCGCTGGGGCGACTGGCTGTCGTCGATGCGGCACAGGCCGCCCTGGGTGGCCAGTTCGCGAACCAGCGCCGACAACGCACCGGCCTGCGAAAGCTCGGTCACCAGGGTGTGCCAGCGATCGCCCAGGGCCTGGTCGGCGGGGCGTTGATCGACAGGGGCCGGGGCCGGGGTGGCCGTGGACAACGGCAGGCTGATCGCCGGCGGCGCCGGTGCCCGCAAGGGGGCGGCGCGTGCGGCCTCGCGAGCGGGTTCGGCCTGCCGCGCAGGCTCGGCCGACGGGTTGCGCGCCGGCGCTGTCGCCGCGCCCGCCGACGGAAAGGCCAGGAAGCGCAACAGCACCATGGTCAGCGCGCCGTACTCGTCGCTCATCAGGCTGAGCTCGGCACGGCCATGCAGCACCATGCTGTAGAGCAGCTGGAGCTCATCTGCGGGCATCAGCGGCGCCAGGGCACGGGCGTCTGCGGCCTCGGGGTCCTGGGCATCCAGCGCACCGGGCAGCGCCTGCTCGACGGCCATGTTCTGCAGGAGCAGCGCCATTTCCTCCAGCGTACCCGCGGCCGAAAGCCCCAGCGAGCGCAGGCCGTCCACCGCGGCCAGGAGGGCCGCGGCATCGCGCCCGGCCAGCGCGGCCACCAGGCTGCGCGCGTGGCTGCGATCCACGCTGCCCAGCATGTTGCGCACCACGGTCTCGCTAAGGCTGCCGCCGCCATAGGCGATGGCCTGGTCGGTGAGCGACAGGCCGTCGCGCATGGAGCCCCGGGCCGCGCGGGCGAGCAGGCGCAGCGAGCCCTCGTCGCAGGGCACGCCTTCGGCCGCCAGCACGCGCTGCAGGTGTTCGCGCACGGTGGCCGGCGCCATCGGCCGCAGGTTGAACTGCAGACAGCGGCTGAGCACCGTGGGCAGCATCTTCTCGGGGTCGGTGGTGGCCAGCACGAACTTCAGGTAGTCAGGCGGCTCTTCCAGCGTCTTGAGCAGGGCATTGAAGGCGTCCTTGGTGAGCTGATGCGCCTCGTCGATCATGAAGACCTTGAAGCGCCCGACGCCCGGCTTGTAGGCAGCGCGTTCGATCAAGTCGCGGATCTCGTCGATGCTGCGGTTGCTGGCGGCGTCGAGTTCGATGTAGTCCATGTAGCGGTCGGCATCGATCTCGGTGCAGGCCGTGCACACGCCGCAGGGCTCGGCCGTGATGCCGCCGGTGCCGTCGGGGCCCGTGCAGTTCAGGCTCTTGGCCAGGATGCGGCTGACCGTGGTCTTGCCGATGCCGCGCGTGCCCGTGAACAGGTAGGCGTGGTGCAGCCGCTGCTGCTGCAGGGCGTTGGTCAGGGCCTGCACGACGTGCTCCTGCCCCACCATCTCGGCGAAGCGGCGCGGCCGGTACTTGCGGGCCAGGACGACATAACTCATCGCAGCGATTCTACGGGGGCCCCCGATAATCGCCGCCCATGAAGCCTGCCGCCGATCCCACCACGCCCGCCGCGGCGCAAGCCGCCGCGGCCCCCCTGAGCTATGACCAGGCCGGGGTGCAGTACGACCTGATCGATCCGCTGAAGGTGGCCGCCCCGCGGGCCGCGGCGGCCACGGCGGGCCACCTGGCCGCACACGGCTTCGGCGAGATCGAGGCATCGCGCGGGGAATCGGCCTACGTGGTGGACGTGGGCCCGTTCATGGTGGCCAGCATCGTCGAATGCCTGGGCAGCAAGGCCCTGGTGGCCGACGAGATGCACCGCCTGACGGGCCAGGCCTTCTACGCCGGCATCGCCCAGGACACCATCGCCATGGCGGTCAACGACCTGATCACGGTGGGCGCCACGCCCCTGGTGGTGCAGGCCTACTGGGCCGCCGGCGGCAGCGAGTGGTTTGCCGACGCGGCCCGCGCCCAGGCCCTGGTGGCCGGCTGGAAGGCCGCCTGCGACGCCTGCAGGGTGGCCTGGGGCGGCGGCGAGACGCCGGCCCTGGCGGGCATCGTGGAGCGCGGGCGCATCGACCTGGCCGCGGCCTGCACGGGCCTGGTCAACCCCAAGGAACGCCTGACGCTGGGCGAAAAGCTGGGCCCGGGCGACGCCATCGTGCTGCTGGCCTCCAGCGGCATCCATGCCAACGGCCTGAGCTTGGCGCGCAAGCTGGCCGAACGCCTGCCCCAAGGCTACCTGACCGAGATCGAGCCCGGCCTGGGCTACGGCCAAGCCCTGCTGGCCCCTACCCTGCTCTACCCGGCGGTGACCGAAGCCCTGTGGGCAGCCGGCGTGCGGGTGCACTATGCGGCCAACATCACCGGCCACGGCTGGCGCAAGCTGCTGCGACACCCGCGCACGCTCAGCTACCGCATCCACACGGTACCGCCGGTGCCGCCGGTGCTTCGCTTCATCCAGCAGCAGGCCGGCCAGGACGACACCGAAGCCTACGGCACGCTGAACATGGGCGCGGGCTTCGCGTTGTATGTGGCCGCCGAAGACGCCGAACGCACCGTGGCCACGGCCCGGGCCTGCGGCGTACCTGCCTGGGTGGCCGGCCAGGTCGAGGCCGGCCCCAAGCGCCTGACCATCGAGCCCCTGGGCATCACCTACAGCGGCGAGGACCTGCAACTGCGCTAGCCGGCCCGCTCGCCTACAATAGCCCCCGACGGGCCTCCCCGCATGGAAGCGCGCCCAACCGGGTCAGGTGGGGAACCAAGCAGCCCTTAGCGTTGCAACCAGTGCCGGGGGTAAGGCTCGTCACCTGACTGCCATGGCTCCATCGCCTCGGCGCAGCCGCTTTCAGGCCCGGCGCCCCTTGTGCGATGCCGCTGCCAGGGCTTGCCCCGCCTGGTCGCGCAGGCCCCGCAGCAGCACGAGCAGCGGCTCTTCCAGCACCAGCGTTCCGGCCTGCGCCTTGTCGACGTAGATCAAGCCGATGGGAGATCCCCTGACCATGATCGGCAGGAGCAGGAAAGTCGGTGCGTTCACGCGCTGGCGAAACCAGGTCGGCAGACGGCTGGCCACCGTGCTGCTGTCGGCCACCAGCAAGTCGGCGCCCTTGGCGCACAGGGCCGAGAACACATCGCCCGTGGATGGGGCATCGGGTGCGATGCGGAAGGCCGCGCTGGCCTCAGCGCCGCCCACGCCCAGGCCCACCCGGCCCAGCAAGAGGCCGCTGGCGGGGTCGCGCAGGCACAGCACCACGCAGCGGGCGCGCAAGGCATCGTGCATCGCGTCCAACACGAGGTGCAACAGTTCATTGACGCCCAGCGAGCGAGTGACCACAGCCAGCCGCGCGGCGTCCAGGGCCGCGCCGAGCAGGGCCTCGGCCTGCGCAGCCTCTGCGGCCACCCCGCCATCGGACGACATCAACACGGTCGCCGATTCCGGTTGCTGCAGCAGCCGCTGCGAAGGCGCACCCGCCGGCAGGCTCAGGCCCAGGGCGCGGGTGAGATCGGTGATCTGCAGCCGCGCCTGCCGGGTGGCGCCCAGCAGGTCCTGGACCGTGAGGCCGAGCGCCGGGGCATACAAGCCTGCAGCATGCAGCAGTGCCTGGGTCTGCGCCGCGCCGTCGTGGCTGCGGATCACATCGACCATCGCGTTGGCGCTGCGGGCCAGCCAGCGCAGTTGCTCGATCTCGGGGTCCGACCCGCGGCCAGCCGCGCGACCGGGCACCTCGGACAGCGGCGTGCGCAAGGCGCGCTGCAACTTGTCGGGCAGGCCCCATGCCTTGGCCACGCCCGCGCCCAGCTCCTGCAGGCCCATGCCCAGCACCCGCCAGGCCGCCACCTCGCGCGAGGCGGCCTCTTCCGGCGTGTTCATCTGGGCGGCCACCTGCTCGCGGATCTGCAGGGCCTCCTCCGGCAGGTAGTACTCGGTCAACAGTCGCCCCAGGTTCTGGAACATCGCGCACAGGAAGGCCTCTTCCTGCGCCCGGCTGCGCTGGGCCAGCTCGCCGGCCAGCGTGCCGGCCATCAGCGCGCGCAGGAATTCGTCGCGCAGTTGCGCGGCATGGCCCTTGTCGTTCATGTGCTCCAGCAGCACCATCGACGTGGCCATGTTGCGGATGCCGGCAAAGCCCACCAGGGCCACGGCGCGCGAGACCGTGGTGATGCCCCCGCCCGCCGCAGACTTGAAGTGCGCCGTGTTGACCATGCGCAGCAGCTTGTTGGTCAGCGCCACGTCCTTGAGGATCTCTTCGCTCAGGCTGCCCAGGGTTTCCTTGTCGGAGTTGGCCACGCGCTGGATGCGCACCACCGAGGCCGAAAGCGCCGGGAAGTCGGACTTGTGGCGCATGCGCCGCAGCAGGAACTCCAGCGTCGCGTGGCTTGGGGCCGACTGCTCGGACTGGGCAGCGGGCTGCAGCCAGGCGGCCAGGGCGGCGTGCATGCTGCGGGCGCTGTCGTAGCGGGTGTGCAGGTCGCGCGACAGGGCGCGCTGCACGACGCCGCGCAGCCCGTCGTCCACCACCACGTGCGGCGGCAGGACCAGGTCTTCGGTCTGGATGCGCGCGACCGCCCGATAGGGGTCGGTCTCCTGCAGCATCTGCTGGCCGCTGAGCAATTCGCCCAGCAGCACGCCCGCGGCAAACACATCCATTGCCGGCGTGGGCGCAAGGCCGGCCGCGGCTTCGGGCGACATGTAGCCCGGCGTGCCGACGATGCGGCCCTGAAGCGCGCCGTCCGCACCGTTCTGGGCCATCCGGGCGGCGATGCCGAAGTCCATCACGCGCGCCCGGCCGTCCGCGCCGAGCAGGATGTTCGAAGGCTTCAGGTCGCGGTGCACCACGCCCTGCTCGTGCGCGGCGGCCAGGCCGTCGAGCACCCCCAGCATCAGCGTCGCGGCCTCGCGCGCCGGCAGGCCCGGCTTGCCGCGGCGGGCCTGGGCCAAGGTCGGCCCGGGCACGTATTCGAAGACCAGGTAGGACTGGCCGTCCACCTCATCGGCTTCGAAGACAGGCACGATGTTGGGGTGCGTCAGCCGGCTCACGGCGCGGGCTTCGTCCAGCCACAGGCTGACGGCATCGGCACCCATGGACGGGTCCAGCAGCTTGAGCGCGACCTCGCGGTCGAGACGGGGGTCGTGGGCCAGCCAGACCCGGGCCTGGGCCCCGCGGCCGAGTTCCCGCAACAACTGGAAGCGCGCGAGATGGCCGACCGCGTGAGCGGATCGGCTCAAGTCGGGTCCTCGGCCAGCGGCATCGGTGCGGTCAAGGGCGAGGAAATCGCACCGGCAGGCGTGGCCTGAAGGGCGGCCTGGAGATCCCGCATGCTGATGCCCAGGATGCGGCCATAGCGCTGGACCACGCGTTGCAGGGCTGCCGCCACGCGCGGCGCGGGCACCTGCAGCGCGTCCATCGTCTCATTGGCGCAGCTGCCCAGGGTGCGCAGCATGTCGTCGTCGGACTCGGGCGTGCGCACGGCCGTGGCCCGCGGCTGGCGCCGGATCATCGCGACGACGCCGTCGTCCAGCCCCCAGTGGCGGGCCACGGCGTTGCCGATGCCCTCGATGTCGACGCCCAGCACGGCAAATGCGGCGCCCTCCTCGTCCATGCCCGGGTCCTCGGGTTCGCCTTCGCGCACGGACGGCGCGGGCTGCATCAGCCGGCGGATCTGCTGCGCTTCGTCGGCAAAGTGGTAATGCACCACCAGACGGCCCAGGTTCTGCAACAAGGTGATGAGGTAGACCACCTCGGAGTCGTAGCCTGCCGGCCGCAGCGCCAGGGCCACCCGGCCCGCCCGCTTGCAGCGATCGGCCAGCCGCTGGAGTGCGGTGGCACCGCCGTCGTCCAGCGGCCCGGGCCACGGGCGCAGCGCCAGCGCCGCCCGCCGCACGCCGTCCAGCCCCAGCATGGCGATGGCCCGGCGCACGGTCAGCACCGGGCCGTTGCCCGACAGCTGGGCACCGCGCACCTGGGCGGAATTGACCAGCCGCAACAGCTCGAAGGACAGTGCCAGGTCTTCCAGCACCACGTCGGCCAGTTCGTTGGTTCGCTCGCGCTCCATCATGGCCAGCCGCGCCGCCCGCGCCGCGGCGCCCGGCGACGAGGGCAGCACGCCCGCGGCCCGCAGGCGATCGCCCAGCAGGGCCAGCGGCCCGCCGCCCGAACTGCTCTCGCTGCGTTGCCAGCCCTCCAGGGCGTTGAGCAGGGTACGGCCGTTGCGATAGCGCTGGCGTTCCTGGCGGTCGGTGGCCCGGTTGACGATGGCGCGCAGGGGCTCGGGCACCGGGTGCGCGGTGGTCCACGGCAGGCGCAGGATCTCACGGCCCAGCGGTGGCAGGCGGCCGACCACCCGGCCGATGTCGGCCTCATCCAGAGGGTGCTGCCCGGTGAGCATGCCGTGCAAGAGCACGCCCGCGGCCAGCAAGTCGCGCTCGGCCGCATCACGGTGCAGGCGCAGGCCGCCAGTGTCGGGGCCGGCGCCATCGCGCCGGGCCTCTTGCGCGGGCTCGGCCCCGGCGGCCACCGCCAGGCCGGCCACCTGCAGGGCGCCCGCATCGTCCACCAGCAGCAGGAAGGGTTGCAGGTCGTGGTGGGCCACACCCGCTTCGTGTGCGAAGGCCAGGCCCTGCACGCACTGGATGGCCCACAACGCGGCCTCCTGCGCGCCCAGGCCCTTGGCGGGCACGCGCTCGGCCAGCGTGGCGAGGGTGTGGACGTCGTAGGCCACGTAGGGCCAGCCGTCCTGCACGCCCGATTCGACAACCGGCGCCAGTTGCGGGTGGTTCAGGCGCGATGCCTTTCGCACCGCCTGCTGCCAGTGCTCCAGCGAAGCGGCATCGCCGGGCTGCACGCGCGGCAGCACCAGCATGAGCTCATGCCCGTTGGCCGGGTCGGCCACGCGCCAGGCCATCGTTCGATCACTCTTGCCCAGCAGCCGCAACAACTGCAGGCGGCCGAACCAGCGCACGGCTTGGCCGCGCGGCGCTGCAGATTGGTCTTTGCTCTGGAAGGCCATGGGTGACCGATTGAATCCTGGCGCAGGCCACTGCGATGGGCGAAACAACGGGTCATTCAAGCCATAGTTGCGCCTCGGTGCACGATGTCGGCCGCGACCGGCCGCGCCGGGCCCTTGACACGGACTATCGAGACGATCAAGAGAATGCGACCTTGGCCACATCTGGGCGTCGAACCCTTGTGCCAAAATCCACGTGCCTCGGGGTCAGCCCCACCGCAACCCTGTACCGAGGCATCTGGAGAAATGCGATGAGCAGCGAACTGATCAAACACATCACGGACGATTCATTCGGCAGCGACGTGCTCGAGTCCGACAAGCCCGTGCTGGTCGATTACTGGGCCGAGTGGTGCGGCCCCTGCAAGATGATCGCCCCCATCCTGGATGAAGTGTCCAAGGACTACAGCGGCCGGCTGCAGGTGGCCAAGATGAACGTCGACGAAAACCGTGAAGTGCCTCAGAAATTCGGCATCCGCGGCATCCCGACGCTCATGCTGTTCAAGGGTGGTGAGCTGGCTGCCACCAAAGTTGGCGCACTTTCCAAGGCGCAACTGACCGCTTTCCTCGACGGTCATCTATAATCTGCGTCACCGAAGGGCTACCGGATCCGAACGGAGCCTTTCGGCTGACTCGCCACCGCGCACTGCCTTATGCCGGCCCAAGGGCCGCCGTCTCGGGCATGACCGCGTAGGTTCGGCGACCCCCACCAGCGTTTCAGACGTCCGCACCCCCGGTGCGAAAACCGCCTGCGCACCTGCCAGAGGGTGATGCCCCATGCATCTTTCCGAACTCAAAGCCCAGCACGTATCCGAACTCATCGCCATGGGCGAGGCGCTCGAGATCGAAAACGTCCAGCGTCTGCGCAAGCAGGAGCTGATGTTCGCGATCATGAAGAAGCGCGCCAAGGCCGGCGAGCAGGTCTTCGGCGACGGCGTGCTCGAGGTGCTGCCCGACGGCTTCGGCTTCCTGCGCAGCATCGAGGCCAGCTACATGGCCAGCACGGACGACATCTACCTGTCGCCCAGCCAGATCCGCCGCTTCAACCTGCACACCGGCGACATGGTCGAAGGCGAAGTGCGGGTGCCCAAGGACGGTGAGCGATACTTCGCGCTGGTCAAGGTCGACCGCGTGAACGGCCTGACGCCCGAGGAGAGCAAGCACAAGATCATGTTCGAGAACCTGACCGCGCTGTTCCCGAAGGAGCAGTTCAGGCTCGAGCGCGACGTCAAGGCCGAAGAGAACATCACCAGCCGCATCATCGACCTCATCGCGCCCATCGGCAAAGGCCAGCGGGCCTTGCTGGTGGCACAGCCCAAGACGGGCAAGACGGTGATGATGCAGCACATCGCCCACGCGCTGGTGGCCAACCACCCCGAGATCCACCTCATCGTGCTGCTGGTCGACGAGCGGCCCGAGGAAGTGACCGAGATGCTGCGCACCGTGCGCGGCGAGGTCATCAGCAGCACCTTCGACGAGCCCGCCGCCCGCCACGTGCAGGTGGCCGAGATGGTCATCGAGCGTGCCAAGCGCCTGGTGGAGCTCAAGAAGGACGTGGTGATCCTGCTGGACAGCATCACCCGCCTGGCCCGCGCCTACAACAACGTGCTGCCTTCGTCGGGCAAGGTGCTCAGCGGCGGCGTGGACGCCAATGCGCTGCAGCGGCCCAAGCGCTTCTTCGGCGCCGCGCGCAACACCGAAGAGGGCGGCACCCTGACCATCATCGGCACCGCCCTGGTCGATACCGGATCCAAGATGGACGAGGTGATCTACGAAGAGTTCAAGGGCACCGGCAACTGCGAGATCCACCTCGACCGCCGGATGGCCGAAAAGCGCGTCTACCCCTCGATCCTGATCAACAAGAGCGGCACGCGGCGCGAAGAGCTGCTGCTCAAGCCCGAGATCCTGCAGAAGAGCTGGATCCTGCGCAAACTGCTCTACCCGATGGACGAGATCGAGGCAATGGAGTTCATCCTCGAGAAGATGAAGGCGAGCAAGAACAACCACGACTTCTTCGACATGATGCGTCGCGGCGGCTAACTTATACTCGCGGGCTTACCTCGGGCCGAAGACAGGCCCGTTTCAACCGGAAAGTGCGTTGCCCTCAGATTCCAGAACAGGCAGCGTGGCTTCCAATTCATTGCAGAGGCATCCATGAAAGACGGCATCCACCCCAACTATCGCGAGGTCTGCTTCCAGGACCTGTCCAACGGCTTCAAGTTCGTCACCCGGTCCTGCCTGCAGACCCGCGAAACGATCACGCTGGAAGACGGCCGCGAGTTGCCGCTGATGAAGCTGGAATCCACCAGCGAGACTCACCCTTTCTACACCGGCACGCAGAAGAGCGTGGACAACCTGGGCGGCCGCGTCGAGAAGTTCCGCAACAAGTTCGCCCGCGTCGGCCTGAAGAAGTGATGCCGGGCCCGGCACGTGTGGCCGGGCTTCTGGCCTAGCGACAAGGCAGCTGCGGCTGCCTTCTTCATTTCCGGAACCCGCAGCCCCCTGGCGTGAAACCCCCGAAGCCCGCCAGCCCCAAACCCGCGCTGGTGACCCAGCGCGGAGCGCGGCGTCTGCCCCGTGTGCCGCTGCTGCTGTTGTGCGCGGCCTACGTCATCCCCGGCCTGCTCGGACGCGACCCGTGGCGCAATGCCGACCTGACCGCGTTCGGCCAGATGGCGGCCCTGGCCGAGGGCCGCGCGCCGTGGCTGGCCCCCACGCTGGGTGGCGTGCAGGCCGACATGGCCTTGCTGCCGCACTGGTTGGGCGCGGCCTTCATCGCCGCCACCTCGGGCTTCCTGGACCCCGCCGTGGCAGCCCGGGTACCCTTTTCCTTGCTGCTGGCGCTGACGCTGGCCCTCGTCTGGTACACCGCCTTCCACCTCGCACGCACGGAAGCGGCACAACCCGTGCCCTTTGCCTTCGGCGGGGAAGCCAGCCCGGTGGATTACGCGCGGGCGGTGGCCGATGGCGCCCTGCTGGCCTTGATGGCATCGCTCGGGCTGCTGCAGCTCGGCCACGAGACCACGCCCGAACTCGCGCAGCTCTGCACACTGAGCCTGTACACCTACGCTCTGGCGGCGGCACCCTTTCGCCACCGCTATCCACGCTGGGCGGTGCTGGCCGCCCTCCCCCTGCTCACCGGCAGCGGGGCTCCGGCCATGGCGCTGGCGGTCGGGGTGCTGGGCACGGCAGTCTGCGCGCGGTCGCGCTACGAAGAAGCACGGTCCTTTGCCCGCTGGGTGGCAGCCTCGACGCTGTTGGCCGCGGCGCTGGGCGTGGCCATGGGCGCCTGGCACTGGCGCACCGAAGCACTGACCCTGGAAAGCGTGGCCGACATGCTGCGCCAGTGGCTGTGGTTCATGTGGCCCGTGTGGCCCCTGGCCCTTTGGACCCTGTGGCGCTGGCGCCGGCACCTGACACAGCGCCACCTGGCGGTGCCGCTGGTGGGGGTGGCGGTGGCGCTGGGTGCCAACATCGCCATGGGCGGCAACGACCGCGCATTGATGCTGGGGCTGCCGGGCCTGGCTGTGCTGGCGGCCTTCGCGCTGCCCACGCTGCGGCGCAGCGCCTCGGCCGCCATCGACTGGTTCTCGATGAGCTTTTTCACGCTCTTCGCGCTGTGGATCTGGTTCGTCTATGCCGCTTTGCAGACCGGCGTGCCGGCCTGGCAGGCCGCGAACGTGGCGCGGCTGCTGCCGGGCTATGAATCGCACTTCTCGCCGCTGGCGCTGGTGCTCGCGGCAACAGGCTCGGTGGCCTGGGTGTGGCTGGTGCGGTGGCGCACGGGCCGCCACCGGGAAGCCTTGTGGAAGAGCCTGGTGCTGCCGGCCGGCGGTGTGGCGCTGTGCTGGCTGCTGCTGATGACACTGTGGCTGCAACCGCTGGACTACGCCCGCAGCCCGCGGCCGCTGGTCAGCCGGCTGGCCGCCCTGCTGCCGCGCGATGCCTGCATCGCCGCACCGGGCATGGCCCCGGCCGGCGTGGCGGCCCTGGAGGTCTTCGGCCGCTGGAAGGTCGATGCCCGCCCTGCGGCTGCCGAAGGCCGTTGCGGCTACCTCGTGCGGTCCACCCGCTCGGAGCCCCCGCCCACGCCCCCGGGCTGGGAACTGGCAGGCCAGGTGCAGCGCCCGACGGATCGGGAAGAGCTGACCCTCGTGTATCGGCGAATCGGGCGCTAGCTAGCTGCCGACCAGGGCGGCCGCCTCTCGCTTGTGGCGCACGCGCTGCGACGGGAACACGATGCGGAAGGTGGAGCCCTTGCCCAGTTCGCTGTGGATCTCGATCTCGCCGCCATGGCGCTGGGCCACGTGCTTGACGATCGACAGGCCCAGCCCCGTGCCGCCCGTGTCGCGCGACCGGCTGCCATCCACGCGGTAGAAGCGCTCGGTCAGGCGGGGCAGGTGCTCGCGGGCGATGCCGATGCCGCTGTCGGTCACGTCCAGTTCGGCCCCGGAATCGGCCCGCCAGCGCCAACGGAGCTGGATGCGCCCGCCCTCGGGCGTGTAGCGCACGGCGTTGTTCAGCAGATTGGCCACCGCGCTGAAAAGTTCGGTCTCGCTGCCGGCGATCTCGGCGTCGTCGCCGCCTTCCATCTCGATGGTGTGGCGCCCTGTGGACAACGCGCGCGCATCCACCTGCGCCTGCTGCAGCACCGGCAGGATCGACAGCCAGCGGTCCGAGGCCGGACGCGGGCTGCCTTCGAGCTTGGCCAGGGTCAGGAGGTCGCCCACCAGCGTCTGCATGCGGTCGGTCTGCTGCTGCATCAGCGCCAGCACCCGGCGGTTCTCGGCCTCGGTCAGGGGCAGCCGGGCCATGGTCTCCACGAAGCCGGCCAGCACGGTCAGCGGCGTACGGATCTCGTGCGAGACGTTGGCCACGAAGTCGCGCCGCATCGCCTCGGTGCGCTCGCGTTCGGTGATGTCGTAGCTCAGCACGAGCTTCATGCCTTCGCTGTAGGGCCGGATCAGCACCGACAGCATCGTGCGCCCCAGCGGCCCGCTGAAGACCACGGGCTCGTCGTAGCGGCCGCTCTGCAGGTGCGCCACGAAGGCCGGCATGCGCACGAGGTTGGTCACGCGCTGCAGCCGGTCGCGGTTGCGGTCGATGCCGAAATGCTCGGCGGCCACGGTGTTGCACCAGTCGATCTGGTCGTTGGCGTCGAGCAACATCACCCCGTTGGGCGAAGCCTCGATGGCCGAGAGAAACTGGTCCAGGCGCTGGCTCTCAGCCTTGATTTTCAGGTCGCGGGTGCGCAGTTCCCGCTCGGTGCGGTAGGCCAGCTCACCCCAGAAGCCCGAATCAGAGGGCGCCTTGGTGGACTGCGGCCCGCGCAGCCAGTCCATCAGCCCCTGCCCGCGGCGAGAATCGCGCAGCACCAGCAGGACGGTGGCCACCACGCTGCCCAGAACCATGGCCGGGATCGGGTGGCCGAACAGCCCCCCGATGAATGCACCCACCAGCGTGCCGGCCACGACGACCAACAGCGCGGCCAAGGTCCTTGCGAGCCACCAACCCATCGTGCGAGAAAAGCGTCAGGCGGCCAGTGAGTTGAGCTTCTGGGTCAGGCGGTAGCCCGCGCCCCGCACCGTCTCGATCAGGGCCGAGCACTGCACGGGCGCCAGCGCTTCGCGCAGCCGCTTGACGTGCACGTCGACCGTGCGCTCTTCGATGAAGACGTGGTCGCCCCACACGCGGTCGAGCAACTGGGCGCGGCTGTGCACGCGCTCGGGGTGGGTCATGAGGAAGTGCAGCAGGCGGAATTCGGTCGGGCCGATCTTGACCTCGCGCATGTCCTCGCCGATGCGGCGGGTCACGCGGCGGGTTGCCGGGTCCAGGCGCAGGCCGCTCACCTCCACGGCCGTGTCCAGTGCCTCGGGGGCCTTGCGTCGCAGCACGGCGCGGATGCGGGCCAGCAATTCCTTGGTCGAGAAGGGTTTGGTGAGGTAGTCATCGGCACCGGCATCCAGGCCCGTGATCTTGTCGGCCTCGTCGGAGCGTGCGGTGAGCATGATCAACGGCAACTCGCGGGTGCGCACATCGGCACGCCAGCGGCGAGCCAGCTGCACACCCGACTGGCCCGGAAGCATCCAGTCCAGCAGCACCAGGTCGGGCAGCACGCGATCGACTTCGCGGTTGGCGCTCTCGGCATCGGTGGCCACCGTGACCTCGAAGCCCGCGTGGCGCAGGTTGATTGCGATCAACTCGGCAATGGCCGATTCGTCTTCCACCACCAACACTGAACTCATGTTGCGCTCCGTACTTCCAGCAGCAGCCCGTCAGCGGATGGCATTTTCGACCGCTTCCATCGAGGTATGCCGCACATCGGTGCCCTTGACCACGTAGATGATGGCCTCGGCCAGGTTCTTGGCGTGGTCGCCCACGCGCTCGATGGCCTTGGCCACGAAGACGATGTCGATGCTCGACGAGATCGTCCGCGGGTCTTCCATCATGTAGGTGATCAGCTTGCGCAGCAGGCCGTCGAACTCCTGGTCGATCTGGTCATCCTGCTTGAGCACTTCCAGCGCCTGGGCGGTGTCCAGCCGCGCGAAGGCGTCCAGCGCCTTGCGCAGTTGCGCGATGGCCAGGTCGGCCTCGAAGCTGAGGTCGGCCACCGGCAGGCGCAGGCGCGAGGAGACGCCCGTGTTGATCAGCCGCTGCACGGTGCGGGCGATGCGGGCGGCCTCGTCGCCCACGCGTTCCAGGTTGGCGATGGCCTTGCTGATGGCGATCAGCAGGCGCAGGTCGCGGGCCGTGGGCTGGCGCCGCGCGATGATGGCCGACAGATCGCGGTCGATCTCGACTTCCATCTGGTTGACACGCTCTTCCTGCTGCAGCACCTGGCTGGCGGTCTCGCCGCTGAACTGCGTCAGCGCGTACAGGGCTTGCGCAACCTGGGACTCGACCAGGCCACCCATCTCGAGCACCCGGCTGGAGATGGCGTTCAGTTCGGTGTCGAACTGGGTGGAGAGATGCTTGTCGCTCATGTCGAGGGCTCCTTCGGCGTTCAGCCGAAACGTCCGGTGATGTAGTCCTCGGTGTCCTTCTTCTTGGGCTGCATGAACAGCTCGGAAGTGGCACCGAACTCGACCAGGTCACCGAGGTACATGTAGGCCGTGTAATCGCTGCAGCGGGCCGCCTGCTGCATGTTGTGGGTCACGATCACGACGGTGTAGTCGGCCTTCAACTCATGGATCAGTTCTTCGATCTTGCCCGTGGAAATGGGGTCCAGCGCCGAGCACGGTTCATCCAGCAACAGCACCTCGGGCTTGATGGCGATGCCACGCGCGATGCACAGCCGCTGCTGCTGCCCGCCAGAAAGCCCCGAACCGCTCTGGTCGAGCTTGTCCTTGACCTCGTTCCACAGGGCCGACTTCTTCAGCGCCCATTCCACGCGCTCGTCCATTTCCACCCGGGGCAGCGATTCGAACAAGCGCACCCCGAAGGCGATGTTGTCGTAGATCGACATCGGGAAGGGCGTGGGCTTCTGGAAGACCATGCCCACCTTGGCACGAACCAGCGAGACATCGAGCTTGGAGGTGAGGATGTCCTCGCCGTCCAGCAGGATCTCGCCTTCGGCACGTTGTTCGGGGTAGAGCTCGAACATCCGGTTGAAGGTGCGCAGCAAGGTGCTCTTGCCGCAGCCGGAAGGCCCGATGAAGGCCGTGACCTTGCCTGCGGGAATGTCCAGGTTGATGTTCTTCAGGGCGTGGAAATTGCCGTAGTAGAAGTTCAGGTTGCGCACGGCAACCTTGGCCTTCTCAGTGACGGACATGTCGACCTTGGCATCCATGGTGTGGGGTCCTCGGGGATTCAGGATTTCTTGCGGAACAACACGCGCGCCAGGATGTTCAGCACGAGCACGCCCACGGTGATGATGAACACGCCAGCCCAGGCCAGGTCGCGCCAGTTCTCGTAGGGGCTCATCGCGAACTTGAAGATGATCACCGGCAGGCTGGCCATGGGTTCGCCCAGGCTCAGCGTCCAGAACTGGTTGGACAGCGCCGTGAACAGCAGGGGGGCGGTCTCGCCGGCGATGCGCGCCACGGCCAGCAGCACGCCCGTGATCACGCCGGCCTGCGCCGACTTGAGCGTCACCGCCAGGATCACCTTCCACTTGGGCGTGCCCAGGGCGTAGGCCGCCTCGCGCAGAGAGTTGGGGATCAGGCTGAGCATGTTCTCGGTGGTGCGGACCACCACCGGGATGACGATCAGGGCCAGCGCCAGTACGCCGGCAAAGGCCGAGAACGACTTGAACCGGGTGACGATCACCGTGTAGATGAACAACCCGATGACGATGGACGGCGCCGACAGCAGGATGTCGTTGATGAACATGGTCACGCGGCCGAGCCAGCGGCCCTGGCCGTACTCGGCCAGGTACACCCCGGCCAGCACCCCGATGGGCGTGCCGACGAAGGTGGCCAGCAAGACCATCACCAGCGAACCGGCGATGGCATTGGCCAGGCCCCCGGTCTCGGCCTGCGGCGGCGGCGTCATCTGCGTGAACACCGCCAGCGACAAACCGCCGACGCCCAGGCGGATGGTCTCGAAGAGGATCCATGCCAGCCAGAACAGCCCGAAAGCCATGGCACCCAGGGAAAGGGCCAGCGCCACGGCATTGACCGCCTTGCGCCGCGCATAGATGCGCTGCCGGCTGGCGTCCAGCGTGCCGATGCTCATGTGCGCTTCCCTTCGTTGCGCTTCAGGGCCGACAGCAGCCACTTGGACAGTGCCAGCACCACGAAGGTGATGAAGAACAGGATCAGCCCGAGGTAGATCAGGGATGCCTGGTGCAGCCCGGGGCTGGCTTCGGCAAATTCATTGGCCAGCGCCGAGGTGATGCTGTTGGCCGCTTCGAACAGCGACAGCGAGTTGAGCTGGTTGAAGTTGCCGATGACGAAGGTCACCGCCATGGTCTCGCCCAGGGCGCGCCCCAGGCCGAGCATGATGGCGCCGATGACGCCGGTCTTGGTGTAGGGCAGCACGACCTTCCAGACCACCTCCCAGGTGGTGGAGCCCAGGCCGTAGGCCGACTCCTTGAGCATGAGGGGCGTGGTCTCGAACACGTCGCGCGTGACCGAGGCAATGAAGGGGATGACCATGATGGCCAGGATGATCCCGGCCGACAGGATGCCGATGCCCACGGGGGCACCAGAGACCAGCGAGCCCAGCATGGGCACGCCGCTGAACAGCGACTGCAGGGGTTGCTGCACATAGGTGGCCAGGATCGGGCCGAACACCAACAGACCCCACATGCCGTACACGATCGAGGGCACAGCGGCCAGCAGCTCGATAGCCACGCCCAGGGGGCGGCGCAGCCAGCCAGGTGACAGTTCGGTGAGGAACAGCGCGATGCCGAAGCTCACCGGCACCGCAATCAGCAAGGCGATGAACGACGTGGTCAGCGTGCCGTAGATCATCACCAGGCCGCCGAACTTCTGGTTGACCGGGTCCCACTCGCTGCGCCACAGGAAGCTCAGGCCGTACTCGCTGATGGCCGGCCACGCGCCCACCACCAGCGAGGCGATGATGCCCACCAGCAACGCGAGCGTGAGCCATGCCGCACCGTGCGCCGCCAGCGAAAACGCCGCATCGGCCCAGGGCATGCGGCGCTGTCGGGTCGGGGGCCGGCCACCCGTGGTGGAATGGCTCGCCTCGGTGCCCGGTTTGTAGGGTGAGGCTGGGAGGGTTGCGGCCACGGGGCGGTCTCCGGGTTTCAGGGTGTCGCTGTCGGGGGCCGCATGCATGTGGATGAAGGCCCCCTGGGCTGGCAGCGTCGCGTTACTTGAAGGCGATGGGCTTGCCGGCGCCGTCCTTGATCTCGCCCCAGGACTTGCGGATCAGCGCCTTGACGCTGTCGGGCATGGCCACGTAGTCGAGATCGGCGGCCATCTTGTCGCCATTGCCGTAGGCCCAGTCGAAGAACTTCAGCGTGGACGCAGCCTGCGCCGGCTTGTCCTGGTTCTTGTACATCAGGATGAACGTGGCGCCGGTGATCGGCCAGGCGTCCTTGCCGGCCTGCTCGGTCAGCACCTGGTAGAACGACTTGTCCCAGGCGGCGTTGGCGGCGGCGGCCTTGAAGGTGAGGTCGTCGGGTTCGACGAAGTTGCCGGCCTGGTTCTTCATGAGCACGTAAGCCATCTTGTTGGCCTTGGCGTATGAATACTCGACGTAGCCGATGGAGTTCGGCAGGCGTTGCACGAAAGCGGCCACGCCTTCGTTGCCCTTGCCGCCAGCGCCGGTGGGCCAGTTGACGGCGGCGCCTTCACCGACCTTGGCCTTCCAGTCGGCATTCACCTTGGACAGGTAGTTGGTGAAGATGAACGTGGTGCCCGAGCCGTCGGCGCGGCGAACCGGGGCGATGGCGCTGTCGGGCAGCGTGACGCCCGGGTTCAGGGCCGCAATCGCGGCGTCGTTCCACTTGGCCACCTTGCCGAGGTAGATGTCGCCCAGCACGGCGCCGGTCAGCTTGAGCTGGCCCGGGGCCACGCCCTTCACGTTGATGACCGGCACCACGCCGCCCAGCACGGTGGGGAACTGCAGCATGCCGTCCTTGGCCAGTTCGGCGTCGGTGCGCGGGGCGTCGCTGGCGCCGAAATCGACGGTCTTGCTCTGGATCTGCCGGATGCCGGCCGAAGAGCCCACCGATTGGTAGTTGATCTTCGCACCGGTGGCCTTGTTGTAGGCGTCGGCCCACTTGGCGTACAGCGGTGCCGGGAACGAAGCGCCGGCGCCGGTGACGTCTTGGGCAATGGCGGAGATGGAAACAGCGGCCAGGGCGGCAACACACGCAGAGCGCAGCGTCGTCAGGATCATGGAGGGTCCTAGGGGGTTTGTTTGCACGATGCCGCGACTCTAGGGGGGGCTTATGACAAATCCATGACGGGATCTGATGGTTCTGCACACATGACAGGCCGTCATCGGAGTTTCACGGATTGGTCACATTTGTCAAATACCGTCGCGCCGGTGTCTGAATCGGAGTCGAAATCCATGAACAAGCGTCTTTTCCTGCGCGTTGGCAGCGCAGCCACCCTGGTGGTGCTGTCGGCGTGTGCCACCA
The DNA here is from genome assembly GCA_903822435.1 of uncultured beta proteobacterium. GTDB lineage: Bacteria > Pseudomonadota > Gammaproteobacteria > Burkholderiales > Burkholderiaceae_C > Rubrivivax. The sequence continues at coordinate 28,680 of CAIJPE010000008.1, read as the reverse complement.
CCCCGCCCCTTGCCTCCATTGCCGAAACGGCAGCCCGCACGCCCCAACTCTCTACCCTTTCCCGCCTCATCGGTGAAGCCGGCCTCACCGCCACGCTGCAGGGCCCGGGCCCCTTCACGGTCTTCGCCCCGAACGACGAGGCCTTCAAGGCGGTGCCCCCCGAGACCCTGGCCAAGCTCGCCAAAGACAAGGACCTGCTCAAGTCGGTCCTGACGTACCACGTCCTGCCGGGCAAGGTGACCTCGGCCGAGCTCAAGTCCGGGTCGGCCAAGACCGTGCAAGGCGCCAGCGTCGCCCTGTCCAAGGCGGGCAACTTCGTGACGATCGAGGATGCGGTGGTAGTCACTGCCGACGTGCCGGCCACCAATGGTGTGATCCACATCGTGGACCGGGTGCTGATCCCGCCGAAGAAGTAACCCCCCGGACCGCGCCGGGCCACCGGGACTCAACCGGCCGCTGCAGCCGCGGCCATGCGCTCGGCCGCATGGCGGCCCTGCGTGGCATCGCGCGCTTCAACCATCACGCGCAGCACAGGCTCGGTGCCCGACGCGCGGATCAACACGCGGCCCTGGTCGCCCAGCTCGCGCTCGGCCCTTGCCTGCGCGTCGGCCAGGGCGCGGTTGCGCTTCCAGTCGCTGCCCTCGGGCAGGCGCACGTTGATCAGCGTCTGCGGGTACAGCGTCACGCCTTCCAGCAGCGCGGACAGCGTGCCGCGGCTGCGCCGCACCGCCTGCAGGATCTGCAGGGCGCTGACGATGCCGTCGCCCGTGGTGTGGCGGTCGAGCGCCAGCAGGTGGCCCGAGCTCTCGCCGCCCAGCTGCCAGCCACGGGCGGTCAGCTCTTCCAGCACGTAGCGGTCGCCCACCTTGGCCCGCACGAGGCTGATACCCAGGCGGCCCAGGGCCTGCTCGACGGCGATGTTGGTCATCAGCGTGCCCACCACGCCTTGCACGGGCCGCTGCTGCGCCATGCGGTCGGCGGCCATCACGTAGAGCAACTCGTCGCCGTTGTACAGGCGGCCTTGCGCATCGACCAGTTGCAGGCGGTCGGCATCGCCGTCCAGGGCGATGCCGAAATCCGCGCGGTTCTCCACCACCGCCTTCACCAGTGCCTGCGGCGCCGTCGCGCCCACGCCGGCGTTGATGTTCAGCCCGTCGGGGCTGCAGCCGATCTTGACGACGTTGGCACCCAGTTCGTGGAAGACGTCCGGCGCCACGTGGTAGGCCGCACCGTGCGCCGCATCCACGACGATCTTGATGCCCTTGAGAGACAGGCTGTGCGGCACGGTGCTCTTGCAGAACTCGATGTAGCGGCCGCCGGCATCGTCCAGCCGGCGAGCCTTGCCCAGCGACGCTGATTCGACCCACCGGGGCTCCTGAAGGAGTTCGGCCTCGACCTCGGCCTCCCACTCATCGGGCAGCTTTTCGCCACGGGACGAAAAGAACTTCACGCCATTGTCGGCGAACCCGTTGTGCGAAGCGCTGATCACCACGCCCAGGTCGAGCCGCAGGGCCCGCGTGAGGTACGCCACGCCCGGCGTGGGCAACGGACCGCTGAGCAGCACATCCACGCCCGCCGAGGCAAAGCCCGCCTCGAGCGAGGATTCGAGCATGTAGCCCGAGATGCGCGTGTCCTTGCCGATCAGCACCACCGGGCGCTGCGTGCCGCGCCGCAGCACCTGGCCGACGGCGTGGCCCAGCTTCAGCATGAAATCCGGGGTGATGGGGGCCTTGCCGACGGTGCCGCGAATGCCGTCCGTGCCGAAGTAGGTTCTGCTCATGGCTGATGTTCTTGTCGGGGATGCTTGTCGGTTCAGAGGTCGAAGTCGGCCGGGCCGTTCGCGGCCCGCCACACCGTCAGGGCGTCGACGGTGGCCGCCACGTCGTGAACGCGCACGATACGCGCGCCCTGCTGCACGGAGACCAGCATCGCGGACAGGCTGGCCGCCAACCGTTCAGGGACCGGGCGCCCCGTCAGGAGGCCCAGCGTGGCCTTGCGCGACCAACCCACCAGCAGGGGCCAGCCCAGGCTGGCCAGTTCGGACTGCCGCGCCAGCAGGGCCAGGTTGTGGCGCGCCGCCTTGGCAAACCCGATGCCGGGATCGATGGCGATGCGCGCTCGGTCGATGCCCTCGGCCTCGACCTCCAGGGCGCGTTGCTTCAGGAAGGCCGCGACCTCGGCCACCACATCGCCATAGACGGCCTGGTCGCGCATCGTCTCGGGCTCGCCCTTCATGTGCATCAGGCACACGCCGGCGCGCGGGTGGGAGGCCACGCAGGCCAGCGCCCCGGGGCGCCGCAGGGCACGCACGTCGTTGACGATGTCCGCGCCCAGGTCCAGGGCCTGGCGCATCACCTCGACGGCACTGGTGTCCACCGAAACGGCCACGCCCAGCGATACCGCGCCGCGCACCACGGGCAGCACGCGTTGCAGTTCTTCCGCCAAGGGCACGGGCGGCGCGCCGGGCCGGGTGGATTCGCCACCGATGTCCAGGATGTCGGCGCCATCGGCCACCAACCGCTCGCAGTGCGCCAGCGCCGAGGCCACCTTGGCATGTGCCCCGCCGTCAGAGAACGAATCGGGCGTGACGTTGACGATGCCCATGACGCGAGGCCGGGACAAGTCGATGCGAAACCGTGCGGTCTGCCAGTGCATCAGGGGTGCGGATGGGGCTCTGAAACAGCATCGGGGCCGAAGCCCCGATGCATCAAGCGGCCGTGCGGAGGGCCTTTCAGGCCGCGGCCGGCGCGCTGTCGGTGCCCACCGGTGCAGCGGGGCCGCCAGGGGGCTTGTTCGACGAAGGCGTCCAGTCTTTCGGCGGACGAGGCGCGCGGCCCGCCATGATGTCGTCGATCTGGTCGCTGTCGATGGTTTCCCATTCCAGCAGCGCATGGGCCATCGCGTGCATCTTGTCCTTGTTGTCCTCGATCAGGCGGCGCGCGGTGCCGTACTGTTCGTCGATGATGCGGCGGATGACGCCATCGACTTTGCGCATCGTGTCTTCGGACATCGACGTGGTCTTGGTCACCGAGCGGCCCAGGAAGACCTCGCCCTCGTTCTCGGCGTACACCATCGGGCCGAGCTCATCGGTCATGCCGTAGCGGGTGACCATGTCACGGGCGATGGACGTGGCCCGCTCGAAGTCGTTGCTGGCGCCGGTGGTCATCTGGTTCATGAACACCTCTTCGGCGATGCGGCCACCGAACAGCACGCTGATGGTCGAGAGCATGCGCTCCTTGTCCATGCTGTAGCGGTCGCCCTCGGGCAGCTGCATCGTCACGCCCAGGGCGCGGCCCCGGGGAATGACCGTCACCTTGTGCACCGGATCGGTCTTGGGCATCAGGCGGGCAACCAGCGCATGGCCAGCCTCGTGGTAGGCGGTGTTCTTCCGCTCTTCCTCGGGCATGATCATGCTCTTGCGCTCGGGGCCCATCATGATCTTGTCCTTGGCGCGCTCGAAGTCGAGCATCTCCACCACCCGACCATTGCGGCGGGCAGCGAAGAGTGCGGCTTCGTTCACCAGGTTGGCCAAGTCGGCACCGCTGAAGCCCGGCGTGCCGCGCGCCAGGATGTCGGCGCGGATGTCCTGGCCCACGGGCACCTTGCGCATGTGCACATTGAGGATCTGCTCACGGCCGCGCACGTCGGGCAAGGTGACGTAGACCTGGCGGTCGAAACGGCCAGGACGCAGCAGGGCGGGGTCGAGGATGTCGGGGCGGTTGGTGGCCGCCATGACGATCACACCCAGGTTGGTCTCGAAGCCGTCCATCTCGACCAGCATCTGGTTGAGGGTCTGCTCGCGTTCGTCGTTGCCGCCGCCAAGGCCGGCTCCGCGGTGACGGCCCACGGCGTCGATTTCATCGATGAAGATGATGCAGGGGGCGCTCTTCTTGGCCTGCTCGAACATGTCGCGCACGCGGGCAGCGCCCACGCCGACGAACATCTCGACGAAGTCGGAGCCACTGATGCTGAAGAACGGCACCTTGGCTTCTCCGGCGATGGCCTTGGCCAGCAGGGTCTTGCCGGTTCCGGGGGGGCCGACCAGCAACACGCCGCGCGGGATGCGCCCGCCGAGCTTCTGGAACTTCTGCGGGTCCTTCAGGAAATCGACCAGTTCCTTGACTTCTTCCTTGGCCTCGTCGCAACCGGCCACGTCGCTGAACGTGGTGGTGTTGTTGGCCTCGTCCAGCATGCGGGCCTTGCTCTTGCCGAAGCTGAAGGCGCCGCCCTTGCCGCCGCCCTGCATCTGCCGCATGAAGTAGATCCACACGCCGATCAGCAACAGCATCGGGCCCCAGCTGACGAGAATGCTCATCAGCAGCGAGGGCTCTTCGCGCGGCTTGACGTCGAACTTGACGCCGTTGTTGATCAGGTCGCCGACCAGGCCCCGATCCAGGTACGTGGCCGTGCTGCGCAGGCGCTTGTCGTCCGTGGTGGTGGCGACGATTTCAGTGCCACCGCCGGGGTTCTCCTGCAGCATCACCGACTTGATCCGCTTGCCACGCACTTCTTCGAGGAAGTCCGAGTAGCCGATCTGGTTGCCTGCCGAGGTGCTGCGGTCGAACTGCTTGAAGACCGTGAACAGCACGAGTGCGATCACCAGCCAGACAGCGACCTTCGAAAACCATTGATTGTTCACCGCGGCTCCTTTTCCAGTTCTGCGGTTCGGTACAGCGGGGACACCGCACCGGACTCCACGGCATATGCGGTTGATTCTAGAGCAGTCAAGACCAGAATATTTCGGCGCCCGGTCGACCCGGTAGCCGCCTGATTCGTGCGAGGTGCACGGGTTTGTGAGGGCAAGGCACGAGACTACTGCTTCTTCAGTCCCAAGCCGACCAGGAAGGTCTCTGCGGATTTGTCGCGCGAGGCCTTGGGCTTGATCGGCTTGACCGTGCGAAACGTGTCCTTGAAGAGTTTCACGAGTTGGCTGTAACCACTGCCGTGGAAGGTCTTGCAGACCAGGGCGCCTTCAGGCCTGAGGTGTTGAGTCGAGAACTCCACCGCCAGTTCCACCAGGTGGGCCACCCGCGCGGCATCCGACGACTCGATGCCCGACAGGTTCGGGGCCAGGTCCGACACCACCACGTCCACCGGGTGGCCGTCCAGCGCCACGGCCAGTGCCTTGGCCACGGCTTCGTCGCGGAAATCGCCCTGCAGGAAGGTCACGCCCTCGATCGGCTCGAAATCCAGGATGTCCAGGGCGATGATCGTGCCGTGGAGTTCGCCCACCGCCGCACCCGCCGGCGCGAAGCGGCGCCGAAGATACTGGCTCCAGGCGCCGGGCGCGGCGCCCAGATCGACCACCACCTGCCCCGGCTTGAGCAAGCGCAGGGTCTCGTCGATCTCCTTCAATTTGTAGGCGGCACGGGCGCGATAGCCGTCCTTCTGCGCCATCTTGACGTAGGGGTCGTTGACGTGGTCGTTGAGCCACGCCTTGTTGACCTTCTTGCTTTTTGTGGCGACTTTCATCCGCGTCCGATAATAGGCGCATGACCGCCATTGTTCTGTCCCCTGCCCAACGCAAGGATCACCGCTCCGAAGCCCATCACCTGGACCCCGTGGTCATGGTGGGGGGCGACGGCCTCACACCGGCCGTGGAAAGAGAAATCGACCACGCCCTCAATGCCCACGGGCTCATCAAGGTGCGCGTGTTTTCCGACGACCGCGCAGCCCGTGCGGCCATGCTCATCGAACTGGCCGACAAGCTGGGCGCCGCGCCCATCCAGCACATCGGCAAGCTGCTGGTGCTGTGGCGGCCGATCCCGCCCAAGGAAAAGGTCGAGCGCGAAGACCGCCAACCCGGCCCGCGGACCGTCAAGGTGGTGAGCTTCTCCAAGAGCGGCAACCACCGCGCCACCGTCAAGAAGATCAAGGTCTTCGGCAATGAGCGGGTCACCGCCGGCGGCCAGGTCAAGCGCGTGAAGCGCCGGCTGGTCAGCCCCAAGAAGAAGGCCACCGACTAGGCCGTCTGCGTGCCGCGCCACGCGAGTGCGGCCACCAGGGCTGCCTTCACGATGAAGAAGGCAGCACTGACGGCGTGCAGTTGGCCGAAGCTCAAGGGGCCCTGCCCTTCGCGGGCTGCGGCCATCATCGGCTGCACGGCAAAGTAGCCTGCCACCGTGCAGAAAAGCGCCCCTGCGGTGAGGATGACGCCTGCCCCCAGCGCAGGGTGCGGCAGCCCTGCCTGTGCCGCCTGCCGCGCCGCAACCCGTTCCAGGATCAGCAAGAGCACCGCCAGGGCCAGGCGGGTGTAGGCCTCTTGCGCCAGCATGCGGCCGGCCGTGCGGCCCGCCACGGCACGCTCCAGGGTGGCGAAAGCAGCCGGCGTGGCCAGCAGGGCCACGCACAGCAGCCAGCCGGCCCACAGCGCCGGCAAGAGACGCCTGAAACGGTCGAGCGCCAGCCCGATGCCGCGCGTTCGCTCCAGGGCAGGCATCAGACGTAGCGCACGTCCACGATCTCCCAGCGCCGCACGCCGCCGGGGGCCTGGACCTCGGCCACATCGCCGCCTTCCTTGCCGATGAGGGCCCGCGCAATGGGGCTGCTGATGGAGATCAGGCCCAGCTTGAGGTCGGCCTCGTCGTCGCCCACGATCTGGTAGGTGACCTTGTTGCCGCTGTCTTCGTCTTCCAGGTCGACCGTGGAGCCGAAGACCACCTTGCCCTCGGCGTCCAGCGTGGAGGGCTCGATGACCTGCGCGGCCGCGAGCTTGGACTCGAGCTCCTTGATGCGCCCTTCGATGAAGCCCTGCTTGTCCTTGGCAGCCTCGTATTCGGCGTTCTCGGACAGGTCGCCCTGTGCACGTGCCTCGGAGATGGCCTGGATGACGGCGTGCCGCTCGACCGACTTGAGCTGGTGCAGTTCGGTCTTCAGCTTTTCGGCGCCGCGCCGGGTGAGGGGGATGGTGACCATGGGTGCAGGGCTCGGGGTTCGAAACGGTTCGGGGATCGGGCTGAAGCGACTCCGCCGCAGGAGCCCGTTCGGGGCGGCCTGCGGCGGATCGGCGGAGGCAAAGTTTAGTGCAGTTCGGCGTGCAATTCCTGCAGCGACGTCACCGCCAGGTCGTCGTCGTGCTTGAGCGCCTCGGTCGCTGCTTCGGCGCCGGCCATGGTCGTGTAGTAGGTGACCCGGTTGGCCAGGGCCGCGGTGCGGATGTAGCGCGAATCGGCAATCGCTGTCCGTGTCTCGTCCACCGTGGTGTAGACCAGCTGGATCTCGCCGGCCTTGACCATGTCCACGATGTGCGGCCGGCCGTCCTTGACCTTGTTCACCACCCGCACGGGGATGCCCGCCTGGGCGATGGCTGCGGCAGTGCCCTTGGTGGCCACCACCGTGAAGCCCAGGTCGACCAGGTCGGCCGCGACCTTCACGGCCCGGTCCTTGTCGCCGTTCTTCACCGTGATGACGACCGTGCCCTTGTCCGGCAGGCGCGAACCCGCGCCCAGCTGGCTCTTGAGCATGGCCTCGCCGAAGGTGCGGCCCACGCCCATCACCTCGCCGGTGGAGCGCATCTCCGGGCCCAGGATGGGGTCCACGCCCGGGAACTTGTTGAAGGGAAAAACCGCTTCCTTGATGCTGAAGTAAGGCGGGATCACCTCGTGCAGCGGCCCCCCGGCGGGGCTGCGCTGGCTGGCCAGCGACTGCCCGGCCATGCAGCGGGCAGCGATCTTGGCCAGCGGCTGCCCTGTGGCTTTGCTGACGTACGGCACCGTGCGCGACGCGCGGGGATTCACCTCGAGCACGTACACCACCGCCGCATCGCCCTCGCCCTGGATGGCGAACTGCGTGTTCATCAGGCCCACCACCTTCAGCGCCTTGGCCATGGCCACGGCCTGGCGGCGCATCTCGTCCTGAAGGGCGGGGCTCAGCGAATACGGCGGCAGCGAACAGGCCGAGTCGCCGCTGTGGATGCCGGCGGCTTCCACGTGCTCCATGATGCCGCCGATGAGCACCTCTTTGCCGTCGCTGATGCAGTCGACGTCGACCTCGATGGCGTCGTCCAGGAAGCGGTCCAGCAGCACGGGCGATTTCTCGCTCACCTTCACGGCCTCGCGCATGTAGCGCTCCAGGTCCTTGTCGCCGTGCACGATCTCCATCGCGCGGCCGCCCAGCACGTAGCTCGGGCGCACGACCAGCGGGTAGCCGATCTCTTGCGCCAGCACCAGCGCCTGCTCTTCGGTGCGGGCCGTGCGGTTGGGCGGCTGGCGCAGGCCGAGCTCTTGCAGCAGCTTCTGGAAGCGTTCGCGGTCTTCCGCGATGTCGATGCTGTCCGGGCTGGTGCCGATGATGGGCACGCCGGCGCGCTCCAGGTCCAGCGCCAGCTTCAGCGGAGTCTGGCCGCCGTACTGCACGATCACGCCCAGCGGCCGCTCCTTGGCCACGATCTCCAGCACGTCTTCCAGCGTCACAGGCTCGAAGTACAGGCGGTCGGAGGTGTCGTAGTCGGTGGACACCGTCTCGGGGTTGCAGTTGACCATGATGGTCTCGTAGCCGTCTTCGCGCATCGCGAGCGCGGCGTGGACGCAGCAGTAGTCGAACTCGATGCCCTGGCCGATGCGGTTGGGCCCGCCGCCCAGCACCATGATCTTCTTCTTGTCGGTGGGCGCGGCCTCGCACTCCTCGTCGTAGCTGGAATACATGTAGGCCGTCTGCGTGGCGAATTCGGCGGCGCAGGTGTCCACCCGCTTGTAGACCGGCCGCACGCCCAGGGCGTGACGGTGCTCGCGCACCGCATGCTGATGCGTGCCCAGCAGCTTGGCCAGGCGCCGGTCCGAGAAGCCCTTGGCCTTGAGGAAGCGCAGTTCGGCTGCCGACAGCCCGGCCACCTCGCGGCCGGCCAGCTTCTTCTCGAGCAGGACCAGCTCTTCGATCTGGGCCAGGAACCAGGGGTCGATGGCGGTCTCTTCGAAGACCTCGTCCAGGCTCATGCCGATGCGGAAGGCATCGCCCACGTACAGGATGCGCTCGGGGCCGGCATTGCCGATCTCGTCGATGATCTCGTCGCGGTCGCCGGGCTTGCAGGCGGTGCGCTCGCTCAGTCCGTCGATGCCGGTTTCCAGGCCGCGCAGCGCCTTCTGGAAGCTTTCCTGGAAGGTGCGGGCCATGGCCATCACCTCGCCCACGCTCTTCATCTGCGTGGTGAGGTGGGGGTCGGCGGCGGGGAACTTCTCGAACGCGAAGCGCGGGATCTTCACCACGACGTAGTCGATGCTCGGCTCGAAGCTGGCGGGCGTGATGCCGCCGGTGATGTCGTTGCGCAGCTCGTCGAGCGTATAGCCCACGGCCAGCTTGGCCGCCACCTTGGCGATCGGGAATCCGGTGGCCTTGGAGGCCAGGGCCGACGACCGCGACACGCGCGGGTTCATCTCGATGACGATCAGCCGGCCGTTCTGCGGGTTGACCGCGAACTGCACGTTGGAGCCGCCGGTGTCCACGCCGATCTCGCGCAGGATGGCGATGCTGGCGTTGCGCATCACCTGGTATTCCTTGTCGGTGAGCGTCTGTGCCGGTGCCACCGTGATCGAGTCACCGGTGTGGATGCCCATCGGGTCGAGGTTCTCGATGCTGCACACGATGATGCAGTTGTCCACGCGGTCGCGGACGACCTCCATCTCGAACTCTTTCCAGCCCGTGAGGCACTCTTCGATGAGCAGCTCGCGGGTGGGCGACAGGTCCAGGCCGCGCTTGCAGATCTCTTCGAACTCTTCCGGGTTGTAGGCGATGCCGCCGCCGGTGCCGCCCATGGTGAAGCTCGGGCGGATCACCATCGGGAAGCCCCCGGCGGCGGCCATCCCCGCTTCGGCGGTGATGCGCTTCTGCACGGCCAGCGCTTCTTCCATCGAATGGGCCACGCCGCTCTTGGCGGACTCCAGGCCGATGGAGGTCATCGCGTCCTTGAACTTCAGGCGGTCCTCGGCCTTCTCGATGGCCTTCTCGTTCGCGCCGATCATCTCCACGCCGTACTTGGCCAACACGCCGTGGCGGTGCAGTTCCAGCGCGCAGTTCAGGGCCGTCTGCCCGCCCATGGTGGGCAGGATCGCGTCGGGCCGTTCCTTGGCGATGACCTTTTCCAGCACCTGCCAGGTGATGGGCTCGATGTAGGTCACATCGGCCATCTCCGGGTCGGTCATGATGGTCGCAGGGTTGCTGTTCACCAGGATGACGCGGAATCCCTCTTCGCGCAGCGCTTTGCAGGCCTGGGCGCCGGAATAGTCGAATTCGCAGGCCTGGCCAATGACGATCGGGCCGGCGCCGATGATCAGGATGCTCTGGAGGTCGGTGCGCTTTGGCATCTCAGTGGCTCTTCATCAGCGAGGTGAACCGGTCGAAGAGATAACCGATGTCGTGCGGGCCGGGACTGGCCTCGGGGTGGCCCTGGAAGCAGAAGGCAGGGCGGTCGGTGCGGGCCAGGCCCTGCAGGGTGCCGTCGAACAGCGACACGTGCGTGGGCCGCAAGCTGGCAGGCAGGCTGGCGGCGTCCACCGCGAAGCCGTGGTTCTGGCTGGTGATGCTCACGCGGCCGCTGTCCAGGTCCTTCACGGGGTGGTTGGCGCCGTGGTGGCCGAACTTCATCTTGAAGGTGCGCCCGCCCGAGGCCAGCGCCATGATCTGGTGGCCCAGGCAGATGCCGAAGGTGGGCAGGCCGCTGTCGATCAGCTCGCGTGCCGCCTCGATGGCGTAGCCGCAGGGTTCAGGGTCGCCCGGGCCGTTGCTCAGGAACACGCCATCCGCACCCAGCTTGCGCACCTCGCTGGCGGGCGTCTGCGCCGGCACCACCGTGACGCGGCAGCCGCGGCTGGCCAGCATGCGCAGGATGTTGCGCTTGACGCCGAAGTCATAGGCCACCACGTGGTGAACCGGGGCGCGTTGGTGGCCCGTGCCGGCACCGAGTTGCCACTCGGTCTCGGTCCATTCGTAGGGCTCGGTGGCCGACACCACCTTGGCCAGATCCAGGCCGGCCATTGACGGCGCGGACTGGGCGCGGGCCACGGCGGACTGCACCTCGGCCGGGCTCACGCGGTGGCCCACGGCGAAGGCCGTGATGCAGCCATTCTGTGCGCCCGTGGTGCGCAGGAGGCGGGTGAGGCGTCGGGTGTCCACGCCGGCGATGGCCACCGTGCCTTCGGCCTGCAAGTAGGCCGGCAGCGACTGCGTGGCGCGGAAGTTGGAAACCCGCAGCGAGACGTCCTTGACGATCAGACCTGCGGCGTGAACGCGGCCGGCTTCGGCGTCTTCGGGGTTCACACCCACGTTGCCGATGTGCGGGCAGGTCAGCGTGACCAACTGGCGGCAGTAGCTGGGATCGGTGAGGATCTCCTGGTAGCCCGTCATGGCGGTGTTGAACACCACCTCGCCGACTGTATGGCCCAGGGCGCCGACCGAGTGGCCGGTAAAGACGGTGCCATCGGCCAGCGCCAGCAGGGCAGGCGGGAGTTCGGGCAGCAAATCAGCAGACGGCAAGAAATCCTCCGGTGTGCGCGCTCCCCGGCACCAGACCAGTCGGACCGCCCGGATGACGGCACCGACGTGCGTCGCATCCCCCATCGAAGGGGACTGGCCAGGTCATCGCGGGTCCGGTCGCGAGCGGGCGGCTCGCAGCGGGGCGCTGTATTCGGGTAAACCGCCGGAGTATATCGGGCCCAGGGCTGAAATGGGCTCCTCAGGGCCCCAAGCAGTCGGGTCAGAGCCCGAGGGCTGCGATGCCGGCCCGGGCGATCTGGGCGTCTTCGCTGGACTTCACGCCGCTCACGCCCACCGCGCCGATGCACTGCCCTTCGGCCATGATGGGCACGCCGCCTTCCAGCATGCCCTGAAGCGCCGGCGCGCTGAGGAACGAGGTGCGGCCCTGGTTGATCATGTCTTCGTAGACCTTGCTCTCACGTCGGCCCACGGCCGCCGTGCGGGCCTTGGCCGGCGCGATCTCGGCCGAGATGGGGGCTGCGCCGTCCAGCCGCTGCAGCCACAGCAGGTGGCCGCCGTCATCGACGATGGCCAGGGTCACGGCCCAGTGGTGGGCATTGGCTTCGGCTTCGGCGGCAGCGGCCACCGCGCGCACGTCCTGCAGGGTCAGGGTTGGTTTGGTCTTCATGCCGCAACGATAACCCGGGACCGTGCCGATGTTCGCATCCGGCCTGGGGTTTTGACACTGTCCAGGACAAGGGAACCTAGAATACGCTTTGACGCTCCAACCGCGTCTCACCCCACCATGGAGGTTTCATGACCCAGATTGTGCAGAACTACCCGGGCTCCGCAGCCGGCGGCTCGCTGGCCGACCAGCGCAACCGGGTGCTGCGTAACACCTATTGGTTGCTGGCTCTTTCGATGGTTCCCACGGTGCTTGGCGCCTGGGTGGGCGTGGCCAGCGGGCTGACCCACTTCCTGACGCCGGGCATCGGCCTGGTGGTGTTCATGGTGGGCGCCATGGGCTTCATGTTCGCCATCGAAAGGACCAAGGACTCGGCCGCCGGCGTGCCCATCCTGCTGGGCTTCACGTTCTTCATGGGCCTGATGCTGGCGCGCCTGATCGGCGTGGTGCTGGGCTTCAAGAACGGCGGTAGCCTGATCATGATGGCCTTCGGCGGCACGGGCGCGATCTTCTTCGGCATGGCCACGCTCACCACCGTGATCAAGCGCGACCTGGGCTCGATGGGCAAGTTCCTGTTCATCGGAGTGATCCTGCTGCTGATCGCGGGCCTGGCCAATATGTTCATCCAGAGCAGCGCCTTGATGATCACCCTGTCGGTGCTGGCCATCGGCATCTTCTCGGCCTTCATCCTGGTCGACCTGAAGCGCGTGCAGACGGGCGAGGAGACCAACTACATCACGGCCACGCTGGGCGTGTACCTGAGCCTGTACAACGTCTTCTCGAACCTGCTGGCCATCCTCGGCATCTTCGGCGGCGACAGGGATTAAGACCGCCCCGCAGGGCCAAGCTGCTTCCCCCTCGAGGGAACGACGCCAGAGGGCCGGCGGAGCCGGTTCCTCGGCGTCTGTCTGAGGGATCGGGGCGGGCGAGCAGAGCGCTCAGTCGTCTCGGTCGAAGACGGCCATGCTCTCGACGTGGGCGGTGTGAGGAAACATGTTCACCACCCCGGCCAGGCTGCAGCGATAACCGGCCTGGTGAACGATCAGGCCCGCATCCCGGGCCAACGTGGCCGGGTTGCAGCTGACATACACGATGCGCCTTGGGCCTGCCCAGGGCGCTTTGCTTTCCGGGCCCTTCAGGTCGGCCAGGGCCTTGGCCAGGGCGAAGGCGCCTTCGCGCGGCGGGTCCACCAGCCAGGCGTCAGCAGGGCCCAGGGCCTGCAACTCGTCGGCCGTCAAGGTGAAAAGGTCGCGTGCCAGGAACCGGGTCTTGGCCGCCAGCCCGTTCAACTTCGCGTTGGCAGCGGCCCGGTCCACCAGCGTCTGGCTGCCTTCGATGCCCAGCACTTCGCGCGCCCGGGTGGCCAGTGGCAGCGTGAAGTTGCCCAGGCCGCAGAACCAGTCCAGGACGCGCTCGCCGGGCTGCGGGTCGAGCATGCGCACCGCGCGGTCGACCAGCACGCGGTTGATGTGTGCGTTGACCTGCGTGAAGTCGGTGGGCTTGAAGGGCATGGTGATGCCGTACTCGGGCAGCCGATAGGACAGCGCCGGGCCGCCTTCTTCCAGCAGGTGCACCGTGTCGGGCCCCTTGGGCTGCAACCACCACTGCACGCCGTGCTCGCTGCCGAAGGCGCGCAGGCGCGCGGCGTCTGCCGGGGTCAGCGGCTCGAGGTGGCGCAGCACCAGGGCCGTGACGGCATCGCCCGCCGCCAGTTCGATCTGCGGCAGGCGGTCGCGCTGGTCCATGCCGCCGATCAGGTCGCGCAGCGGCATCAGCATGGCGCTGACCTGGGGTGAGAGCACGGCGCAGGACTGCATGTCGGCCACGTAGCGCGACTTGCGCTCATGGAAGCCGATCAGCACCACGCCCTTCTTGGCCACGTAGCGCACCGACAGGCGCGCCCGGTCGCGGTAGCCCCAGGCCGGGCCTTCGATGGGCCGCAGCAGCCGGTCGGCCTTGACCTTGGCCAGATGCCAGAGGTTGTCTTCCAGCACCCGTTGTTTCACGGCCACCTGGGCGGCAGGGTGCAGGTGCTGCATCTTGCAGCCACCGCAGGCCCCCGCATGCAGCCCGAAGTGCGGGCACGCAGGCCGCACGCGCTGGGAACTCTCGCGGGACAAGGCCGTCATCTGGCCCTGCTCCCACTGATTCTTCTTGCGCGACACCTGCACCTGCACGCGCTCGCCGGGCAAGGCCCCTTCGATGAACACCACCTTGCCGTCGGCACGGTGGGCCACGCCTTGCGCTTCGAGGTCGAGCGATTCGACCTCGAGCCATTCATATCCGCTCGTCATGACCGCGGATTATCCGCATGCCGCTGCGAGGGCGCGGCCTTCAGAACAGCGAATCGCGATCCACGCCGTGGCGGGCCAGGCCCTTGCGCAGTTTCAGCAGTGCCTCCTGCTGGATCTGCCGCACCCGCTCGCGGGTCAGTTGCAGTTGCGCGGCCAGGTCGTTCAGGGTCTGCGGCTCGCGGCCGTGCAGGCCGTAGCGTCCAACCAGCACTTCGCGTTCACGCGGGCTGAGCTCGGCCATGCCGCCCGCCAACAGGTGCTGCGCCTCATCGGACAGCAGCAATTCCTCGGGGTCGATGCAGTGGTCGTCGGCCACCTGCTCCAGCAACGATTCGCCCCCATCAGCGCCGTACCGGTCGACGGGCACGTCCAGCGAGGCCGGCGGTTGCGCCAGGTGCAGCAGGGCCGCCACTTCGGCTGTCGGGCGATGGAGTTCGGCCGCGATGCCTTCGGCCGTGACGGCCTGGCAGCCATCGTGACGGGCCTCCAGCGCACGCCGCGTGCGCTGCACGCCGGCCAGTTCGCGCAGCACGTGCACGGGCAGGCGGATCAACCGGGCCTGGTGCATCAGCGAGCGTTCCACCGCATGGCGGATCCACCACGAGGCGTAGGTGGAGAAACGGAAGCCGCGCTCGGGCTGGAACTTGCCGATGGCGTGCATCAGCCCGAGGTTGCCTTCTTCGATCAGGTCGATCATCGGCAGCCCGCGCCCGGCATAGCGTTTGGCGATGCTCACCACCAGGCGCAGGTTGCGCTCGATCATGCGCTGGCGGGCCTCGAAATCGCCGGCACGGACCAGGAGGGCCGTCTCGTGCTCCTGCTCGGCTGTCAGCAGTGGCGCGCGACGGATGTCGCGCAGATAGCTCTGCAGGCTGTTCCCGGGGTCCGCGTCACCTGCGGAGAAGTCTTCGGTCGGGGCCTGAGGGGGCTCGTCGCCCGCATCGGCCCCATCGGCCAGCGCAGCCACCGGATCATCCAGGGCATCCGGCAGGGCCTGCGGGGCGTGCAGCCGCACCGCGGGGCCGCCGATGTGGTCCAGGGTCTCGATCACCCGGCGTGCCAGCCAGGCCATTCGCTGGGCCTCGGCCTGGGCCGGTCTGCCGGGCATCGCGCCTCGCTTGACCATGCCCGCCCTGCTTCGTTCCTGGGCCCGCTACCGGGCTGGCAGCAGGCGGGCTGGGTCGATGGGCTTGCCCTGGCGGCGGATCTCGAAGTGCAACTGCACCCGGTCGGCATCGCTGGAACCCATCTCGGCGATCTTCTGGCCTCTGCGCACCACCTGATCCTCCTTGACCAACAAGGTCTGATTGTGCGCGTATGCGCTGAGGTACGTGGCGTTGTGCTTGACGATGATGAGGTTACCGTAGCCGCGCAGCCCTGCCCCCGCATACACCACGCGTCCATCGGCAGCAGCCACCACCGGGTCGCCCGGTTTGCCCATGATGGCCAGGCCCTTGCTCTTGTTGTCGTCGAACGGGGTGCCCACCGGGCCGGCGGCCGGCCACATCCAGTTCAGCTCTTCTTCGGGATCGTGGGCCGCCGTGGCACCGGCCACCGCCGCCGAGGCCGCGGGGACTGCGACCTGGGCCGCGGCGGCCGGAGCGGCAGACGAAGCCGCTCCAGGGCCCGAGGCCGCGGCGGCCGATGCGGCTGCGGGCGCCTTGGGGTCGAGCGGGCGGGTCTCGATGCGGCCCACCTGGACCACTGGCCGGGCGACCACCCCGTTGGCATCGGCCGCAGGCGGCACCACGCGCAATACCTGGCCGACCTCGATGAGGTTGGGGTTGTCGATGCCATTCCAGCGTGCGACATCGCGCCAGGGCTGGCCGTTGTCCAGACCCACGCGGATCAGCGTGTCGCCCGGCTTGACGGTGTAGTAGCCCGGCTTGCCCGCGTTCTCGCTGCCCGGGGGCAGCTTCGCGCCGGTGCCCTCGACCGCCGCGACAGTGCCGGCAGAAGCGGCGCCAGCAGGCGGCGAGACCACAGGCACCGTCGCAGGCGCCGCCGTCTTGCGGTCTTCCACGGGGGCCCGGCTCGGACGGGTAGAGGCACATCCAGCCGCCAGGCAAGCCAACAGCAGGGCACAAACCGCCTTCAGGCGGACAACGACAAGGGGTTCTGCGTTCATTCCGCTCCGGATTTTAGGGGGACGAAATGCACCGGGTCGTGCCAGCTGCGCACGAGCCCTCCAGGCTGGCGGTCGACCACCAGCAAGACCTGCCCACCCCGGGCCGGATCGTGCAGGGGCGCCACCAGGCGGCCCCCCACGGCCAACTGCTCGAGCCAGGCGACCGGCACGTCGTCGCCGCCTGCCGCCGACACGATGCTGTCGTAGGGTGCGCGGGGGCCATGCCCCAGGCGCCCATCGCCGTGCAGGAGCTGCAGTTCGCCGCCCCGCAAGGCCGCCAGGTTCTCGCAGGCCTTCTCGTGCAGGCCTCTCAGGCGCTCGACCGACACCACAGGCCGGCCCAGGCGGGCCAGCAACGCGGCCTGGTAACCGCACCCGGTGCCGATTTCCAGCACCCGCCCCAGCCGGCCCGATGCACGGGCCTTCTCGCCTTGCAGCAGCAAAGCCAGCATGCGGGCCACCACCGACGGCTTGGAGATGGTCTGCGACAGCCCGATGGGCAGGCTCGTGTCCTCGTAGGCCTGCGTGGCCAGCGCGGTGTCCACGAAACGGTGCCGCTCGACGTCGCCGAAGGCCTGCAACAAGGCCTCGTGGCGGATGCCATCGGACCACAGGCGCTGCACCATGCGCTGGCGCACCGCGGCCGAATCCATCCCCAGGCCGCTGGGTGGGCTGCGCCGCGCCGCGTCTTGCGCGGCATGCTGAAGCGGGCCCTGAGGTCGCAGGGTATCCGCGCCGGCCTTGCCCGGGCCCGAACGCGGCGCGCTCTTCAGCCGATCCAGTCCGACCGGAAAACGCGGCGCACGCGTCATCCGGTTCGGCCGGCAGCCAGCCGGCCGGCCCACAGGCCCGTCCGGGCATGGTCCGTCAGATCGACCTGCAAGGGTGTGATGGACACGCAGCCCTGGGCCACGGCATGGAAATCGGTCCCTTCGCCGCATTCCCGTGCATCGCCGGCCGGCCCGATCCAGTAGATGGGCTCGCCCCGCGGGTTGTGCTGCCGGATCACGGGTTCGCTGGCATGCCGGCGGCCCAGCCGCGTGACCAGGCGGGGCAGCTCGGCGGCGTTCGGCACGTTGGGGATGTTGACGTTCAGCAGCCAGGGCTCGCCCCCGAGCGGGGCACTGGCCAGCACCTGCTCGACGATGGCGCGCGCGGCAGCCGCAGCGGCATCCAGCTCGCCCCAGCCCTTGTGGGCCTGCGAGAACGCAATGGCCGGCACGCCGAAAAGATAGCCTTCCATGGCCGCGGCCACGGTGCCCGAATACAGCGTGTCGTCGCCCATGTTGGCGCCGTTGTTGATGCCCGACAGCACCAGGTCGGGCCGATGGCCCAGGACGCCGGTCAAGGCCACGTGCACGCAGTCCGACGGCGTGCCGTTGACCACGCGGAACCCCTGCACAGGTTCGCCACGCGCCTCGAACATCGACAACGGCCGGCCGAGCGTCAGCGCGTTGGAGGTCCCGCTGGCGTTCTGCTCGGGGGCGATGACGTCGATGTCGCCGAGGCCTTGGCAGGCCTTGACGAGCGCGGCCAGGCCGGGTGCAAGGTAGCCGTCGTCGTTCGCGATCAGGATGCGCATTCCATCATTGTAGGGAGCGAATCGCGGCTTCCCCCGACTCAAGTCCGAACGCGTCCTCCCCGATATTCCGACAAGCGCCCTGGCCGTCAGGAGCGGTAAGCAGATTCCTACTGGCTCCACCCCCGCTATGACCGAAGACCAGGCGCCCAGCCAAGCCCGTCAGCCAAGCACGGAGCCCATCGATGCCGTGCCCCCGGGCGAGCTTGGCGCCCTGCTGCGGGCCTTGGCGCGCAGCTCGCAAGGGGTGGTGCTGGCCGGCACCGACCACCGCATCCGCTGGACCAACCCCAGCTTCAGCCGCTTGTTCGGCTGTGCGCCCGCCGAAGCCGCCGGCCGACATCTGGGCGAATTGCTCCAGATCCGCGGCGCCACCGAGGCGCAGGCTTGGACCGCGTGCAGCGCCCCCTCGCGCATGCCGCTGTTGTGCCGGGCCTTGAGCGGGGCCTCGGTGTGGATGGATTTCGAATGGCAGGCCACGGTGGATGCCGAGGGCGCGACCACCGGCTGGCTGGGGCTGGGTACCGACATCACCGACAGCAAGACCGCCGCCGACAGGCTGGTCGCCGAGCGCGAGCGCATGGCCCTCATCCTGGAAGGCATCCACGCCGGCGACGGCGCCTGGAACATGCACACCGGCGAGATCGTGATGAGCGAGCGCTGGGCAGCCATGTTCGGGTACGCCCTGGCCGACCTGGCCCCGCTGGGCGCCCACACCTGGCTGCGCCTGGCACACCCCGAGGACGTGGCCCTTTGCCAACAGGCGCTGCAGCTCCACGCGCAGGGCGAGGTGGCCCAGTTCCGCCACGACATCCGCATGCGCCACAGGGACGGCCGCTGGCTGGACATCGAATTGCGGGGCCGAATCTCGTCCCGGCTGCCCGATGGCTCGCCCGAGTGGTTCTCGGGCACGCACATCGACGTCACGCAGCAGCGCGGCGCTGCCCGGATGTGGCAGGCGCGCGCGGAGCTCTCGGGCGACTGGTTCTGGCAGACCGATGCCCAGCACCGCTTCATGCGCATGACCGAGCCGGCCAGGCTGGTGGCGCTGGCCGGATCCGACACGCTGTATGGCCTGCGGCGCGACGAGGTCGCGGCCTTCGAGCCACCCGAGGGCGGCTGGCCCGCGTTTCACGAGCGCCTGGACCGCCACGAACGCTTCAAGGGCGTTGGGTATCGTGCGCAAACCGCCGATGCGCCGGCCATGTGGATCGAGATCGACGGCCGGCCGCGCTTCGACGCCCAGGGTGCGTTCCTGGGCTATGAAGGCGTGGGCCGCGACGTGACCGAGCGCCGCGAAGTCACCGAGCGGCTTTCGCACAGCCTGAGCCTGATCGACACCCTGTTCGAGAGCATCCCCATCCCCGTGGTGCTGAAGGACGCGCAGGGCCGCTATCTGCGCCTGAACAAGGCCTACGCCGACCTCTTTGGCTTGCGCGCGGACGCAATCATCGGCAAGTCGGCCGGCGAGCTGATCGACCTGGCTGCGGCTTCCAAGCACGACGCCGAAGACCGCGAGCTGATGGAAAAGCCAGGCTCGCGCACCTACGAGATCCACCAGGAACTGCGGGGTGGCCGCGTACTGGATGCGCTCGTGTGCAAATCCACCCTGCTGGACCGCGATGGCAAGGTGGCCGGCCTGGTGGGCACCTGCGTCGACATCAGCCAGCAGAAGGCCGCCCAGCGGGCGATGGTCGAGGCCAAGGAGGCGGCCGAGGCCGCCAACCAGGCCAAATCCGCCTTCCTGGCCACCATGAGCCATGAAATCCGCACGCCCATGAACGGCGTGCTGGGCATGGCCGAGCTGCTGGCCCACAGCAAGCTTGACGACGAACAAGCCCGAACCGTGCGGACGGTGCGAGAGTCGGCCATGGCGTTGCTTCGGTTGATCGACGACATCCTGGACTTCTCGAAGATCGAGGCCGGCCGGCTCGAACTCGAGAGCGAGCCCGTGAACCTCACGCCCCTGGTCGAAGGCGTGTGCGAAGCCCTGCTGCCGGTGGCCGCCGACAAGCAGGTCAGCCTGAACCTCTTCATCGAGCCCGGCCTGCAAGAGCGTTGGCTGGCCGATGCCGTCCGGGTGCGGCAGTTGCTGAACAATCTGCTGGGCAATGCCATCAAGTTCACGGCCGGCCGGCGCGACCACGCCGGCCGCGTGAGCCTGCGGGTGACCGCCCGGAACGGCGGTGTTTGCCTGGTCGTGGCCGACAACGGCATCGGCATGGACACGGCCACGCAGGCGCGGCTCTTCCAGCCCTTCATGCAGGCCGAGGCTTCGACCACGCGCCGTTTCGGCGGCACGGGCCTGGGCCTGGCCATCTGCCGCCGGCTGCTGGACCTGATGGGCGGGCAGGTCGAGGTCGACAGCGCGCCGGGCCGCGGCAGCGTCTTCACCGTCCACCTCCCCCTGGTGGCCACGGCCGAGCAGCCGGCACCACAGGCGCAGGCCGACCTGAGCGGGCTGCACTGCCTGATCGTGGCCGATCCCGACCTGCCCGCTGACGACCTTCAACAGTGGCTGGCCTGGGCCGGTGCGCACGTGCACCGGGCCAAGGATGCGGCCGATGCCGTCGACCGAGTGGCGGCACTGGCGCAACCGACCGTGGTGATCCAGTCCACCTCACCCGAGAGCGATGCCCTGATCGTTCAGCTTGCGGGCGAGCAGATCCGGCACCTGCTGGTCGGCCGCGGCCGTCGAGGGCCGCCGCGCCGGCTGAGCGAGCGCGTGGCCACGCTGGACCTGCTGCGCCGCCGCACCTTCCTCAATGGGGTGGCCCATTTGGCCGGCCGCGAAGCCGTCCCCGACACCACCGAGCGCCCGACCGACCTGCTGGAGGGCCCGCGCCGGGTTGCGCCCACCGTGGCCCAGGCCCGCGAACTGGGCTGCCTGATCCTGGTGGCCGAGGACGACACCATCAACCGGATGGTCATCCTGCGCCAGCTGGCCTTGCTGGGCTACGCGGCTGAAGCCGTGGAGGATGGCAGCCGCGCCTTGCAGAAATGGCGTGAATACCCGCACGCCCTCCTGCTGACCGACCTGAACATGCCGCGCATGGACGGCCATGAACTGACCGCGGCCATCCGCCTGGAGGAGCACGTCAGCGGCCGTCCGCGCATGCCGATCCTGGCGCTCACGGCCAACGCCCTGGGAACCCACACCGGGCTGGCGCGCAGGTCGGGGTTCGACGACTACCTGACCAAGCCCGTGCCCCTGAAGCAGCTCCAGGCCGCGCTGGCCCGCTGGATGCCCGACCGCCAACCCGATGCGGAACCGCCCGCGCCGCCTGCGGCCACAGCCATCGCGGCAGACGGCCCAGCCCCATCACCCTCGCCTGCCGAGCCATCCGCCGACACGCTGCTGCCCGAGCTGAACCTGGACGTGCTCAGGCGGCTCGTGGGCGACGACGAGGCCACCGTGCGCGAACTGCTTGCCGACTTCCTGGATTCGGCCAGCCAGGAAGCCCAGGCGCTGGTGATCGCGCTGCAGGGCGGCGACCTGCGCGAGGCCGCGGCGATCGCCCACAAGCTCAAGTCGGCGTCCCGCTCGGTGGGCGCGCTGGCGCTGGGCGAACTGTGCGCCGACCTGGAGCGCCATTCGGCAGCCTCCGATGCCGCGGCGGTCACGCCCAAGCTCGAGCAGTTCGAGAGCACCTTCTGCATGGCCGTATCGCTCATAGAAGCCGAGATTGGAACGCTGACACCATGATCACCGAACGCCCTGCCCTGCGCGCCCTGGCCGTCGACGACGAAGCCTTCCAGCTCAAGCTGATCACCCGCCAGCTGGCCAAGCTGGGAATCACCGACACCGTCACCTGCGACAACGCCGCAGACGCGCTGGCCCAGGTGCAGGCCGACCCGGCGCGCTTCGAGCTGATCTGCTGCGACCTGCAGATGCCGCACATGGACGGCGTGGAGTTCGTGCGGCACCTGGGCGAAATGCATTTTCCGGGCGCCCTGGTGCTGATCAGCGGCGAGGACGAGCGCATCCTCCGCACGGCCGAGCGCCTGGCCCGCGCCCACGGCCTGCAGGTGCGGGGTGCACTGCACAAGCCGGTGAGCCCGGAACAGCTCGCGCAGGCGGTGCATGCCGCCAGCAAGGCCGCCACAGCCCCGCCCAAGCCTGCTTGCGGCCAGCGCATCTACACCGGCGATGAAGTGGCCGAGGCGATCAAGGGCGGCCAGCTGGTCAACTGGTACCAGCCCACCGTCGAGCTGAGCACCGGGCGCATGCGCGGTGTCGAAAGCCTGGTGCGCTGGCAACATCCCCAGGACGGCCTGGTCATGCCCGACCGCTTCATCGGCGTGGCCGAGCACAACGGCCTCATCGACGCGCTGACCGGCGCCGTGCTGACCCAGGCCTTGCAACAGGCGCGGCACTGGCAGGACGCCGGCCTGCCGCTGCAGGTGTCGGTGAACGTGTCGATGGACAACCTCACCGACCACGCATTCCCTGGCCTGGTGGCCGACGCGCTCGAGCGGGCCGGGCTGCCCGCATCGCGGCTGATCCTGGAAGTGACCGAGACCCGCCTGATGCGCGACCCTGTGGCCACGCTGGACATCCTGACCCGCCTGCGACTGAAGCGCGTCAGCCTGTCGATCGACGACTTCGGCACCGGCCATTCGTCGCTGAGCCAGCTTCGCGACGTACCCTTCGACGAGCTGAAGGTCGATCGCAGCTTCGTCGATGGCGCCAGCCACAACCCCGAGTTGCGCACGCTGCTCCTGGCGAGCCTCGAGATGGCCCAGCAACTGGGCCTGCGCACGGTCGCCGAGGGTGTGGAGCATCTCGCCGACTGGCGGCTGCTGCAGGCCCACGGCTGCGATCTGGCGCAGGGCTACTTCATCGGCCGGCCGATGAACAGCACCGCGTTGAAGGAGTGGATGGCCGATTGGGAACAACGCCGGCCAGGCCTGAGGGCCGAGCCCCAGGTGGCCGAGCTGCGCTGAGCGCACAGCGGCGATGCCGCATGAAAAAAGGGTCTGCAAGACTTGGTCTGCAGACCCTTTTTAATATGTTGGTGCCGGTGAACGGAATCGAACTGTTGACCTTCGCATTACGAATGGGCGCACAGTAGCATTCCCTTGTGTCGCCATTCGTTGCTACACTTCCCATGTTGTCCATGTAAATCAACAACTTAGGCCGGTTCGCTCCACCTGACGCGTTGACTAGTGTTCCGAAGAACATCGGTCCACCGTCTACATGGCGTCTACATGGGAGAGAAAAATGGCACGCTGGAAGAAGTCCGACGCACCCGACATCGACCGGGCGCACTCTCTCACCACTGGGCTCATCGATGCCCTGGTGTGCCCTGAGGGCAAGACCCAGGCGTTCCTGCGGGACGCGAAGGCGGTCGGGTTGAAGGTGCGGGTCACACCTGCGGGCGTGAAGTCCTACGTGTACGAGGTGCGCATCGGCGGCAAGTCCGTTCGCCGAACCATTGGCAGTACATCCGCTTGGAGCATCGACCACGCCCGAGAGGAGGCCGGGAAGTTGCGGCGCATCATCGACAAGGGCCACGACCCGCGCGAACTGGACCGGCTCGCCGCAGAGGTGAAGGAGTTCCAGGCGAAGAAAGCCGAGGAACAACAGCGTCAGGAAGCCGCCCAGGCGGTCACTGTGGGCCACGCCTGGGTGCGGTACATGGCAGAGGGCAAGCCACGTGGAAAAACGGCCTGGAAGCCGCGCTACAGGGCCGACCTGATGAAGATGGCCGCCTCAGGCGGGGAGCCCCGGAAGCGGGGCGGCGGAGTCACGTTGCCGGGACACCTCTGGCCCCTGATGGCGTACCGGCTGATCGACGTGAACGCCGACGCAATCCGAGACTGGTTCATCACAGAATCGAATCGCTCGCCGGTGCAGGCCGTGCGTGCCCTGGCGATGTTGGCCGGGTTCCTCAGGTGGTGTTCCACGAAGCGCGAGTTGCGCGAGTACGTGAACCGAGACGCGGCTCGCGCTGCTGAACTGGCCGACCTGTTGCCGGCGAAGGTGCGTCGCACTGACGCGCTGGAACTCGACCAGTTGAAGCCCTGGTTCGCCGGCACCGACAAGCTGCGCAACCCCGCGGCGCGGGCGTACCTGCAAGCCCTGGTTCTCACTGGCGCCCGTCGCGAGGAATTGGCCGCGCTCAAGTGGTCGGACCTGGACTTCACGTGGAAGAAGATCACCGTCGCCGACAAGGTGGGCGACCAGCGCACCATCCCGTTGACGCCCTACCTGTCGGCTCTGTTGGGCTCACTGCCGCGCGCCATGCTCGACGCCGAGACGCCCAATCCGTTCGTCTTCGCGGCCGAGGGTAAGACGCACCACATTGCCGAACCGCGCGCCCCCCACGCCGTGGTCCTGGCCGATGCCGCCATTCCGCACGTGTCCATTCACGGGCTGCGCCGCACCTTCTCCCTGGCTGGTGAGGCGGCCGGGGCTCCTGCGGGCGCCATCGCCCAGGTGATGGGGCATAGGCCGTCTGCGGTTGCCGAGGGCTACAGGCCGCGCAGCATTGACGCCCTGCGCCCGTACCTCGCCATGATCGAGACGTTCATCCTGAACCGCGCGGGCATCGACTTCGACGCTGACGCACCGGCCACCGGGGGGCTCCGTCTCGTCACCGCTGCGTAGGAATCAAGCGGCACTGTTTCTATCGAAAATCCGAGGCATCAAGGGGCCTTGCTGTGCTACTAATTTAGTGCTATTGTCCAATCTCTAGAAATCTGCGTGTAATCCTTCCTGTCAACAAAGGAAGGTTTATCTATGCACGCAACTACGTTGAGAGCCAAGAAGACGCCCGCGGCTATCCGCCCGTTGGATCAAGAGCCCCGGACCGTCCTGCCGACCCGTGAAGCTGCGCAGCACCTGAATAGGTCGCAGCAAACGCTGCGCAAGTGGGCCTGCAAGAACACCGGCCCCCTCCGCCCGGTCTACGTCGGCGGGCATCTGGGTTGGCCCGTGGCCGACCTCCTGCGTGTCGTCAATGGGGCGGCATCGTGAAGCCGGCTCGCAAGAGGCCGCACCGGGAACGTGTCCTCGAACTGCTGCGTGAGGGACCGAAAACCACCGTCGATCTGCACGCGAGCTACGTGCTGAACCCTGCTGTCGTCGTGATGCGACTGCGCAAGCTGGGCCACAACATCAAAACCGATTCGATGCCCAACGGCATGGCTTTGTACAGCCTGCCGCGCGAGGCCGCATAGGACATGGCTCGTCAGGCGCCCCCGAAAGACCCGCGCGGTGGTCACTTGCGTCTCTACCACGAGGTCCAAGACAGCGCCGCTTGGCTCGCGCTGACCTTTACAGAGCAGGCTTTCTACCTCGCTATTCGCCGGCAGTTGAACAGCCACAACAACGGCTCGATCGAGGCAACCGTCGAGAAACTGGCCGCACATAACTTCGCCTCCAAGTCAACCATTTTCAAGTCGTTGCGCGCCCTCGTCGCGGTCGGATTGATCGAGAAAACGCGACAGGGGCTCATGACCTACGGCGGCAAGGTGTGCTCGTTGTACAGGTTCACCGACATCGAATGCTTCGACATCCCGAAGAAGGCCATCACGGCGCGCAGAGCGACGAACGAATGGAAGTCCTGGAAGACTCGCGAGGAGGCCGCCAGGGCGATCCTGGACGCTCACGAGCGGTCTGTGAACCCGTTGCACCCGAACCGGAAAAGCAGCGCTGAGAGTGGCTTTGCGAAAAACAGATGCAAGGTTTCCGAACCGAACCGGAGCGGTTCGCCAACCGAACCGGAAACGCCCGTTTGCGGTTCGCCCGCCGAACCTTGCCTGACAAGTCCGGTTCGCTTGGCGAACCATGCGGACAGGCTCGAAAACGCCCGCAAACCCGCGCCGGTCCTGGACATTATCCGTTCCCCGGAAGCCGACGCACACACCGCGACATGGTTCGCGAGCCGAACACACTTTTAGGTGTTGCCATCCCACCCCGACACCGCAAGTGCAATCGAGCCGCCTGCCGCCCTTCAACCCACGCTCTGAAAGTCATCCACATGCACTCCGCACTCCCTTGCCTGACCTTGTTCGGCCCCACACCGGCGAGCCTCACGACGACGGACGCCGCGGGCCGTCTGGCGGCTTTGTCGCCCGGCCGCCTGACCGATCACTGAAAGCGCAGCATGGTTACAGCAGCACGAACGCGAGGCCGACCGTTCCCACCCAACACCTCGGGCAATCCCAAGGGACGCCCCAAAGGGGCCAGGAATCGGGTCACGGTGGCCCTGGAACACATGATGGAAGGGGACGCCCTGGATATCGTCGCCGCCGTGCTGGTGGCCGCCCGTGCCGGCGACCTCACGGCGGCCCGGTTGATCTTGGATCGCATCGCTCCGGTGCCCCGCGACAGGCATCTGACCCCGTTCGATCTTCCGGCGACCGACACGGCCGCGGGCATCGCGAAGGCTCAGGCCGCCGTGGTTGCTGGCGTGGCCGGCGGGGAACTTCGACCGAGCGAAGGCGAGGCACTCGCCGGGCTGATCGAGGCCCGCAGGCGCGCGGTGGAGTCGCAAGAGTTCGAGGCCCGCCTTGCCGCGCTCGAACGGCGTGGCGCGTGATCTGCACGCCTGCGCGGCGCCGCCTACTACCCGCGTGACCCACAAATTCCTGAGGGACTTCTGACCCATGACCACCCAAGCACTGAAGCGCCGGCTTGACCGACTGGCGCCGCAAGCCTCCACCAAGTGGCAGACCCCATCACCGCTCGACCAGAACGCGCTCGACTCCGTGCGCGCATACCTCGCTGGGAGCCCCAAGAAGGCGCCGGGCGTGTCGAAGGCGGTCTACGAGGCAATGCTCGAATTCCTGGCAGGCAACGGCCCGCCGGCACCTCGATGACGTGTAGGAACGCCAGAATTGGCGTCGCCACGGGGGCCGGAATGAACCTGCGCGACGCTCTGGCGCTTGCAAAAACAGACACCGGCACCGACGGTGCCACCGAGGCCGTGCGCGCCTCTCAGAGCCGATTGATGGCCAGTAAAGAAGCCCACGACGCTGCCGCTCTCGCTGGCGGGTTCGATACTCAGACCGAGAGCGACTTTGCCCAGGCCGTGCGCTTCGAGCCGATGTATCCGGGCGCCGTCGCTAATGCCGACCTCTCCGCCATGTTTCGCGCCGCCTTCCGGCCACTGCGCGCGGCGCGCAGGCGGTGCTGAACGCCGTCGGCCAGTAGTGATGCCCCGCGGAGTGGTGTAAATCGTCAATCCGGACAGGTTGAGACACGCAGACTCAGTGCGGCACTGCCGACACCCGAGTCGGGGGATTACAGCTGACCGTTTGCAGACCTTCAGCCAGCACTTCCTGGGGCATCACCTAGCCGTCGGTGTTGGAGTAAATAAGTCCGAGGGCACATGTTGAAAGGTCACGCTAGTGTCAATAGAAACTTCGCACATACCCTTACCTTCGTCAACGGGGATTTGGTCAGGGCGAATTTTTTTGGCCACAGCTTCACGCATAACAGTCTGAGGCATCCCCTTAATTGAAAGTTCACCCTCTGATGAAGAACCAGGTTTCATTTTCAATATGACAATGAACCAAAAATCAGGCAAATAATTGCCTTCCATTCCTTCAGCGAAGTCACGATAGGTTCTCCAAATGATGGCTTGTTTGGTATCCGGAAGTAATTCAGCCCCTCGAAAACTTGGATGATTAACGGCGCCGGTCTGAAATCCATCCCCCCGAACGAAAGAATTTCCTGGTCCTCTCCCCTCGCCGGGGAACATATCACATTCCATCGTATTTTCAGCATTGATAATGCAGGTCCTGTCCGTTCGAGGACGGAATCTTTTCCAATTTCGCAAACCCTTTTGTGCAATTATTTGACACCAGCTCTCCCCATTTTTTGTGCGATTTGAACCAGGCTCAACATCGAAGGCAAATTCCTTCTTGCCCTCTGAGTGGGCAAATAAGGGAAACGCGATCAACCCAATAGAAATTATCTTATTCAAATTCACAAAGATACTCCCCTTATAATCCACAGCTCGTTGAGTTAAGTCACGCTGCCACCTCGGCGGCTTGACTGGTTTGCAGGTAGTAGTTTGACTCGGTCTCGGCAGAGGGGGGATGTTACGGATGGGTTCCAGCAGGTGGTGGTTGTTGAACCAGGCCACCCATTCCTGGGTTGCCCGTTCCACAGACTCCTTGGTCTTCCGTTGCGCGCGGCGGTCGATCAGCTCGGCCTTGGGCGGCACGTCGGCGTCAGGCCGGCGCGATCTTCAGCACTGCGCAGATCGGCTCGAACCCGTGGACACCGCGGTGCACATCGACGAGCCTGTACATCACTTCAGCCGTCGGTCGAGCTCCGCCTGGTCGAAAAACGCGCTTGCCAGCTTCAGGATCTCGTTGGCCCGGCGCAGTTCCTTGACCTCCCGCTCCAGATCCTAGATGCGCTTGCCCTCAGCGCTGCTGACACCTGGCCGGGCGCCGGCGTCTACCTCTGATTGCTTGACCCACTCCAGCAGCGTCTGCGGCACGCAGCCGATCTTCGGGGCAATCGATTCGATCGCGGCCCACAGCGACGGGTATTCCCCGCGGTGCTCCTGCACCAGCCGTACGGCCCGCTCACGGACCTCAGGTGAGAACTTCTTCGACTTGTTCATGG
>CAIJPE010000007.1 GCA_903822435.1 uncultured beta proteobacterium | reverse complement strand
TGACTGCGAATGACAGTACCCCTTGAACTCGGGGTGCGACCACGGCGCAAGCCACGCGCACCGCGCCTCACACGACGATCTGCACCTCGGTATCCAGGCCCAGCCACTGGGAGTCGGGCTCGGCGCGGGGCAACTGCGTCAGTCTGCGGATGATCGGCAGGCGCCAAGCCACGATCACCAGCAAACCCGACACGCCGCCGGCGAAACCCAGGGCCGCGCGCAACCCCACGTGCTCGCCCAGCCACCCGCCCAGCAGCGCGCCGGGTGCTGCGGCCAGCAGGGTCAGCCAGCGCATGGTGCTGGTCATGCGGCCGAGCAGCGGCTCGGGCGTCACGGCCTGTCGCAAGGCCAGGAAGTTGATGAAGATGAACACGGCGCCGGCTGTGAACGAGGCCATCATCAACGCGAACGCCACCACCCCGAAGCCATTGGCCGGGGCCAGCGCCACGGCCAGCCAGCCCGTCGCGCAGATGGCGTAGCCCACCACCAGGCAGGGGCCGGGCCCGATGCGCTGGCTGACCCGCCGGCCGAGCACGCTGCCGGTGATCGTCCCCAGGCCCATGCCCATGTAGCACAGGCCCACGGCCTGCTCGGACAGGCCCAGCGTGCGCGTGGCGTACAGGATCTGCACCGTCATGGCCACGTAATGGCACATCTGCCACACGCCCATCAGCACCGCCAGCGTCACGAGCAGCGGCTGGCCGGCGACGAACCGCAGGCCTTCGAGCAGATCGCGGCCGAAGTGGGCGTTGGCCCGCACGTCTCGCCGTTCCTGGATGTCCAGCCCGCGCAGGATCAGCGCCGAGCCCAGCAGCAGCACGGCGTCCACCAGCAGCGCCAGCGGCGCGCCGAAGACCTTGATCAGCGCACCGGCCAGGCCTGGCCCGGCCACTTCGGCGCCGGAGGTGGCCAGGGCATTCTTGGCATGCGCTTCCACCAGCCGCTGCCGCGAGACCACCTGTGTGAGCACCACCTGTGCCGCCGTGCCGGCCACCGTGTGCACCAGGCCGAGCACGAAACCCACCGCATACAGCCAGCCCATGGTCAGCCAGCCCAGCCACCAGGCCAGAGGTACGCTGGCTGCGGCCACGGCGATCAGCGTTTCGCCCGCCAGGTAGACCGGCAGCTTGCGAACGCGGTCGAGCCACACGCCGGCCGGCAGCGAAAACAGCAGGAAGGGCAGCAATTCGGTGGCCGTCAGCAGCCCCATCTGGGTGGGCGTGGCCTTCAGCAGCACGGCCGCGGTCAGCGGCAGCGCCAGCATCATCACCTGGTTGCCGAACGAGCTGGTGAGGATGGAACTCCACAGCCTGCGATACGACCTGTCCTGCAGCAGGTCACCCGGTGGGAGCTTCGGCCAGAGACTCAAGGGCAGCGTTCAGGACCGGTTCAGGACCGGTAGTCGGCGTTGATGCTGACGTAGTCGTGCGAGAGATCGCAGGTCCAGACCGTGGCGCGCGCCGGCCCCCGGTGCAAATGCACCTGCACGGTGATCTCGCTCTGCTTCATGACGCGTTGGCCGTCGGCTTCGCGGTAGTCGGGGTGCCGGCCGCCTTCGCGCACCACGTGCACATCGTCCAGGTGCAGGTCGATGAGGTTCTGGTCGAGGTCGTCGATGCCCGCATAGCCCACGGCCGCCAGGATGCGGCCGAGGTTGGGGTCGCTGGCGAAGAAGGCGGTCTTCACCAGCGGCGAATGGGCGATGGCGTAGGCGGCCAGCTTGCACTCGGCCTCGGTGCGGCCACCGAGCACGTCCACCGTGATGAACTTGGTGGCCCCTTCGCCGTCGCGCACGATGGCCTGGGCCAGTTGCTGCGCCACGGCCTGAACCGCCTCTTGCAGCAGCCGCCCGTCTTCGGAGTCGAGCGCCTCGATGCAGGGATTGCCGGCCTGGTGCGTGGCGATCAACACGAAGGAATCGTTGGTGGAGGTGTCGCCGTCGATGGTGATGCGGTTGAAGCTGGCATCGGCCACCTCGCGCAGCAAAGGCTGCAGCAAGGTCGGCGCGATGGCAGCATCGGTGGCCACGAAGCCGAGCATCGTGGCCATGTTCGGGCGGATCATGCCCGCGCCCTTGGCAATGCCGGTGACCGTGACCTCGCGGCCGCCGATGCGCACCCGCCGCGAGGCGGCCTTGGGCACGGTGTCGGTGGTCATGATGCCGCTGGCGGCCTCGGCCCAGTGGCCGGGTGCCAGGTCGGCCAGGGCGGCGGGCAAGCCAGCTTCGATGCGGTCCACCGGCAGGGTTTCCATGATCACGCCGGTGGAAAACGGCAGCACCTGTGCCGGGGCCACGCCCATCAGGCCCGCCAGCGCGGTGCAGGTCTGGCGGGCTCGCGCCAGGCCGTCGGCACCCGTGCCCGCATTGGCGTTGCCGGTGTTGATCACCAGCGCCCGGATCCCCGCCAGGCCGGCGGCGGCCTGTTCGAGATGGGCCCGGCAGACTTGCACGGGTGCGGCACAGAAGCGGTTCTGCGTGAAGACTCCGGCCACCGTGGCGCCGTCGTCCAGCGCCACCACCACCAGATCGCGCCGGTTGGCCTTGCGCACACCCGCCATGGCCACGCCGATGCGCACGCCGGCCACAGGGTGGAGGTCGGCCGGGTTGGGTGGGGACAGGTGGACAGGCATGGCGGCGACCGGGTGGTGGGGTGGATGCAGGACAGAACCGGATTGTAGGCAGCCCCATATCGCCAAGCCCGAGGTCGTGCGGTGCCGGCGCCCGAGGCACCCGCTCGAACTGGGTTCACTTATTGCTAACGGAGTGTGTCCGAAAGGTTGCCAGCCCCGCAAGCCGACCCCTCGAATACGGGGGTAGTAGAACCCGCAGGAGCGATCACAAAGCAGCCATGTTGCTTCACACTCGGACACGAACGATGAATTCGACAGGTCCATGCAAGGACGTCAGCAGCTTCCAGCGCATCGGTCCCGCCTGAAACATTCACACACTCCACACCCACAGGAGCTCTCTTGATTTCCACACTCAGCACTCAACAGGCAAGCGGCCGCCGCCTTGCTCCCGTCGCCAGCGCCGTGGCGCTCATGGTCATGGCCGCCTCAGCCAGTGCGCAAGACGTGCATGACGCCTACGGTGAATTCGAGCAGATGCTGCAGATCACCACCGACCAAGGTTCGTACAGCGCCAGCAGCCTGGGCTCCTACGTGAGCTCTTCCGGCGCTTACCGCCTGGGCTTCGAAGCCGTCACCCAATACGACGCCGCCTCCTTCTCCCGCAACTTCATTCCGCCCGATACCATGGGTGCGGTCGGCAGCACGCAGTACATGGCGGTTGCCAACGGCGTGTACGGCGTTTTCGACAAGAACACCGGAGCCCGCCTGTCGGCGGTGTCAGACGTCAGTTTCTGGGCCGCTGCGGGGCAGACCGGCGCGAACGGCGACACCCGTATCCTATATAACGCCGCCGCCAGCCGCTGGGTGATGGTGTCCTTCGGCGCCTCCACCTCCGACCTGCAGATTGCCGTGTCGGACACCGACAACGCGCTGGGCACCTGGAAGTCGACGAAGTTCACGGGCTATGCCGGCCTGCCGGGCGTGGGTGGGGGCGTTGCCGACTACCCGACGCTGGCAATGGACAAGAACGCCGTCTACATCGGCACGAACAACTTCGCGCCCGCAACCGCCGGCGGTGCTGCCAGTTACCGTGGCACCACGCTGAACGTCATCCCGATGAACAGCCTGTTCAACGCCACGGCGCCCAGCACCACCAACATGCAGCAGTTCGTGACGCCCTATGTCGCTGGCGGCACCAACATCGACCGCGGCTATGCCATCCAGGGTGTGAACAGCACCAGCAGCGGCAGCACCGGGAAGATCTTTGCCACGGGGGCACTCACCCAGCCGGCACCGTACGACTACACGGCCTACACCATCAACAACCTGACGCCGAATTCCGCTGCCGGCGCCACGCAGAGTTCTGTCGTGCAGGTGGGCGCAGGCCTGCTGGCCGATCCGGGCGCCGCTCGCCAGCCGTCGGTGGCCCTCCCGGCCAACCAGCGCGTGGTCGACGCGCTGGATGCTCGCGTGAGCAGCAGCGTCTACGAGGTCAACGGCAAGATCTACGCCGTGTCCACGACCGCCGCCACCAACGGCGCTGACGAAGCCCGCGTTCACTGGACCGTGATGGACTCGAATACCTTCGCCATCCTGGCCCAGGGCGACATCGGCAATGCCGGCTATGACTATTACCAGGGCTCGATCGCCGTCAACAGCGCAGGCAAGGTTGTGATCGGCTACAACCGTTCGGGCCTGGACGTCGCCACTGGCAAGGTCAGCTTCATGGCGCAGGTGTTCGACACCGCCGCGGGCGGCGACCTGGTGGCCACCAGCGGCGAACTGCTGCTGAAGGAAAGCCTTACCGACGACTACCATAACGGCAGTACCTTCGGCCTGCCGTCCAGCGGCCGCCAGCGCTGGGGCGACTACAGTGCTGTCTCGGTCGACCCCACCAACGAGAACGACTTCTACCTGATCGGTGAATTTGCCCGCGAGTACAACAACGATGCAGGTGGCCACCCCGGCGGTACGGGCGGCTCGCGCTGGGGCACCTGGGTTGCCATGGTCGACGTGTCGGCCGTGCCGGAACCCTCCACCTGGCTTTCGATGGCCCTGGGCCTGGGCCTGGTCGGCGCCTACGCCCGCCGCCGCAAGGCCACGGCCAGCGCCGCCTGATCAGGCATGACACGCCCGCGCATTGCGGGCATCATGGGCAAGCGGGGCAAACCGCTTGCCCATTTTCATTTCAGGACCCGCGCCCGGAGGTCCGTCGGAAAGAACCCGCCATGCTGCACATCAAGCCCGTCATCCTGGGTTCGGCCTTGGGCGCCTTCATCCTGAGCGCCACGGCCGCACAACCGTCGGCCACGCCCTTGTCCGGGCAGTGGGCCGGGGATCGCGTGCAGTTGGTGATCGATGCCCAGGGTGGCAGCCTGGAAGGCGATTGCCTGAGCGGCCGGTTCGCCGGGCCGGTGGTGCCCTCGGCCGAGGGGCGGTTCAGCGTGACGGGGCCCTACACGGCGGACGCACCGGGGCCGACCAAGGCCACGGCCGGGCCGCCGGATGCGCCGGCCACCTACAGCGGCGAGCTGCACGGCGGCAATCTCACGCTCCACGTCACTCGGCCGGGCAACCCCACAGCCGAGGTCTACAACCTCCAGGCGGGCGCAAGGGTCAAGCTGATCCGCTGCCTCTGATGGCAGGCTGCCGGCCCGAAAGCGGGCAGGCTGCCTGGGCCCCCGTCAGGCCAGTTTGCCGTGGCAGGCCTTGAACTTCTTGCCGCTGCCGCAGGGGCAGGGGTCGTTGCGGCCCACTTTCGGGCCCGGGGCCGGCTGCAGGGTGTCGTCCGCGGCGGCGGCCGCTTCCTGCGACACGCTGCCATCCTCGTTGGGGTGCGTGTAGGTCACGTTGGCCAGCTGCCCGGCCTGGGCTTCCAACGCCTGCGCGGCCTCGGCCACCTGCTCTTGCGACTGGATGCGCACGTTCATCAGCACGCGGGTGACTTCCATCTTCACCACGTCCAGCAGCTGTGAGAACAGCTCGAAGGCTTCGCGCTTGTACTCCTGCTTCGGGTTCTTCTGGGCGTAGCCGCGCAGGTGGATGCCCTGGCGCAGGTAGTCCAGCGCAGCCAGGTGCTCGCGCCAATGGCTGTCGATGGCCTGCAGCAGCACCATGCGCATGAAGGGCGTGAACTGCTCGGCACCCACGATCTCCACCTTGGCCTTGAAGTGCGCATCGGCTGCGGACGTCACCTTCTCGATGATGTCCTCGTCGCTGATGGACTCGCTCTTCTCCACCTCGCCCTGCAGGGGCAGGTCGAGTTGCCATTCCTCGCGCAGTGTGCGCTCGAGGCCGGGCAGGTCCCACTGCTCTTCCAGGCTGCCCGCGGGCACGAAGGTGCGCACCACGTCGGTCATGGTGCTCTTGCGCAGGTTGGCAATCTGCTCGTCCAGCGCGGCCGCCTCGAGGATCTCGTTGCGCTGCTGGTAGATGACCTTGCGCTGGTCGTTGCTGACGTCGTCGTATTCCAGCAGCTGCTTGCGGATGTCGAAGTTGCGCGCCTCGACCTTGCGTTGCGCGCTCTCGATGCTGCGGTTGACGATGCCCGCCTCGATGGCCTCGCCCTCGGGCATCTTCAGGCGGTCCATGATGGCCCGCACGCGGTCGCCCGCGAAGATGCGCATCAGCGAATCGTCCAGGCTCAGGTAGAAGCGGCTGGCACCGGGGTCGCCCTGGCGGCCGGATCGGCCCCGCAACTGGTTGTCGATGCGCCGGCTTTCATGGCGCTCGGTGGCCACGATGCGCAGGCCGCCGGCGGCCTTGACCTGCTCGTGCAGGCTCTGCCACTCATCCTTGAGCTTCTGGGCGCGGACCTGGCGCTCTTCGTCCGACAGGCTCGGGTCTTCCTCGAGGAACTGGGTCTGCTTCTCGACGTTGCCGCCCAGCACGATGTCGGTACCGCGGCCGGCCATGTTGGTGGCGATGGTGATCACGCCGGGGCGGCCCGCCTGGGCCACGATCTCGGCCTCCTTGGCGTGTTGCTTGGCGTTGAGCACCTGGTGCGGCAGCCCGACCTTCGTCAGCAGCGCCGAGATGATCTCGGAGTTTTCGATCGAGGTGGTGCCCACCAGCACCGGCTGGCCGCGCTGGTGGCAATCGCGGATGTCCTGCGTGACGGCGTCGTACTTTTCCTTCGTCGTCTTGTAGATGAGGTCGTTCTCGTCCTTGCGGATGGTCGGCCGGTTCGGGGGGATCACCACGGTTTCCAGGCCGTAGATCTCCTGGAATTCATAGGCCTCGGTGTCGGCCGTGCCGGTCATGCCCGAGAGCTTGCCGTACATGCGGAAGTAGTTCTGGAAGGTGACCGAAGCGAGCGTCTGGTTCTCGCTCTGGATCTGCACGCCTTCCTTGGCTTCCACGGCCTGGTGCAGGCCGTCGCTCCAGCGGCGGCCCGTCATCAGGCGGCCGGTGAACTCGTCGACGATGACGACTTCGTCGTTCTGCACCACGTAGTGCTGGTCGCGGTTGTACAGGTGGTTGGCCCGCAGCGCGGCGTACACGTGGTGCATCAGCGCGATGTTGGCCGGGTCGTACAGGCTCGCACCCTCGGCCAGCAGGCCGGCTTCGCCCAGCAGCAGCTCGGCCTGCTCGTGGCCGGACTCGGTGAGGAAGACCTGGTGCGTCTTTTCGTCGACCGTGAAGTCGCCCTTCTCGATGACGCCTTCGCCGGTGCGCAGGTCTTCTTCGCCGATCTGCTTCTTCAGCTTGGGCACCACCGCATTGATGCGCACGTAGAGCTCGGTGTGGTCCTCGGCCTGGCCGCTGATGATCAGCGGGGTGCGGGCTTCGTCGATCAGGATGGAGTCGACCTCGTCGACGATGGCATAGCCCAGGCCGCGGGCAACCCGGTCGCGCACGTCCTGCACCATGTTGTCGCGCAGGTAGTCGAAGCCGAATTCGTTGTTGGTGCCGTAGGTGACATCGGCGGCGAAGGCGGCCTGCTTCTCTTCACGGCTCAGACCGGGCACGTTGACACCCACGGTCAGGCCCAGGAAGTTGTACAGGCGCCCCATCCACTCGGCATCGCGCCGGGCCAGGTAGTCGTTGACCGTGACCACGTGCACGCCCTGGCCGGCCAGGGCGTTGAGGTACACGGGCAGGGTGGCCATGAGGGTCTTGCCCTCGCCAGTCCGCATTTCGGCGATCTTGCCTTCATGCAGGGTGATGCCGCCGATCAACTGCACGTCGAAGTGCCGCATCTTCAGCGAACGCTTGCCACCCTCGCGGCACACGGCGAAGGCCTCGGGCAGCATGTCATCCAGGGCGGCGCCGGCCTTCAGGCGCTGGCGGAACTCGTCGGTCTTGGCGCGCAGCTGGGTGTCGCTGAGCTTCTCGAACTGCGGCTCCAGCGCGTTGATCTTCTCCACCACGCGGCGATAGCCCTTGAGCAGGCGTTCGTTCCGGCTACCGAAAATCTGGGTCAGGATCTTGGGGAACATGCGACTTCGGGGCTCTCGTGGTTCGGGGGTGTCATGGCTGCGGCGGCCCGTGCTGCGGCCAGCCCCCCACCCTGGCGCACTGCTGCAACCCATCGGCAAAGCACTGGCACGCAAGGCACATGGGGATGCCTGCGCGAAGATCAATCCAGCGGTCGATCACACCGGGGGTGGACCGCAGGCAAAGCGTTTGAGTTTATCACCCGCGATCGAGTGCTCCGCCGGGCTGGATCGGCCGAAGGCCCGGCTGAGCGAGCACAGAGACACCACTAGACTCGACGTGTGAAGTCGCCGTCGCCGCCACCCCGCCATGCCCCCTCGCTGGGCGCGCCCCTGTCCGAAGCGCTCAGCCGAAGTGAGCCGCTGGCGAGCCTGATGCAACGTATGCGCGATTCAAAAGCGCGGCTCTCGGTGCTGGCGCCCCTGCTGCCGCCCGGCCTGTCCGACGGCATCCGTGCCGGCCCCCTGGACGAGACGGCCTGGGTGCTGCTGGTGGCCCACTCGGCCTCGGCCGCCAAGATCCGCCAGATGCTGCCGGTACTCGAGTCGGCATTGAAGGCCCACGGGTGGCCGGGACCGCCGATCAAGATCAAGGTGCGGGGCCGCCGAGAATGACGACGCGCGAAAGAAGAAAATCGGCCCGGCTATTCGCATAACCGGGCCGAAGGACTTCGGGAAGTTCAGCGCCGCGATGCGGCGCCTCGCTCAGGGGTAGCTGAACAGCAGAGCCTGGGTAGCGCCCGGCAGGTTGTCAGGAGCCGTGACCATCACTCCCAGCGCGGGGGTGAGCGCTGCCTCCGCGGCATTGCGGCTGATGGTCGCCAACAGCGATCCATTGGCCGCCAGGGTGCTGCCGCCCGGCGTGAAGGTCAGGGCCGGCGCGAAGGCGTTGAAGCTACCAGTGCCGGGCATGGCCGCTCCCGAACCATCGGGGCCGTAGTAGTTCACCTGGTACTTGAACCGCGGATTCGCGGCCGTCAGTCCCAGCCCGTTCGTCGCGGTAGTCCCTGTGATCGGCACCACCAGCCGGAGCAGCGAGTTGTCAGTCGGCTGCGTGATATTGAACAGAATGGTGCCAGCGGCAGAAATGTTGCAATTGGCATCGGTCGGGAACAAGGCAGTGCTGTACAGCGCCGCCGAACCCGACGAACTGAAGGCCGATTGGTTGAGACCGATCAGGACAAAGTTCGGCGTGAATCCGGGGCCACCGCTGGTGTCGATGCAGATGTCGACCTCCTGGAAGGCCAACGCAGTCGAAGTGCGGTTGTGGGTGTTCAGTCCGAAGACGATGTTGCTGCCCGACACCTGGGTACCCACGGCACGCACGTCCAACTGCGTGACGTTCTGGGCTACCGGCTGGTACTGGCCCAGGGTCCAGAACCCCGGAGTGGTACTGGCCAGAGGGCTGCTTGCATTGCTCAGGGTCAATGTACTGCCCGATAGCGAGGCCGCAACATTGGACCGGCCGTGCGTGACGAGGTAGTAAGGCACGGTGAGCTTGGCATTGCCGTTCAGGCGGGAATTGGACGGCGTGAGCTGGATGTAGCCACCGATGTCCTGGAAGGCGTTGCCCCCCGTGCCAGCGCTGGCCGGCACACTCAGCGAGACAGGGAACACGGCATCGCTGTTGCCTGCCACCACGACCGTCGCAGGCACGCTCAACGTCACCGCCGCAGGACCCACGGTCTTGGTCACCGAAACATTGAATTGAACAGCCTTGGGGCTGGCGTTGTGCAGGGTGACTGACTTGGTCGCAGAGAAGTCGGTCAGCAGGTCGGCATAGCCGAAGGACAGGCTCTCATCGGGGGTGCGCACCACCGCCTGGGTCGACACCGCGGGCAGGACCTGGACCAGGCCGGCACCTTCGTTGCGCGGCGAGTAGTCCGAGAGCAGGCTCGGGGCGGACGTCTGGACGATGGCCCCACGCAGGTCGGCAACGGACCAGTCCGGATGGGCCTGCTTGACCAGCGCCGCGACGCCGGCAACGTGCGGAGTGGCCATCGAAGTGCCATTCAGCGTCTGGAACCCGTTGCCGGTACCCGATGCCGCGGAAACGATCCCAACCCCTGGCGCAGTGATGCCGGGTCGCAAGACGCTGTCGCCGATGCGCGGGCCGGCCGATGAGAAACTGGCGACCTTCTCGAAGCCAGGGTTGGCGAGGAGACCAGCGGCATTGGCCAAACCAGTGGCCGGGGCGGGGCCACCCTGCGGGCCGGAGATGGCCGCAGCGTCCGCCTGCGCCACGCCGAAGAACGGGATGGTCACTGGCTCATAGGTGTTGCCGGAGTTGGGATCCGGGGCCCCGCCCGCAATCGGACCTTCGTACGGCGGCAAGCCGGCTGAAGAATTGATCATGGCGGCGGCAGCGGCGCCGAAATGCTGGGCTGCACCTGCGCGGAAGGTACGGGCACAGGTGCCGCGCACGGTGACCACGAGCTTGCCGGTGATGTCGATGCCACCGTTCTGCGTCCGGTCGTACTCGGCCGGGTTGCAGCCCAGAGAGACCGTACCATCCGGGTTGCGCAGCACGACGATCGGCCACCGCGATCCGTTGGCGAAGATCGCGTTGTTGGAGTCCTGAACCGTGATCGTGGAGCCGCCGGCCAGTGCCAGCGTGGCCACGGGAATGCTGGCCAAAGCGTCCGTCGCGGCCACGGAGATCGCACCCGGATAGACGGCGGGTGCCGACGTGATGTACGGGGTGGGGCCCGCATTGCCGGAGGCGGACACCACGATGATGCCGGCCGCCACGGCATTGGCGACCGCCGTCTCCTCAGCCAACCCACCGACGCTCGCGGTGGCGACATTGCCGAAGTCGGACCCGAGCGACATGCTGATGACGTTCACGCCGTTCGCCACGGCCCAGTCAATGGCCTCGGACACCACATCCGTGGTGCCGCTGCAACCGAAGACCCGAACGGAGTACAGATCGGCCTTGGGCGCCACGCCCGGCCCGATGCTGAATGCGCCTGGCGTGTAGGCCGCAGCGTTGTACGGACCGG
Organism: uncultured beta proteobacterium; assembly: GCA_903822435.1. Classification (GTDB taxonomy): domain Bacteria; phylum Pseudomonadota; class Gammaproteobacteria; order Burkholderiales; family Burkholderiaceae_C; genus Rubrivivax. The sequence continues at coordinate 2,378 of CAIJPE010000007.1, read as the reverse complement.
TGTAGGTGGTGCCGTCAGACTTCACGCCAAAGCCGGTGGCGGTGCCCGCGACGTGGGTGCCGTGTCCTACGCTGCCGCTGGTGCTCTTGCAGTCCAGGGGATTGGAATCGGGGACGGGCGTGTTGCTCCCGTTGTAGGCGTCACCGACCAGATCGGTGCCACCCTTGACCTTGGGAGCGGCCGGGCCGAACAGAGCCGGATCGGGCGCAAGCGTGTTCGCGGCGAAAGCCGCATTGTAGGCAGTGACGGTACCGGGCCCGCCGAAGTCGGCATGCGTGTAATCGATGCCGGTGTCGATCACCGCGATCTTCACGCCCTGGCCTTGGTACTGCTGGGGAAGTTGCCAAGCCAGTGGCGCGCCAATCAGGGGCACGCTGACTGTGTTGACGCGCTGATACCGCCCCACGGCCTGGATGTCAACCACGCCCGGAATCCGGCGCAGCGCCGCCAGCTGGCGGCGGTCAATCTCCACCTTCATGCCGTTGAGAGCACTCTGGTAATGGGCCAGGACCCGGCCGCCGCGCCGCTCGATCTGGGTGCGTACCGCCAAGTGCTCGGCACCCCGCTGCGCAATCACCGATTCGCGTTCAGAGCTCGTGAGCTCCCGGCCCATGGCCTTCTGGACCACGGCCACCGGATCGCCCCTGACGAGCACCACCACCTTGACCAACGCATGGTTGGGGGCATGCGGGCCGTAGGGCTTCGCGGCGGTGTTTTCTGTCACCGCCTGGAAATCCGCCTGGGCCACCGCATGCCCGGCCGAAGCCAAGCCAATGGCCGAAACGGCGGCCGCTAGAGCGCTACGAAAAGGGAAGGTCATGAGTGTCTGAGCCTTTGCCAACAGTGGTGAAGTGGTGCCGCAGGATGGCGGCGCGCCCGGAATATCAGTTGGGCGACTTGCGTGCGCGTTGGGCACGAACCGCGACGAAGAAGAGACCGGTCCCGAGCAGGGCCATCGACCCGGGTTCGGGCACTGCGGTGATTGCGGTCACCGAAATGTCGTCGATATCCCAGAAAGCCGGATCTTGTCGGAAGCTAAAGTTCAGGACGGTTGAAGACCCCGTCGCTGGAAGGACAAAGGAATACTGGGTGTAGCCGAACGCAGCGGCGTTGGTCAGCGTGGTCTCGGTCGTGCCGTCCCAGCTGAATGCGAAGGAGTTGGGTGCGGAGACGCCAAGCACATCGACTTCATTGCCCAACCAGAAAGACACAGCGTAGTTCGTGCCGGCTGTCGTGGCCAGCGTCTGCGCCATCGTTGCGATGGAGTTGTTGGTTCCGAAGTAGGCCGCACTCGCGCCCGAATGCGGATTTTGGGAATCCACCCCAGAGAGGGTCTGGTCGCCGGCCGTGGTCCAGCCAGTGAAATCACCGGTCTCGAAGCCACCGTTCGTGACCAGCTCGGTGGCATGAACAGGCAGGCCAACCAGCAGGGCCGCAGCCGCCACGGTCCCGGCGAGGGTGTGTGAAATTCGTTGGCGCATAGGGAAACTCCGAATTTGAGATTGCGACTTATCGTTTGTTTGGCTGTCGCAAACGCCACCACCAAACGAGATATAGATTGAGCCAGTACAACGTGAAGTGACGGGTTGTACGCTGCTCAGGTCCAGGATTCATCCCCCTGACTGCGGGGTGACATGGGGCTGAAGCCCGCGCAGGCCGCAAACAAACCCTACCTGATCGTTTTGCGACATGAGGCAGGCGAAGCAGGGAGTAATCGGGGCTGGTGCCGGCTGTCCGAATCGAACGGACGACCTTCCGCTTACAAGGCGGGTGCTCTACCAACTGAGCTAAGCCGGCAATGAGAAAGATTGTAGGTGCCGGGCTGGGCGGCATGGGCCCAGCCCGGCAGCCTGAAGCCTACTTCACGCGCTTCAGCGAGGGCCTGGTTCCGCCGGGCGGAGCGGGCTCGGGCGGATCGTCGTGCGGCGGGGGTTCGGCCCGGCCTTCGGAGTCCGCATCGGGCTCTGAGGTGGCCAGGCGCAGGCCCCGCACCGGGTTCGGCTCGGCTGGGGTCTCGGCCGTCTTGCCCTCGGTGGGCACGGGGAAGGCCATGCCCTGCCCGTTCTCGCGGGCATAGATGGCCACCACGTGGTCGATGGGCACCCGGATCTCGCGCGGCTGGCCCCCGAAGCGCGCCTTGAACTCGATCGCCTCGTTGCCCAGTTGCAGCCCCGAGGTGGCCTCGAAGCCGATGTTCAGCACGATCTCGTTGTTCTTCACGTACTCCATCGGCACCTGCACGCCAGGGCCGACGTAGACCGCGATGTACGGCGTGAAGCCGTTGTCGGTGCACCAGTCGTGCAACGCCCGCAACAGGTACGGGCGGGTCGACGTTCCCTGGTTGTCGCTGATCACGGGCATGTCCGGGGGCCTGAGGC
>CAIJPE010000006.1 GCA_903822435.1 uncultured beta proteobacterium | reverse complement strand
TTGACGCTGGTGACGGCACCGGGCGGCCCTTCGGCATGGCCCACGGCCAGGGCCCGGATGGGCCGGCCCGTGGCGCTGCACATGTCGATCTCGATCTCGAAGGGCATGCCCAGCTCGGCCGCCGCCAGGGCCTGGGCCAGCGCCGCACGGTCGGCCGGGGCGCACAAGGCCAGCAGGGTTTCCAGCGTGGCGAGTTCGCCCTGGGCGATGTCGAGGATGCCGCGCAATTCGCGCGACCAGCGCAGCGCGTGCGGCTTCAGGTCGATCTGCCAGCCACCGATGCGCGCCAGCCGGGCGGAGTCGGCCAGGGCCGCCTCGCCCTGCCGCAGGGCCTCGGCCGAATCGGCCAGGGCGCGCAGGTGCTGGATGTGCTCGGTGCGGTCGATCACCGCGCAGGCGAACTGGCCGCCGCGCTGGGACGCGCCGGGCAGGCTGGCGATGTGCAAGTCACCCATGAAGCGGTGGCCGTTCTCGCCATAGAAGGCGATGCCGCTCAAGGCGCTTTCGCCGGTGGCCAGGGCTTCGTGGAAGGCGGGCCGCACGCGGTCCTGGTAGTCGGCGCTGTCGACCAGCCGGTGCAGGAAGCGGGCGCCCGCGCGCGGGTTCAGGCTCAGCTGCTTGCCGGCCATTGCGTTGTACTCGGTCACCTCGCCGTTGGCCGCCACCAGCAACGCCGCCACCGGCATGCTGGAAAAGAGCGTCGCGAAACGGTTGGCGAGGTCCTGCGTGCGGGCCTGGCTGGCATCGAGCTCATCGGCCTGGGCGTGGAGCTCGGCCTGGTAGATGCGCAGGTTCTCGGTCAGGTCGCGCAGTTGCGTGTCGTGATGGCGGACTGCGGCTTCCGCGGCAGCGACCTCGCCGCGGGCAAAGGCTCCCAGCACCTGGTCACTGAGCAGCCGTTCCACGTTTTCGGCCTGCAGCAGCAGGCGGTCGAGTGATTCGACGCGAGTCTTCAGCGCCAAGGGCCTCATGGGGCGTTCTCCTCGTTATGCTCAACCGCCGCGGTGCCCTCGACCCACACCGTGATATCGATGTGGCTGACGACCGCACCCCCGGAGGGATGTTCAATCGGTGCCACATGCATCAAGAACCATTTTTGCGCATGGGGTGTATGGCAGGGGTAGCAAAGCGTGAAATTTTTACGCCGTCCCGCCAATACATCCGACAGCCCTTCGTAGGACTCCCGTGCTTCGGGCTCATCCAGGGCCGCCCGTGCGCACGCCTGCAGGTAGTTGCAGCCCGGGCCGCTGGTGCTCAGTGCAGGATCCCCGTTATCCTGGGCGAAGCGGCGCCACGCTTCGTTGACCCGCACGATGGTGCCATGCCCATCCAGCACGGCCAAGTGCTCCGGCAGCGAGTCGATGATCGCCTGCATGCGCTCGGAGTCCTTCAGCGACGTGACGTTGACGAAGCTCATCACGGCCCGGGTGCTGCCGGTGACGCGCGCCGCGTAGGGCTGGATGCGGGCCAGCCACCACTGGCCGTCCTTGCCCCGGACCTCGCGCTCGGTCACCGTCTTTTCGGACAGAGTGCGCCGCAGGTCGGTGAACAGGTCCGGGTAGTCCAGCGTGTTGTTGAAGTCCTCGATGCACCGCCCGCGGTCGCCCTCGCGCACCTTGAAGAGCTGCGTGAGCTCGGGCGTGAAGCGCATCAGGCGCAACCCTTCGTCGACGAACAGCGTGGGCGTTGCCGTGGCCTTGGCGACATTCTCCAGGTCGGCGTTGACCGAGTTGAGGACGTCGACCTTCTCCTGGTATTCCGAATTGACGGTGTAGAGCTCTTCGTTGACCGACTGCAATTCTTCATTGGTGCTCTGCAATTCCTCGTTGGAGGCCATGAGCTCTTCATTGGTGGCCTGCAGTTCCTCGTTGGCGGTCTCCAGCTCCTCGATGGTCGCCTGCAGGCTTTCGTGCACGAGGTCGAGCTCGCGCTCCAGCGCCTCGACGCGGCGGTGCTGCGCCTGGCCCAGGGCCAGGCTCTCGCCGGGGGTGCCGGCGGCACCCGGGGTGTCGTGCGCGGTCTCGAGGCTCAGCAGGCACAGGCGCTGCCCCTCGACCTCGCCGTCGAAGCCCCGGGCCACCAGTCGCAGGCGCTGCGCGGCCGGGCCCGAACCGACGCTCAGCACGCTGCCGATCTGGGGCTTGTCGTCGGTGGCAGCGGCCTGCAGCAGCAAGGCGGCAGCCCACGACAGCTCGCGAGGCAGCAGCTTGAGCACGTCCAGCGTGGCCTCGCCCTGGCCGAACTGCAGCAGTTCGGCTGCGCGGCCGTACACGTGCAGGAGCTCCCGCGTGGGGCCCACCAGCAGCGAGGGCGGCACGTAGGCGTGCAGCAACTGGGTCTGGCCCAGCCCCACCCCGCGCGGCGCCTCGGTGCCCGCCTCCTGCGCCTGCCGCCGCCGCGGGGGTCGGCGCTGCACGTTGGTCATGTGGCGGCCACCGGTGTCGAGCTGCAGGGCCAGGCGGTCGCGGCGCAGCAGGCGGAAGACCTTGTGGCGGCCCGGCAGCTCGGCGAAGTCGCGGTGCAGCACGCCCAGCGACTCGCTCGGGCCCAGCAGAAGGTGCCCGCCGGGAAGCAAGGCGTATTGCAGCCGCCGCAGCGCGCGCTCCTGCGGCGCGGGCTGCAGGTAGATGAGCGCGTTGCGGCAGGTCACCAGGTCCATCCGGGTGAAGGGCGGGTCGGCCACCAGGTTGTGGCGCGCGAAGATCACCATCTGACGGATCTCGGGCAACACCGCCCAGCCCCCCGGCTGCGGGCTGAAATAGCGCTCCAGGCGCTCGCCCGAGACCTCGGCGGCGATGGTTTCCGGGTAGTGGCCCAGGGCGGCCTGTTCGATGTAATGCGGCTCGACATCGGTGGCGAAGATCTTCACGGGCAGCAGGCGACCACGGCGCCGGAAGGCCTCGGCAAAGAGGATCGCGATGGAATAGGCCTCTTCGCCCGTGGCGCAGCAGGCCACCCAGACCCGGATCGGCTCGGTGCTGCCCTCGCGCTCGACCAGCGCCGGGATCACCTGCGAGGCCAGCTGCTCGAAGGCGTCGGCGTCGCGGAAGAAGCGTGTCACCGGGATGAGCAGTTCGCGCCGCAAGAGGCCCTGCTCCTCGGGCGAAGCGCCCAGCCGCTCCAGGTATTCGGGCAGCGTGACGGCGCGCTGCACCTGCATGCGGCGCTCGATGCGCCGCAGCACGGTGGTGGGCTTGTAGTCGCGGAAATCGATGCCGCTGGCGCTCAGCAGCAGCTCCAGCACGTTGTCCAGCGGCTGCGTGACCGCCGCCGGCTGGGTGCCTGCGCTGCCCCGCAGGCCGGCCACCTTGGGCGCGCGCAGGTGGGCGAGCAGCTGCTGCGCCAGCGCCTCGGCAGGGGCCACCACATCGGCCAGGCCTGTGCCCAGGGCGCTGCGCGGCATGCCGTCGAACTTGGCCGATGAGGGCTCCTGCACGAACACGAAGCCGCCCGCAGCGTTCACGGCCAGCACGCCGCGCGAGCCATCGCTGCCCGTGCCCGACAGCACCACCGCGGTGGCGCGGTCGGCGCATTGCTCGGCCATGCTGTGGAAGAAGATGTCGATCGGCAGCGCCAGGCCGTGCTCGGGCTTGGGCGACAGCAGCAGCCGGTCGCCGGCCACCCGCATGCTCTTGGCCGGCGGAATGAGGAAGACCTGGTTCGGCGCCAGCGGCATGCCGTGTACCGCCACCTGCACCGGCATGTCGGTGTACCGCGAGAGCAGATCGTCCATCATGCTCTTGTGGTCGGGCGACAGATGCTGGATGACCACGAAGGCCGCTCCGCTGTCGGCGGTGAGTGCGCCGAACAGCCGCTCCAGCGCTTCCAGGCCCCCGGCAGAAGCGCCGATGCCCACCACCGGGCCGTTGAAGCCACCCCACCCGCTGGCGGCGTCGGCAGCATCGCCGGCCGCAGCGGGCGCCCCTTCAGCCGCATCGTCAACGGCGATGAGGGTGGCAATCACACCGGGAACAGCGCTTCCGGGATCGAGCGGCAACGTCCAGGACTCCGAGGTGGCGTGCGCGCGATGCCGCGCATGCCCGAAAGTGTAAGCGCGCTTCGTTCAGTCCGGGCCCGCCGACGCCATCACCCGCAACAATTCCGATCCGTAGGCCTGCAGCTTCTTGGTGCCCACGCCACTGATCTGCCCGAGCTCGTCGAGGCTGGCCGGGCTTTCGCGCGCCATTTCGGCCAGCGTGGCGTCATGAAACACCACGTAAGCCGGGAGGTTGTGCTCGCGCGCCACTTCGGCGCGCCAGGCCTTCAGGGCGGCAAAGCGCCCGGTGGCCGCGGCGTCCAGCGGCAGCGGCGGCGGCTTGTCGCGGCTGCCCGTACCGGCACGGCCGGCCTTGCCGCGCGGCCTGGCTTCGGCCGGCACGCGCAAGCGCACCGGGACTTCGCCGCGCAGCACCTCACGGGCGCTGTCGCTCAGGCCCAGGGTGTTGAACTCGCCCTCGGCCTGGACATGCCCCAGCGCGATGAGTTGTCGCAGCACGAGGCGCCACTGCGCCTCGGACACCTCGGCGCCGACGCCGAAGGTCGACAGCGATTCGTGCCCGTACTGGGCGACTTTCTCGGTGCGCTTGCCGCGCAGCACGTCGATGAGGTGGCCGGCGCCGAAGCGCTGGCCGTTGTTCTGCCGGAAGCGATAAATGCAGCTCAGGGCCTTGCGCGCGGCCTCGGTGGCGTCCCACGTGGCGGGCGGGTGCAGGCAGTTGTCGCAATTGCCGCAAGGGGTGCTGGACTGGCCGAAGTAGGCCAGCAGCCGCACGCGGCGGCAATCGTGCGCTTCCGACAGCGCCAGCAAGGCGTCGAGCTTGCCGCGCTGCAGGCGCTTGAAGTCCTCGCCGGCCTCGCTCTCGTCGATCATGCGGCGTTGATTCACCACGTCGGCCAGGCCGTAGGTCATCCAGGCATCGGCCGGCAGGCCGTCGCGGCCGCCGCGGCCCGTCTCCTGGTAGTAGCTCTCGATGTTCTTGGGCAGGTCCAGGTGAGCCACGAAGCGCACGTCGGGCTTGTCGATGCCCATGCCGAAGGCGATGGTGGCCACCATCACCACGCCGTCCTCGCGCAGGAAACGGTCCTGGTGGCGGCGGCGGAGGTCGGCGTCCAGGCCGGCGTGATAGGGCAGCGCGGTGATGCCTTCCTCGGCCAGCCAGGCCGCGGTCTCCTCGACCTTGCGGCGGCTCTGGCAGTAGACGATGCCGGCTTCGCCCTCGTGCTCGTCGCGCACGAAGCGCAGCAGTTGCTTGCGAGGCTCGTCTTTCTCGACGATGGTGTAGCGGATGTTCGGCCGGTCGAAGCTGGCCACGAACAGGCGGGCCCGCTCGAGCTGCAGCCGCTCGACGATGTCGGCCCGCGTATGGTCGTCGGCGGTGGCGGTCAAGGCCAGCCGCGGCACGCCGGCAAAGCGCTCGTGGAGGGCCGACAGGCCCAGGTACTCTTCGCGGAAATCGTGGCCCCACTGGCTCACGCAGTGGGCTTCGTCGATGGCGAACAGCCCGAGCTGGCCGCGCTCGTGCAGGGATTCGAGGATGGCCAGGAAGCGCGGCGTCAGGATGCGCTCGGGCGCGGCGTACAGCAGCGTCAGGCGTCCGGCCAGCAGGTCGCGCTCGACCCGGCGGGCGCCTTCGGCATCCAGGGTGGAGTTGAGGAAGGCCGCCTGCACGCCCGCCTCGTGCAGCGCGCCCACCTGGTCGTGCATCAGGGCGATGAGTGGCGAGACCACGATGGCCACGCCCTGGCCGGCACGGTGGCGCACGATGGCCGGCACCTGGTAGCACAGGCTCTTGCCGCCGCCCGTGGGCATGAGCACCAGGGCATCGCCGCCGGCCACGACGTGTTCGACGATCTCGCGCTGCGCGCCGCGGAAGGCCGGGTAGCCGAAGACCTCGTGCAGGATCGCCTCGGCCGGGCTGGCGCCGGCGGGCTGGCGGCCTGCCCGGACGGGGGGCAGGTCGGGCGCCAGGTCGGCGTCCAGCACGGAGGCAGGGTCGAAGCTCACAGGGGGATTTTGAACGCAGATCCGGCGAAGGCGCCCGGCCAACCCCCATCGGGGTGGCACGGGCGGGTCCGCCAGCACCCGGACCCGCCCCGGACCAACCCCAAAAGGGGAGGTGTCGCCGCGCCGGGGTCGGCGCGATAATGGCTCCACACCTGCACACCACCCCTGAACCATCCGGGAGCCCGCCTTGGCCTCTGTCAACAAAGTCATCCTCGTCGGCAACTGCGGCCGCGACCCCGAAGTGCGCTACGCCCCCAGCGGCGCGGCCATCTGCAACATCAGCGTGGCCACGTCCAGCCGACGCAAGGACAAGGCCTCCGGCGAGTCCATCGAGGACACCCAGTGGCACCGCGTCACCTTCTACGACCGCCTCGCCGAGATCGCCGGCGAGTACCTGAAAAAGGGCCGCCCGGTGTACGTGGAAGGCCGCCTCAAGTACGGCAAATACACCGACAAGGACGGCGTGGAGCGCAACACCGTGGACATCGTGGCCACGGAAATGCAGCTGCTCGGCGGGCGTGAGGGCGGCGGCAGCATGGGCGACGACATGGGCTCGGCCCCCGCGCCGCGCAGCGCGCCTGCCGAGCGCAGCGCCATGCCGGCCCGCGGCGCGCCAGTGTCCAAGCCCGCGGCCAAGTCGTCCACGGGCTTCGACGACATGGACGACGACATCCCGTTCTGAGGCCTCAGCACCGGCCCCGCCCGCAGGAGCCTGCCATGCCGAGATCGACCGCCCGGGATTTCGACCCCGCCGTCCTGCAGCTCTTCGACCGCTATGTGCATGGCGACCTCAGCCGCCGCGGTTTCCTCGACCATGCGGCGCGGGTGGCGGGCAGCCCGGCCGCAGCGGCCGGCTTGCTGGCCGCCCTGAGCCCGCAGTTCGCGCAGGCCCAGCAGGTGGCCCCGGACGATCCGCGCATCGCCACCCGGTCCCAGGCCTTCGACTCACCGCAGGGCAACGGGCAGGTGCACGGGCTGCTGGCTCGGCCAGCCGGGGCCACGGGCAGGATGCCCGTGGTGCTGGTGGTGCATGAGAACCGCGGCCTGAACCCCCACATCGAGGACATCACCCGCCGCCTGGCGGTGGCCGGCTATCTGGCCTATGCCCCCGACGCGCTGGCGCACCTGGGCGGCTACCCGGGCGACGAAGACAAGGCGCGCACCCTGTTCGGCACCCTGAACGCCGACAAGACGCGGGCCGATTTCAGGGCCGCCGCGGGCGCCTTGCTGGCCCTGCCCGAAGGCACCGGCAAGGTGGGTGTGGTGGGCTTCTGCTTCGGCGGAGGCATGGCCAACTACCTGGCCACGCAGGTGGCTGACCTGGCCTGCGCCGTGCCGTTCTACGGCGGGCAGCCTCCCGCTGCCGAAGTGCAGCGCATTCGCGCCCCGCTGCTCATTCACTACGCCGGTGAGGACGATCGCATCAACGCCGGCTGGCCCGGCTTCGAGACCGCCCTGAAGGCCGCTGGCAAGCGCTACGAAGCCCACATCTACCCCGGCGTGCAGCACGGCTTCAACAACGACACCACGCCGCGCTACGACGCCGAAGCCGCGCGCCTGGCCTGGGGACGCACGATGGGTTTCTTCAAGACCCACCTGGCCTGAGCCCCCGCCCCCGTCCCGCCGCCCTTTGAACCGCAACCCCGGACCCCCGAGCGGCGCCACCGCGCTGGCGCGGCGCATGGCCGATGCTCCCTGGTGGGTGGGCGTCGACGGCGGTGGCAGCGGCACCCGGGCCCGCCTGCGGGCGCAGCACGGCCCGGTGCAGGGCTACGGCACGGCCGGGCCCTCGGGCCTGAGCCAGGGTATCTCGCAGGCCTGGCGCCATGTTCAGGCCGCCGTGGCCGCAGCCTTTGCCGATGCCGGGCAGCCGCAGCCGCCCCTGGCCGACATGGCCCTGGGCCTGGGGCTGGCGGGCGCCGGCGTGCAGGTTCAGCGTGAAGCCTTTCTCGCGGCCGACCCCGGCTATGCGTGCTGCCTGCTGGACACCGACGCCGCCACGTTGCTGGCCGGCGCCCACGCCGGGGGGCCCGGCATCGTCGTCACCTCGGGCACGGGCAGCGTGGCGGCGCGACGCGACACCACCGGCCGCGTGCACCAGGCCGGTGGCTGGGGCTTCCCGGTGGGCGACGAAGGCAGCGGGGCCTGGCTGGGGCTGCGGGCCATGCAGGCCGCACAGGCCGCGCTGGACGGGCGCCAGGCGCGCGGGCCGCTGGCCGAGCGCGTGCTGCAGGCCACCGGGGCCGACGCCGCCGCGGTGCTGGCCTGGTGCGCTGCAGCGGGCCAGCATGCCTATGCGCAACTGGCCCCACTGGTGTTCGATGCCGCCGAAGCCGGCGACCCCGCAGCCCAGTCGCTGCTGAAGGCCGCGGCGGCTGAGCTCGGCCGCCTCGCCCAGGCCCTGCAGGACGGCGCGAAGCCCTTGCCCGTGGTGGTGGGCGGCAGCGTCGGTCTGCGCCTGCAGCCCTTCTGGCCGGCCACGCTCCAGGCGCAGGCGGTGCCGCCAGCAGGCGACAGTTGCGACGGCGCCCTGAGGCTGCTGCAGGCGGCGGTTTGCGCGTGAAGCTCAGCGGCCACATCCTCACGCCCGGGGGCTTCCTGCGCGGCAGCCTGCGCTGGGCCGATGGCCGCATCGTGCTGCTGGAAGGCCAAGCCGTGGCGGAAGCCACCGTGCGCGCGGACGCCGACACGCCCATCGTGCTGCCAGGATTCGTCGACCTGCACGTGCACGGCGGCGGCGGCGCTGACACCATGGAGGCCGGCGACGCCACCGCCCGCCTGGCGCGGCTGCACGCCCGGCACGGCACCACCGCACTGCTGGCCACCACCATGACCGCGCCGATGGCCGACGTCGAAGCCGCCCTGCACGCGCTGGCCGGCGCCTGCCGCACCCGGCTGCCCGGTGCGGCCCGCGTGCTGGGCGTGCACCTGGAGGGCCCCTACATCAGCCCCGACAGGCTCGGCGCGCAGCCCCCGCACGCACGGCCGGTGGCCCTGGACGAGATCCTGGCCCTGCACGCCATTGCGCCCATCCGCGTGATCACGCTGGCGCCGGAATCCCCGGCCAGTCTGGCGCTCATCCCGGTGCTGGTGCAAGCCGGCATGCGGGTGCAGATCGGGCACACGGGGGCCAGCTACGACGAGGCCGCGGCCGCCCTGGCGCAAGGTGCCAGCAGCTTCACGCACCTGTACAACGCCATGAGCGCCTTCCACCACCGTGCGCCGGGCGCCGTGGGCGCGGCGCTGGCCCTGGCCGGCCATGCCGAGATCATCCCCGACCTGCTGCACGTGCACCCGGGTGCCATCCGGGCCGCCTTGCGCGCGATCCCGGGCCTGTATTGCGTCACCGACGCCACCGCAGCCTCGGGCATGCCCGACGGGGCGTACCGGCTGGGCCTGCAGACGGTGCACAAGTGCCTGGGTGGGGTGCGCCTGTCCGACGGCACATTGGCCGGCAGCGCGCTGACCATGGACCAGGCGCTGCGCAACCTGGTGGCCATCGGACTGCCGCTGTCCGAAGCCTCGGCACGTGTCAGCCGCCATGCGGCCGACTATCTGGGCCTGCCCGACCGCGGGCGGCTGAGCGCGGGCGCCTGGGCCGACCTGGTGGTGCTGGATGCCGCCACACTGGCCTTGCAGGCCGTGCATGTCGAAGGAGAAGCGATTGACCTCGCTGCCGATCTCGCACATGGCGCTTGAGGCCGCCGAGGCCCCTGCCGCGGTGGCCCGCCTGCTGGCGGCCGAAGCGCCCGCCTTCCAGGCCCTGGGCGCCGACTTGCGCGCCCGTCCGCCGGGCTCGATCCTCACCGTGGCGCGGGGCAGCTCGGACCACGCGGCGCACTACATGGCCTACCTCGTCATGGCCCGGCTGGGGCGGCTGGTCACCTCGTTGCCGATGTCGCTGGTCACGCTGTACGGCTCACACATCCAGGCCGAAGGGCTGCTGGCCGTGGCCTTTTCACAATCGGGCCAGAGCCCCGACCTGGTGGTGCCGCTGCGCGACGTGGGCCTGCGGGGCGCTCGGACGGTGGCCTTCGTGAACGAGCCCGGCTCGCCGCTGGCCGCCGCGGCAGGCCGGGCCATCGCGCTGCACGCCGGCCCCGAGCGCAGCGTCGCTGCCACCAAGAGCTTCATCTGCCAGCTGGCGTGCGGCGCGGCGCTGGCCGCCGCCTGGCAGGGCGACACCGCCTTCGTGCGGGCGCTGGGCACCCTGCCCGCGGCACTGCAAGCCGCCGCGCAGCTGGACTGGGCCGATGCCGTGCAGGCCCTGGCCGGCGCCGATCGGCTGTACGTGATCGGCCGCGGCACGGGGCTGGCGATGGCCATGGAAGCGGCGCTGAAATTCAAGGAGGTCTGCGGCATCCATGCCGAGGCCTACTCGGGCGCCGAGGTGCGCCACGGCCCGCTGGCGCTGGTGGACGAAGGCTTCCCGGTGCTGGTGCTGGCGCCGCGCGGCCCGGCACAGCCCGGTTTGCTGCAGCTCGCACACGAACTGCAGGCCCGCGGCGCCCGCGTGCTGCTGGCCGCCCCGCCAGGCACGCCCGGTGCGCTGATCCACCTGGTGGCCTCGGGCCACGAAGACCTCGACCCCATCGCCATCGCGCCGTGTTTCTACCGCATGGTAGAAGCCTTGGCGCGCGCGCGCGGCCGCGACCCGGACCACCCGCCGCACCTGCAGAAGGTCACGCGAACGCAGTGAATCCGGGCCGCGCAGGCGCGGCGGGCCGGTCAGTGGTCGGCCGGGGCGGTGGCGGGCTGCGGTGGCAGTCCCTGGAGGTGAGCGGCGTCGGCCCAGCTCCGGATGGACAGCCGGGCTCCGTCCCAGCGCAGCCAGTTGATGCCCGCATTGGGGATCTCGCAATCCCGGTGCCCGTCCAGCGGCAGGCCGTGGATCTGCCGCCACAGCATGTCCAGCACCCCGCCGTGGGTGACGATGGCGACGCGTCCGCCGCGGCCCGCTGCGCCAGCCAGTGCTGCCAGAGCTCCGGGTGGCGCGCGCGGATCTCGTCCGGCTCCAGGCCCTCGAAGACGCCGAAGCTCTGCTCGCGCAGGGCCGTCCGGTCGCGGCCGGGCAGCGCC
>CAIJPE010000005.1 GCA_903822435.1 uncultured beta proteobacterium | reverse complement strand
CCGGGTCAGACCTCTTCGCTCCGGTCGCGAAATTCCAGCTTGAACTGCCAGCCCTCGAAAGCCGCCACCAAGCGGCCGAGTTCGTTCCAAGAGATCTCTCGACCATCGATGACGACCATCGGTATACGATGGCCCTCGGCAGGATCGCTGTCGACGGTGCCACGCAGGATAAGGCGATCGTTCACCTGCGGGCCGTGGTCGGTATCCTCGAGATGGGTGAGAGCCAAGGCCCTGCGCATCTTGCCAATGAGCCTACCCAGCAACTCCAGAGGGTCGTCGTCGGGCTCCCCGATCACCTGAAACTCGTACCCGGCCGGACTGCCATCGCGCAATTCGCACGCGTCGATGGCCATGCCGGGCCCGAACAGCCGCGTGCGGAACTGGAACTCGTGCTCGGCACTACGCTTGTCAACCATGCGCACAGGTTCGAAGACCACGCGCTCGAACCCGTACAGACCGAAGTGGCTGGCGGCGGCCTCGTCGAAGCATCGGCCGCAAAGCTGCAGGTATCCGCCATCCATCGCCCGTAGTTCACAACATCGTGGCTGAGCGCGGGCTGACGGCAGGCGTCGCAGGCAATTTGCTGCATGGGTGGTGCGGTGTGCGTGTAGGCGAGACGACGGTAGGCTACGAACGCGGGGCCGCGAACCGATCTGCCACCTGCTTGGCCCGTCGGGCATCGTCGGTGTGCAGGTACATCGAGGTCGTGGCGAGCGAGGCGTGCCGCAGGTTGTCGCGCTCCGCGGTCAGTTCAGCGCCGCCTTCGAGCAGGTGCGTGGCATGCGTGTGCCTCGTCCAGTGCTTCGCCGCCTGCCGCAAATTCTCGGCGAGGGCCGGGGAGCCTTCCTCCACGACCTCAGCCGCCGTGGCGAAGAACCGTTTCAGCACTCGCCACAGCCGCCACGAGGAGATCCACTTCCATCCTCTCCAAGGCTGCCAATCAGCGAGGTGGATGGACGCCACTTCGAAGGCGTCACGGGCAGCCCCAGTTGAACGAGGTAGTCATCGAGGGCGGCGCGGGCCGGCGGCGGCAGCGCGACCTTACCGGCCTTGTGGCCCTTGCCGACGACCCGGATCCATGTGTCCCCGTGCGCGTCCGAGCCGATCGCGCCCAGTTGTGCGCTCACGAGTTCGCTTATTCGCGGGCCCGTGGCGTAGGCGAAGTCCAGCGTGAAGCACAGCCGCTGCGCGGCCGGCTCGCTCCAGCCGGAGGACCAGTCCAGGCCATCGGCGACGACCCGGACGAGCGTTCACTCGTGCTCGGTGAAGGCGTGAGACGTGTCGAGCTGGGCCGGCCGGCCGGCCGGCCGCCTCGGACCTTGACGCCGGCGAATGGGTTGGCAAGCGCGTAGCGTTGCTCGATGAGCCAGCGGTACAGGGCATTGAGTACCGACAGCGCATAGGCTGCCGAGCGCGCCGAGAGGTCGCCCGTGAAGGGGCGCCACGTGGGCGAGGACCGAGGCTGTGGTGCGCCGACCCAGCGCACACGAGGGCCCGGACGACGCAGGAAGGCGCGGTAGGCAATGGCGTCCTCGGTGACCAGTGACGACAGAGCCCGCCCGCGCTCGACGATTGTCCACAGGATCAGCCGTTCGGCCTCCTTGCGGTAGGCCCGCTGGGTCGACTGCCACAGGTCACGTCCTGCGGCGGCCGCTAGGCCGCAGACGCATGCTGCGGACACTGCCCGAACAGACCGTCAAGGCCCTTGCCTGTTCTTGGTTCTCGGCCTGGCCAACCGGACTACTGCAGTGGATTAGCCCGGACGCCGCCGCCCTTCATGAGGACCACTTGGCACCATTTACCCGCGGCAGTCGGCACCACTGACAGTTATTTCGTTCTCACTGCCATCTTATTGGTACTTCGACAGCCTGTATGCTTGAGGCTTCAGCGGCGCTGTCTCTGCAATGCCGAGAAGCGACATCGCCAGCGTCCGCGCCGCACCGAGGTTGGCTTCCTGGCCCCACCGGTACGCGAGATCGGCCACTCCCTGTCCCAGGTCTGCCGACGCGAGCAGCCAAGCTTGGTCTGCCGCCCGCTGCTCGTTGACCTCCAATCGGCAAGCCTGCCGGGAGCACCATGCGGAGACAAAGCCGACCAGGTTTGCGGCCACGCGACCCTCACCGCGCTGTGCCGCAAGCAGCGCAAGGTGCGCGGCGAAGGGTTCGAAGAAGCCCTGCTGCAGGGCTGCAGGCAGCGCAGCCGCGGCGGCGCCGGACGCCGCGTCGGTGTCGCGGCGCTGCAGCAGTGCTGCTGTCAGGTTCACCCGCGCCAGAGCCTCGAAGCGCGGCGAATCCATCGTCTTCATCTCATCAATACTCGCCGTTGCCAGCCTTGTGGCCTCGCTCCAATCACAGGCCAGCAACGCAGCGTCCGCAAGGTTGGCACGAGCCGCTGCGGCCTGACGAGGTGAACCTGCCAGTTCAGCCCAGTGCAACTGCTGGGTACAACTGGCGCGGTAGCCCTCGGCATCGCCGTCAAAGGTGCAGACGCGGCCCTGATACATCGCAATCATCCAGCGCATGCGTGGCGACTCTGCGTCGCTCTGCAGCGACAGTGCCCGGACCACTGCATCTCGTGCCAGCACTATCTCGCCCGTGCTGGCCAGCAGGCTGGCTGAAAACAGCAGCGCCTCGACGTGGCGTCGCTGGTCACTACAGGACTCAAAAGCCGAAGCAGCCTCACAGGCCGCACCCAGGCGGTCGATGCCGGCGCCCGGCAGGTTCCAAGGATAAGCCAGCCGCAACTGCAAGCGTGCGCGCACCTTGCCCTGCGCCGTGTCCAGGAGCACCACCGCCGCGGCCGTCCGCGCGGCAATGGGCGCGAACAGTCCGCGCAAATAGTCGAGCCGAAACAAGGCATCCAGCGCGGCAGCGGCGGTCGGTGCGTCCGAGGCATGAAGGGCGCGCTCGAATGCGAGGCTGAGATCGGGGTAGTCCGCGCCGTGCCGCTCAAGGAATGTGTCGTCATCGTCGTACCAGTAGGCGAGATCCACGCGCTCGGCAAGCGTGCGCATGGCGTCGGCATGCCGGGCCATCGCCGCTGCAGCTTCGGGAGAGGTTGCGAGCCGCTCCGCGGCAAACTGCCGCGTTGACTCCAGCAGCCGATAGCGCGGCGTCTCCCCGGGCTCCAACTGCAACAACGAGCGATCCACCAGGTTTGACAGTTGGTCTAGTGCGTCCCAGGCGTCCGCTCCGCTGGCCATCGCCACCTGCTGGATCTCCTCAAGACCCGTTGCGGCAGCAAAAACACTCAGGCAGCGAAGCACCGCCTGTTCGCGCGTGTCCAACAATGCATAACTCCAGGCCAGTGTCGCCTCCAAGGTTTGCTGGCGAGGCGGAACCGTACGACTCTGGTGTCTCAGCAGGCGCAGGCTCTGCCCCAGCCTCTGTTCGAGGGCCAGCAACCCCAGGAGCGGCGCCCGCGCTGCAGCCATTTCGATTGCCAGAGCCACGCCGTCGAGTTGGCGGCACAGAGCGATGGCGGTCTCCGTCTGGTCCGGAGCCAGCACGAAGGTACGGTCGAGCGCGCGAGCGCGTAGCTCTAACAATTGCAGGGCTCCAAAACTGCGCGCAGCCTCAAGCGGCGTGCCCGCCGGCGGTACGGCCAGTGGCCCCAACCGATAAACGCGCTCCATCGGCAGTTTGAGGGGTTCACGCGAGGTGGCCATCACGACGACGTCTGCGGCGTGCTCCTGCAACGTCTGGACCAGCGCCGCCACGATGGCGACGATGTGCTCGCAATTGTCTAGTACCAACAACAGCTCGCGGTGCGCCAACGCCTGCGCCAGCGCCATCGCACCGTCGCTGCCGCCCAGTTGCACGCCAAGCGTGCCAGCCACCGCAGCCGCAACCCCGTCAGCCGTCGTCACGGGACCCAGATCGACCCACCATACCCCTTGGGTGCGCGTACCCAGGTGCTCGCGCGCCGCAGCGTCGGCCAGGCTGGTTTTCCCGATTCCACCTGGACCGACGATGCTGACCAGGCGCTCGGTGCGCAGCCAGGGCACCAGCAGGGCCAGATCGTCGGCGCGTCCGATCAACGCGGGCGCCAGCGCGCGCAGGTTGCCCAGAATTTGGCCAGACTCCGACGCAGATGCGGCGGCTGGCGCGGCCGCTTCGGCCAACGCAAAACGGTAACCGCGGCCCGGCACCGTCGCAATCGCGCTGGCTCCAAGGTACTTGCGCAGCGTGGACACCTGCGTCTGCAGGTTGTTCTCTTCCACCACCAGGCCGGGCCATACCATGTCGAGCAGCTCGCTCTTGGACATCACGCGGTCGCGGTGCTCGACGAGCACGCATAACAAGTCGAACGCTCGCCCACCCAATGGCACGATCTGACCGTCGACAAACGCTCGTCGCTGAGCAGGGTGGATTTCCACCGCTCCGAAGCGCCACTCTGGCATTGCCTTCCCCCTGAATGCAACACACGCAGCACATGCGTCCGGCGGGTAGCCTGCCGCATGACGCCATATAACGTCGTGAGCTTACTGGGTTGTACGCTGCGCCGGTACAGCGGCAGGCCATCGACCTGGGCGTGCATCCACGTCGATCGTACTGAGCTGAACCGCTGGGTGACCTGTGAAGGGCCGTGGGCCGAACGGCTTGTGCAGATTCGAGGTTACGCTGCGATCAAGCCGGGGGTTGCTCCAGGCTGTCTATCTAGGTCGCCAACGTTTTGCAGAGGCAAGGCGGCGGACCGCTGTCACGAGCCGGCGTAATCCGGCCACCCGGAGTCGGCATATTCCGGCCACTGAGCGGGGTGCCGAAGAGCATCTCGAAGAACTCTTTTGAAGGCGTTATTTTGCAGCGTTGCCGGCTGATTTTTGGGGCGTCTTTTTGGACGCCGGCGGCACCTGCGGGTCGCGGTACGACAGGCCGTCGAGTTCGAGGCAGTAGGCGTTGTGGCGCAGCCGGTCGATGGTGGCCGAGGCGAGCAGGCGGTTGACGGCGAAGGCCTCTGTCCACTCGCTGAAGTCGAGGTTGCTGGTGACGATGGTGGCCGCGCGCTCGTAGCGCTCGGCCATCAGGTCGTGCAGGTCTTCGTCGGCCGGCGCGCGCAGGGGTTTGAGTCCGAAGTCATCAATGATGAGCAGCGGCACGCGCGCCAGCGCGGCGAGCTTGCGGTCGTACGCGCCGGTGGCCCGGGCGGCGTTCAGGCTTTGCGTGAGGGCCGCGCAGCCGGTGAAGACGACGTCCACGCCCTGGCGCACGGCGCAGTGGCCCAGGGCCTGCGCCAGGTGGCTCTTGCCCACGCCGCTGGGCCCGACCAGCAGCACCGGGGCCTTCTGGTGCAGGTAGCGCCCGGTGGCCAGGTCGTGCACCAGGGCCCGGTTGAGATTGGGCAGCCGAGCGAAGTCGAACTGCTCAAGCGTCTTGGTGGTTCGGAACTGCGCGCGGCGCAGCCGCATGTCGAACTTCTTGCCCTCGCGCCGGGCGACCTCGTCGCCGATGAGCATGGCCAGGAAGTCGGTGTAGGCGAGCTTGGCGCTGATGGCCTGGCGGTTGCGCTCGTCGAGTGAATCGAGGATGCCCGACAGGCGCAGCAGCTTGAGCTGGGGGGCGAGTTCGGGGATCGGGTTCAGGGGGTTGGCGTTGGGGTTCAAGTGGGTATCTCTCACGGTGAATGGGCGTGGGGTGTTGGTTGATTTCTATGCGCTTTTTGGGGTGGTGGCGGTCCTCCTCAGGGTGTCAATGCACCGTGCCCGGATCACTGCCGAACAGCTCGGCCGCGCTGCGTGCGAAGCGGGCTCGGCCGTAGGCCGCCGGGGTCTCGGGCTCGACCAGGGGCTGCAGGTCGGCGCCGGTGGCCAGGATCGACTTGACGGTGCGGTAGTGCGGTGAGTTGTGGCCCAGCGCACGCTCGCAGGCCGCCTCCAGCCGGGCTGCGCCGTAGGCCTTGGCACAGCCGACGACGGCTTGCGCGGCGCGCAGCCGCTCGGCGATGCGGTCGCCCAGCAGCGAGGTGACCAGTTCGACGCAGCGCGGCCCGACGGTGGTGGCCTGGCGCACGCACCACTGGCGGTCGCGCTCGAAGAAGGCCCGCGCGTCCGGCGGCAGGTGGTCCATCACCGTAACGCGCTGGCCCGCTCGCTGCGCCCGCAGGTGGGTGCACAGGTGGCGGTAGTCCTCGTGCAGTGCCACCGTCATGTCGGTGGCCCTCAGCCACAGCGTCTTGCCCACCAGGGTGAAGGGCGCGGAGTACAGCGACTTGTCGAACTGGACGTGACAGTCACGGTGCAGCACCACGCGGTGCCAGGTGCCCAGGTCGGGTGCTGCGGCGGGCAGCCGGCGCAGCAAGGGCCGCTCGGACTCGAACAGCACCAGGGGCTGCTCGCGCGTGGTGCCGTGAATGCGCACACCGGCCTCGCTCATCACCCAGGTCCGGGCCTGGGCGTTCAGGTCGGCCATGTCGCGGAAGGCCCGCGTGGGCAGGAAGTTGCCCTTGAGGTACTTGACCCCGGATTCGACGATGCCCTTTTTTTGTGGGTCTCGTGGCGGGCAGGCGTCGATCTTGAAGTTGTACCCTTCAGCGCATTCAGCGTAGGCGCGCTGCACCAGTGGGTCATGGGTGCAGGCCTTGATGATGGCGCACTTGGCGTTGTCGATGATCACGCGCAGGGGCACGCCGTCGAACCACTCGAAGGCGCGGCGGTGGCAGCCCAGCCAGGTGGCGCTGCTCTGGTCCCAGACGAACTCGACGTACTGGTGGCGGCAGTGCGCCAGGGTCATCACGAAGGCCCAGGTGCGCCGCACGCGCCCGTCGGGGTGGGTGAGCATGGGACCGGCGCCGAAATCGACCTGTGCGGCCTCCCCCGGCGCGAAGCTCAGGCGCACAGTGATGTCAGCCGGCAGCTCGCTACGCAACTGGCCGAGCATGCGCACCACGGCCGAGTAGCTGCCGGCAAAGGCGTGCTCGCGCTTGAGTGCGGCGTGAATAGCGCGGCCCTGCACGCCGGCGTCGAACCAGCGCTTGACGACTGCGCGGTGGGGCTCGACGCTGGAGACGGTGGAGCTGGCCACCCGCCGCCCCTGGCCGAGCGCGGCCGCGATCACACCGTCGTCGGGCACCTCCGAGGCCGCGTCGAGCCAGCCATGCTCAAGGGCCACCGAACGCAGCTCGCCCAGCTTGTCGCGGCCCATCAGGCCTGAGCGTGCCACCTCGCGCACGGAGTCGCCCGCGCGCAACCTCACGAGCACTTGTCGGTACTGAAACATCTCGAATCTCCTGCGTCCCACTGGGCTGCCCTCCTGAGCAAAAAAGCTCGGAAGGTAGCCCTCGGTTGCAACAAGCTTCGAGACGCCTTGGGCGCCCGGCACTGGCCGGATTACGCCGACTCCGGCCTGGCCGGTTTATGCCGACTCTGCGCTGGCCGGAATATGCCGGTTACGCCGCCGCCCCCGTGGGCTCGGCGGTGGCCGGTTTATGCCGACTCCGAAGTGGCCGGTTTATGCCGGTCGGTGACAGCCGGCGACGAGGGCTTCCTGCAGGTGGGCATCGCAGAGCAGTTCGACCGCCTGGACCTGCGATGCCTGGTCGGCCTCAACGTCATCGTCCACGGGCCCTACACCAAGCCTGAACGCGTCATCGCAGCCTGCAAGGCCGTGTGGGCGGCGAAGGCGCACTCGG
>CAIJPE010000004.1 GCA_903822435.1 uncultured beta proteobacterium | reverse complement strand
GGCGCGCATCGACGCCGAGGGCTACATGCAGATCACCGACCGCAGCAAGGACGTGATCAAGAGCGGCGGCGAATGGATCGGCTCCATCGACCTGGAGAACATCGCCATGGCACACCCGGCCGTGGCGATGGCAGCGTGCATCGCGGCCCACCACCCCAAGTGGGACGAGCGCCCGCTGCTGGTGGTGATGAGGAAGCCGGGCGCCACGCTCACCCGGGAGGAACTGCTGGCCTTCTTCGAGGGCAAGATCGCCAAGTGGTGGACACCCGACGACGTGGTGTTCGTGGATGCGATCCCGCTGGGGGCCACGGGCAAGATGCAGAAGAACAAGCTGCGCGAGCAGTTCAAGAGCTACGTACTGCCCACGGCCTGAATGCGAGCGTCCATGCAAACCAATCCCCTTCGCACGCTGTGGGCCCAAGGCAAGACGGCCCTGAACGGCTGGCTGGCCATCCCCAACGGCTTTGCCACCGAAGTGATGGCCCGCCAAGGCTGGGACACCCTGACCATCGACATGCAGCACGGCCTGATCGATGAAGCGGCCATGCTGCCCATGCTGCAGGCCATCGGCACCACGCCCACGATGCCCATCGTGCGGGTGCCGTGGCTGGCACCGGGCATCCTGATGAAGGCCCTGGACGCCGGCGCCCGGGGAATCATCTGCCCGATGGTGAACACCGTGGAGGACGCCCGGCAACTGGTGGCCTGGACGCACTACGCGCCCCAGGGTACCCGCAGCTTCGGGCCGATCCGCGCCGGGCTGATCGGCGGAGCCGACTACGCCGCGCAGGCCAACGACGACATCGTGGTCTTCGCCATGATCGAAACCGCGCAGGCGCTGGACAACCTGGAGGGGATCCTCGCGGTGCCGGGGCTGGACGCGATCTATATCGGGCCGTCGGACCTGTCGCTGTCTCTGGGCTGCAAGCCGGTGCTGGACGAGGTCGAGCCCAAAGCAGCCCAAGCCATCGCGCACATCCTGGCCCGCGCGCAGGCCCACGGGGTGCCGGCGGGCATCCACAACGGCGCGGCAGCAGCGGCGCGGATGCGGTCCGACATGGGGTTCCGGTTCGTCAGCATCGGCTCGGATGCCCGGTTCCTGGCCACGGGCTCGCAAGACGTGCTCACCGCCCTGCGAGGCTGACAACGGGGGCAGGTTCGCCCTTCAAACCACCCATTCAAGGGGGGTTTGGGACGAAATGGCGGACCAAAGGGGACCCAATCCCCGTGGCGCGGCGGCAGGCCGTGAATACCCGATAGGCGTCCCCTGGGGTGGCGCCTAGACTTGTTTCGGGCTGTCACAACGGCCCGCCAGCGCATGCCGCCGTGAGCCACGCCAGATGGCCGGCCCCCACAAAGCCAGGAGACGAGAACCCCATGAACTACCCCGAGCAGCGCCGCACGGCGCGCAGCCACGCCTTTGCGACAGCCTTCCGGCTGACGCTCGTCGCCGCCGCCGTGGCGTCAGCCGGCACGGCCCAGGCCCGTGTCACCCGGATCGTCATCGACAGCACCACCCCGGTCACGGGCCAGTCGATCGCCTATGAGCAGATCCGCGGCCGGGCCTTCGGCGAGTTGGACCCCACCGACGCGCACAACGCCGTCATCACCGACATCAACCTGGGCCTGGATGCGGACGGCAAACTGCGCTACGAGACCTCGTTCTCGATCATCAAGCCGGTGGACCTGTCGCAGGCCAGCGGGTTCCTGTGGCATGACGTGCCCAACCGCGGCGGCAACATCACCATCGTGGCAGCCGAGCGCGAACTGCACGACATCGGCCTGGCCAGCGGCTGGCAAGGCGACAACGCGGGTGCCACGGGCATCCCGAACCCGCACGGCCTGGTCACCGCCCTGAACCAGTGGGTGGCCTTGCCCATGGCCAAGGACAGCACGGGCGCCCTGGTCACCGGCAAGGCGCTGGGCCGCATCCTGAACCGCAGCGGCCCCAACTCGGCGCCGCTGAACGTGGGCGGCAACCCCATCCCCTACCTCCCGGCCACGCTCGACACCACGCAGGCCGTGTTGACCACGCACACGCACGAGACCAGCAACGGCGTGGTCACCGTGGGTTCGGTCATCCCGTCCAGCGACTGGGCCTACGGCACCTGCAGCGCCACGAACCCGTTCCCCGGCACGCCGCAGAACATCGACACCAACAGCCTGCCCGGCAGCCTGCCGGTGCAGATCTGCCTGCGCAACGGCTTCGACCCGACGCTGCTCTACCAACTGGTCTACCCGGTCAAGGGGGCCTACGTGCTGGGCGCCGGCATCGCGGCCTTCCGCGACGTGGGTTCGTTCTTCAAATACCAGACTGCCGATGACCTCGGCACCCCCAACCCGATCGCCGGGCGCGTCACGGCCTCGGCCATCCGGGGGGTGTCGCAGTCGGGCAATTTCACGCGGCAGTTCATCTACATGGGCATGAACCAGGATGAAGCCGGCCGCAAGGTGCATGACGGCGCCTGGCCGCAAATCGCCGGGCGCCGCGTGGTGGCCAATCTGCGCTGGGGCCAGCCCGACGGCGTGCTGGAGCTCTATCAGGCCGGCAGCGAAGGTCCGCAGTGGTGGACCGACTACCCCGACGTGGCGCGCAACCTGCCCACCAACGGCATCTTCACCCGCTGCAACCTGAACGGCACCTGCCCGAAGGTGATCGAGCACTTCGGCAGCTCCGAGGTCTTTGCGCTGAAGATGACCATGGAATGGGTGGGCACCAGCGCCAACGCCGACATCCCGCTGACCCGCAACGTGCGCCGCTACTACGTGCCCAGCACCACCCACGGCGGCGGCGCCGGCGGCTTCAACTGGCAGCCCACCAACACCGGGGCCAGCTGCCCGGGCAACAACTGGGGCACGGGCACCTTCCGCGCCAACCCCATGCCGTCTACCCAGATGATCAACGTCATCCGCGTGGCCATGCGCAACTGGATCATGAACGGCACCCCGCCCCCGGCCAGCCGTTACCCCACGCTGGCCGGCGGCAACCTGGTCGACCCGAACCGGGTAGCCATGGGCTTTCCGGCCAACGTGCCGGGCGTGCCCGACTCCATCTTCGCACCCGAGAACTTCATCTTCCCGGTGTTCGACTACGACTGGGGCACGAGCTTCAACTTCAGCGATGCCAGCGGCGTGGCCACCAACCTGCCGCCGAACATCCGCCAGGTGATCCCGATGAAGGTACCGCGCGTGGATGCCGACGGCAACGAACTGGGCGGCGTGCCGACCACCCTGCGCGATGCCCCGCTGGGCACCTACCTGGGCTGGAACATCACGTCCGCCGGCTTCCACGCGGCGCAGGTCTGCAACTACGTGGGCGGCTACATCCCCTTCGCGCTGACCCAGGCCGAGCGGCTGGCCAACGGCGACCCTCGGCTGTCGCTGCTGGAGCGCTACGGCTCGCATGCGGGCTACGTGACGGCGGTGACCAACGCTGCCAACAACGCGTATTCGCAAGGCTACCTGCTGGCTGCCGACCGTGACGCGCTGATCGCCGCTGCAGCGGCCAGCACCGTGCTGATTCCGCAGCCCTCCGAGCCCACGGCACGCACGGCCCCCTTGCGTGCGCCTGGACGCAGCCCCGTTCCCAACCCCATCCTCGCCGATTGAACACCATGACACATCGACTCCTCATCGCCCTGCTGGCCGCCGCCGCCGCCAGCCCTGCCCTGGCCGGCTTCGTCGGCCCGACCGATCCTTCCCACTTCACCGTGAGCGCACTGGGCACGCTGATCGGCGCTTCACCCGTGCCGGGCTCGGCGACCTTCACGTCCACCCAACTCACACTGATGGGCGCGAATGCCGTCAGCCCGTCGCCGGCCGACCAGGCTCCGGCCTGCCAGGGCGGCGTGTACTCGGTGCTGGGCCCCTGCCAGGAACAAGCCGTCATCAGCGGTGCGGGCCTGTACAGCTTTCACTGGGCCTACACCACGGCCGACGACGGTGGCCCAGCGGGCGACCTGTTCGGCGTGATCGTGGACGGCAGCCGCACGACACTGTCGGACCTGGGCGGCGCCCTCAGCCAGTCCGGCGACTACGCGGTGACCGCGGCCAGCAGCTTCGGCTGGTTCGTGAATTGCACCGACTGCATCGGCGGCGCGGCCACGGCCGTGATCACCAACTTCAACGTGGCCTCGGTGCCCGAACCGGGCAGCCTGGCGCTGGTGCTGACGGCCGTCGGCGGCATGGGCGCGGCCGCGCTGCGCCAGCGCAGAGCCTGATCGACCCTGACGCCGTGGGGCCCGCGTTCCGCGGCGGGCGCCCCAGGGCAGAATCGGCGCCACCGACAGGAGACACCGATGGCGACCGATTCCCCCACCCCTGATGCCCCTTGGAAGCACGACGGCGTTCGGGTGGTCGGCGCCAACCAGCTCGACCCCAATACCGCCCAGACGCCGGGCATGGACCGCAAGGCGGCCATCAACTTCGCACGCGTCGGCGCGCAGAAGCTGTGGGCCGGCACGGTGCATATCCATGCCAACGCCAAGACCGGTGCCCACCACCACGGGCCGCTGGAGAGCGTGATCTACATCGTCAAGGGCCGCGCCCGCATGCGCTGGGGCGATCGGCTGGAATTCACCGCCGAAGCGGGCCCGGGCGACTTCATCTACGTGCCGCCCTACGTGCCGCACCAGGAAATCAACGCCAGCCCCACCGAGACGCTGGAATGCGTGCTGGTTCGCAGCGACGGCGAGGCCGTGGCCGTGAACCTGGATATCGAACCGGTGGAACCCCCCGAGAACGTGCCCTGGATCGACCCGACCCACCGGGCCTGACGCATGACCACGTCCAATCCCTCCACCGACCCGCAGGGGTTCCTGCGCATGCTGTACGACACGGCCGTGGCGCGAGCGCTGCCGGCCTTGAACACCGCCGCCTTCCTGCCCTTGCCGCCCGACCCGGCCCGCGGGCGCACGCTGGTGCTGGGCGCCGGCAAGGCCGGCGGTTCGATGGCAGCGGCGGTCGATGCCCTGTGGCCGGCCGACGCCCCCTTGAGCGGGCTGGTGGTCACGCGATACGGCCATGTGCCGCCCGCGGCGAAGGCGCGCGCCGGGCGCATCGAGATCGTCGAAGCCTCGCACCCCGTGCCCGATGCAGCCGGCCGCGATGCCGCACGCCGCATCGCCGCACTGGCGCAGGGCCTGACCGAGCACGACCTGGTCATCTGCCTGATCTCGGGCGGCGCCTCGGCCTTGTTGAGCCTGCCGGCCGAAGGCCTGAGCCTGGCTGACAAACAAGCCGTCAACCAGGCCTTGCTCGCCAGCGGTGCCGCCATCGACGAAATGAACTGCGTGCGCAAGCACCTGTCGTCCATCAAGGGCGGGCGGCTGGCGGCGCACTGCGCGCCGGCCCGCGTGATCACGTTGCTGATCAGCGATGTGCCGGGCGACGCACCCGAGGTCATCGGCAGCGGGCCCACGGTGCCCGACCCGACCACCTGCGCCGATGCCCTGGCCATCTGCCGGCGCTACGGCATCGCCCTGCCGCCGGCCGCACTGGCCGGGCTGGAAAGCGGCGCCTTCGAGACGCCCAAGCCCGGCGATGCCGTCTTTGCGGGGCATGCCATGCACCTGATCGCCACGCCGCAGCAAAGCCTGCAGGCCGCGGCCGACGCAGCCCGCGCGGCCGGAATCAAGCCGCACGTGCTGAGCGACGAGATCGAGGGCGAGAGCCGCGAAGTGGGCAAGGTGCACGCCGCCCTGGCGCGCGCCGTGGCCCGTCGCGGCGAGCCCTTTGCGCGGCCCTGCGTGATCCTCTCGGGCGGCGAGACCACGGTCACCGTCAAGAGCAAGGGCGGCCGCGGCGGGCGCGCCACCGAGTTCCTGCTGGGCTGCGCCATCGCCCTGCAGGGCCAACCCGGCGTGCACGTGCTGGCCGCGGACACCGACGGCATCGACGGCGTGGAAGACAACGCCGGGGCCATCATCACGCCCGACACGCTGGCCCGCGCGCAGGCCCTGGGGCTGAAGGCCTCGGACTACCTGGACCGCAACGACGCGTACAACTACTTCAAGCCGCTGGGCGATCTGGT
>CAIJPE010000003.1 GCA_903822435.1 uncultured beta proteobacterium | reverse complement strand
GCAGTTCGTGCTTGCCGACGATACGGTCACGGTGGTCGATCAGCTTGATCAACAGATCGAAGGCGCGGTCGCCGAGGGGCACGCGCAAGGCGTCGACGTGGACTTCGCGCCGCTCGCGAAGCACCTCCACATTGCCGAAACGCAAGGCTAGCTTCAAGCGGCGCCGGGACTCGGGCTGGCAGCTCTTGCGGCCTTAGGCGTGCGGGCCGGGGTGCATGCGGCCGGCCCGGTGGCGCGTTGCGGCCCGGCTCCTGTGTGAACGCGAAAGGTCATGAGCACTGAGTATGCCGTGGGAAGGACCAACCTCACACCCGTCAGCCAGTGGGTGATGGCGCGCTCTGCGGCAGCTGCAGCTGGGCGCTTCATCTGCCGATCCGCGCGCTGTCGATGTCCACGTATTGCCAGAATTCGCGGACGAAGTTGTTGCGGTGGTAGCCCAGCACCCAAGGCTGCACCAGGGCGGTGGCCAACGGGTGCAGCCGCGCCTTGTACGGCATGTAGGCGATGAGCAACCGTGCCGCAGACGCCATCAGCGCAGCGCGCTCGGGACCGTCGTGCATGCTGTGCTGCCGGTCGTACAAGGCGTTGAAGGCCGGGAGGTCGAACCGCGCGCGGTTGAGGCTGCCCTGGTTGGGCCCGTACCCGAGATCGAGGAAGTCTTCGCCATCGGGCGAGCCGGCGCGCCAGTCCAGAGACCAGATCATCAGCTTGCCGGCGCGGCTGGCCTTCGAGTGTTCGGCCAGCGTGGCGGTGTCGAAAACGACCTTCAGGCCCACATCAGCCAGATCCTTCTGCCACAGCTCGGCCAGCTGGCGGCTTTGCTGGTCGGGCTGAATGGCGTGGCGCAGGACCAGGGGCCGGCCGTCGGGGCGTTCGCGAAACCCGTCACCGTCACGGTCCAGATATCGGTACATGTCCAGCAGCGCCCGCGCACGGGCCGGATCGAAGTCGCTGAGTTCGGTCTTCAAATCAGGGTCGTAACCGAACACCCTGGGCCCGATGACCGACTGCGCCGGCACCGCGCGCCCGCCGTGCAACTGCTGGATCTCGCGCCGCACGTTCAGCGCCAGCGAGATGGCGCGCCGCAGGGCGACCTGTTGCGGCGCATAGCCGCCCACCAGCGGGTGGTCCATGGCGAAGACCGTCGTCTGCACGGCAGACAGTGGGTAGCGGAACAGTTGCAGGCCACGCGCCGCAAGCTCGTGCGACAGTTGCCCCTTCGGCGCGGCACGGCCGGCGAACGGTGCCGGCACGGCTTCGTCGATGTCCTGCTCGCCATGGAGTAGCGCCAGCCAGCGCGGCTGGGCTTCGTCGATGACCGAGATCACCAGCTTGTCGACCAGTGGCAGCTGGCGGCCCTTGAAGGCGGCCGCGATCGCCACGGCGCGTGTGTCGGCGGGGTTCGGGTGTTCGTCATAGCGCCGCTCCCGGTAGCGGGGGTTTCGCGCCAGCACGATCCGCGAGCCCGTTTGCCACTGCTGCAACACATAGGGCCCGGTGCCGACGGGGTGCGCGCCGATCTGGTCGCCATACGCCTCGGCCACCTCGCGCGCCACCGGCCCGAACGACGAGCCGTCGCTGAAGTTGAAGAGGAAGCGCGGCTGTGGCAAGGCCAGGCGGATCTGGAAGGTGTAGCGGTCCAGGGTGCGCAGGCCTTCTACGGGCCTGTCGTAATCGAAGGGGCGCCGCATCGCGATGCAGTCGCGGCGAAGCTCCGACAGGCCCAGGATCTGCGCACCCTCCAGGGCGCCGAGTACCGGACTCTTCCAGCGCGGGTCGTAGAAGCGCTTCAATGCATAGACATAGTCCTCGGCCCGCAACTCGCGCTGTCGCCCCTGGAAGGCCGGATCGTCGGCAAAGAGAATGCCCGGCCGGATGCGGAACGTGAAGGTCTTGAAATCGGCACTGACTTCGGGCATCGAGGCTGCGGTGTTCGGCCGCAGCCGCGGCGGGTCGGCCAGGTATTCGTATTCCAGTGGCGCCTCGAAGATCGCTGCCGTGACGGTGCGCGAGGACGCATCGGCGATCTGGGCCGGGTCGAGGTTGGTGGCGGCCGTACGCAGCGCAAAGCGCAGGGTCTTTTCGGCGCGGGCCTCGGGGGCGCCAACGGCCAGAGCCAGCACCGGCGCCAACAGCCAGGCCGCCACCCTGGTACGCCCAGGCAAGTCCATCATCGAATCCCTTGATCTCCGCAACCGAGCCGCCGCTGACTTTAGCCTTGCCGGCAAGCGGGCCGTCCCCCGCTCGAGGTGCTGCGGTCGTCCGGCAACGCCGCATGGCCCTTGCTGTGCTTTGAATTCGACTCCGAGTCCAGGGTAAGCAACCGCAACCCTGGCGTCGGCGCGCGGGCTCGAGCCCCGAATCCCGGTCCGGACCCTGTGTTCGCTCTCGCACCGACAGCGGACATCGAGGCGACTATGGTCAGCCACGCGCTCGAAGGCGGTGCCGGCCCTGTGAGCCTGGGTCACCCTGCCACCTTGGGCAAACGCGCACCGGGCTGCCTCGGAAAGTGCCGCCCTCATCCAACCCATGACTTCCCAGGAACCTCTATGCAAACCAATTACGTGACGCGCGACAACTTCGGCATGTACGCCGACAGCAAGACCGGCCCGGGACCGGCATTGATGGGAGCGGACACGCTGCTGGGCAATGACGTCTACAACAAGGATGGCGAGCCCCTGGGCGACATCAAGGAGTTCATGATCGACATGGCTTCCGGCAAGGTGGCCTACGCAGTGCTGTCGTTCGGCGGGCTGCTCGGCATGGGCGACAAGCTCTTTGCCGTGCCCTGGGCAGCCTTGGCCCTGGACACCGCGAACAAGCGCTTCACGCTCAACGTGCCCAAGGAAGTCCTGAAGGACGCGCCCGGCTTCGACAAGTCCCGCTGGCCCTCGATGTCGGACCACACCTGGGCCCGTGGCGTCCACAAGTTCTACGGCACTTCCTACAGCGCCGAATGATGTTCCGCGGCGCCCCCCAGCGCCGCGTCCTCAACCGATACCGAGAAAGCTTTCATGTCCATAACCCCCATTTTCAAGCTGTCACTCCTGGCCGCCGCACTCATCGCAGGGCCGGTTGCCCATGCAGCCGCCATGTCCAAGGCCGACTACAAATCCGGCAAGACCCGCATCGAAGCCGACTACAAGGCGGACAAGACGGCCTGTGGCTCGCAAGCCGGCAACGCCAAGGACATCTGCATGGAAGAAGGCAAGGCCAAGGAGAAGGTCGCGCTGGCCGAACTGGAATACGGCTACACCGGCAAGCCTGCCGACCGCACCAAGGTGCTGGTGGCCAAGGCCGAGACCACCTACTCCGTGGCCAAGGAGCGCTGCGACGATCTGGCCGGCAATCCCAAGGACGTCTGCG
>CAIJPE010000002.1 GCA_903822435.1 uncultured beta proteobacterium | reverse complement strand
TTATGATTTACGATTTGTAAAACCTATTGATGAAGATTTATTGCATGAAGCATTCAGTAAATTCGATAAGATAGTTACTGTAGAAGATGGAACTGTTGTGTCTGGTAGGTGAAACCCTTGCCCTCCTGGCGGAGACCGAAGCAAATTTGTCACCACTCTCTTGATGCTGTGAGCGGTGCCGATGGTGACCAGCAGCCAGATGCGCTCGATCTCGACTCCTGCTCGAAGCCCAGGGGGTCGCGCACGACAACCTTCAGCCGCACGTCAAGGCGGTGAACGTCGAACTCGACGACATCCAGGGCTTGCTGCGCGGCCGGCACGGATCCAGCCTCAACAGGCAGGCCCTTGAGGTGGCTCGCGCCGGCAAGCCGGGCGCCGCGCTCAAAGGTTTGCAAACAAGCTGCACGCACCGCTGAGGCTAGCGACCGGATGCCCATGTGGTCGGTGTTGAACCGATAGTCGGCCGAGATCAAGCCCACCGCTCGGCACTGATCGAGGGAACCCAGGTGAAGCTTAGTCAATGACCGAACGCGAAGGCGCAGTCCGTCGTCGGTGCTGATCTGGTCGACGGACACGCGCTTGGCGCGGACCTGCTCTGTGATCCAACGGGCAAGGGCAGGATGAGCCTCCAGTAGGAGTCCGAAGGCCCCGGCCTTGCCGAGGCCGCCGGCGTGGCGCAGGACCTGGGCCGAGCGGCGGTATCCGGCCCATCCCTTTGGACTGGTTAGGGACGGGCAAGCCAGACGGCTAAGCCATCACCCCCGACTGCGGGGGAGACTCTTACTAGGTGCCTGCGCGCTACACAGGCGCACTGCAAGCACAGCTCAGCTTTGGGGCTTTCAGACCCAACAGCGGTGCAGCGGTGCCCGGTTGCGGGCAGCGTGTCGCTGTCCTGTCTTTGGCTTTTGCGACTTACTCCGCAGTCTCCCCTAACTGCGGGGTTAGGGGTTCCTTCCGGCCATGTAACACTCTGTGCGGTAGCGAACAGACGTCCCGAAGGCTGAACTCTTTGGACATCAACACGCCACTTCTTCTCGAGTTGCAGTGACTGGGGCGAGTCGTTGTAGTTCATCAACTCGCCCTTCGGATGCATTGCTATGAGATTCTTCCCGGTCATCGCAGGTGGATTGAGCGCGGTCTTGCTGGCCGCTTGTGGCGGGGGGGGCGGCTCCTCTTCTCCGGTGGGGCCAGGTACGCCTCCCAAAACAGGAATCACCCTCGTCGGCATTGTTGCCACGGGCAAGGCGGTCGCCGGGGCCGCGGTGGCTGCCACCTGCGCCAGCGGCGGCGGTACCGCCACTTCGTCGTCCTCAGGCGACTATTCGCTCACTGTCAGCACCGGCAGCCTGCCTTGCGTGCTGCAGGCGACGAGCGCGGACGGTATGACGGTTCTGCACAGCGTGGCGACCGGTGCGGCAGGCGATCCCAGCACGACGGCGAACATCACCTCGCTGACCGAATTGCTGGTGGCCAATCTGACCGGTCAGGTGCCTTCCAGCTACTTCACCAGTGTGGCTGCCTCCAGCCTCGCCGCGACGATCACGGCAAGCGCCATCAGCGCCGCGCAGACCGCGGTCGCGGGCACCCTCCTGTCGGCGGGCATCGACACTTCTGCCGCCGGGAGTTTCGTCACCGGAACCCTCGTGGCGGGCACCTCGGGCGCAACAGGCAATTCCTACGACGCGATTTTGGACAGCCTCGGCACCAGACTGACATCGACGAGCACCACGCTCGCCGCATTGACTTCCACCGTTGCTGCAACTTCCGCTGCTTCCAGCGGGTCCACCTCGACCACGTCGAGTACCGCGGTCGCCTCGTTGCCCGCAGCCGTGCTGCTCCAGCCGGCAGCCAGCACCTGCTCGGCATTGCGCAGTGGCAAATATCGTTTTGTGCAGCCAGATACGAGTGGCATCTTGGCGAACCAGTTCGACCTCAAGACAATTGATGCGCGTGCGTTGAGCTTCGTCAACGGCAACGGATCTACAGGCACCCTGACCCCGAACGGGCCCTGCCGGTTCACCTCGAATGGTGGTGCGGATGTGGTGGTTTCCCAAGCGGGTGTCCTGGTCGCTCGGAGCAACAACGGGACGGTGTCGGCCCCCATCTATACGGTCGCAATCGGATTCCCCGAACAAGTCCACAGCGTCGCCGAGCTGGCCGGCACCTGGAATAACCTCGGGCTGCAGGCAACCAATGGCTTCACTGGTGCAACCACCCTGTACACCGGCACCGCCGCGACCGGCACATTCAGTACCACCGGAGTCGTCAGTGCTGTCACGTTCTGCCAGAACCCGACGACCTGGGGTGTCTCCGGCGCGGACTGCACGACGCCTACGAACCCAAATGCCGGGCTGACTTTGGCGCCGGATGCGGGCTTCTACGACGGTTCCAATTGTCCCCCGGGCAACACAACCTGTGGCCGAGCTTTTGCCTACCAGGCCGGTAACGGCGACTTCATGACGGTCTCCGTTGGCGGTGACGGAGGCTTCGTCATGGCCACGAAGCAGCGCGCTACTTCCCTCCCCACAGTCGGAACGATAACCACCTTGTGGGATGTCTATTTGGGCAATAGTTTGATCTCGACCAGGGTGATCGACGAGGTGCAGCACACGATCCTAACCGTCGACAGCACTGCCTTGAGCTGGACTCGCTCGCAGTTCACCATCGGCCTGACGAACACGCACACCGAGACCTTGTTGGGCGACAACCCACGCCAGGGATACAACACCCGCGTTGGCGGCACGGCCACCACGACGACCGGCGGCACCGTTACGGTGCAACCTTTCACGAATCTGGGCATGCGCGGAATGGGTCTTTCTGCCCTGATTCTTCCGAACATCAAGCTGTTCAATCTTTCGGTCGTTGAGCCATGAGCCCGAACAACCACCAGCGGGCTCGTATGACCGTTTTGATGATCGCGTCAAAGCGTCGCCGCGGAATCTGGGGCCTGGCGCTGGCCTTGGCTTCCTGCGGGCTGGCCCAAGCCGCAGAACCTGTCAGCGCGGACAGCTCCGACAAAGGCTATTCCTACTTCCTTGGCTTGGGGCAGGAGAGCCTCAAATACGAAGAGACCAGCGGCCTGCTGCCGGTCAAGAGCAGTGCTCGGGCAACCAGCGCTCTCCTGATCGGCGGTGCGGTCTACGTGGTCGACAAGGACTGGCTGTTCTCGGTGGACAACGCCACCACGTTCAATCCGGCGACCAGCCAAGAAACGTGGACGGCTACGTCAGCCACGATCAACGGCGTGGTTTTGAGCAGTGGCCTGTTGCAGACCGACAGCTTCAACCTGTCACAGTCCACGACCAAGCTGCTGGTCCACGGCCGCCTGAAAGACCACTGGTTTGGCATTGCCGGCCCTTCGTTCCACACCCAGACCTTCAGGCGCTTCTCCTTCGCTTCCGGTCCTGACCATGTGGTCAACACGCCGGCCTCGACAACCGTGGACGAGTCATCGTCCGAGATTCTGTTCAACTCCGGCGTGGTATTGGAATCGGAGCAGTTGCGCGGACAGCCCACCCACTATGGGATGCGCGCGATCTTGAGCCTCCCCGTCTGGCGCAGGCTGCAGAACACAGCCGAGCCTCAGGTGGCATTCAATGCCGCCAAGGGTTGGGATTTCAGCCTGGAGGGGCGCTACAGCTGGGCCGTGCATGACCGCCTGCAAGTGGGTGCTTGGGGACGCTGGCAGCTCTCTCGGCGTGAACGGCAAATTGTGGGGGGCTCGTTCGAGATGCCCGCCAACCGACTGGACGGGCTGGGCTACGGCCTGGAGCTGCTCTGGAAACTGTAAGCCGATGGTATGGGGTCGGCGCGTAGGCAATCCCGGCCCTGGCTAGAAGGGTGTCTCCCCAAAAGCAGGAGCAGTTTCTAGTCGTCAATCATCGCGATGACGGCATTCGCGCGAAGTGTTCGATAGCGTCCGGCGCCGCTGTTCGACACCCTGCGTCACCCTGCTCGGAGCCCGGCCCCCCGCGCCAGTTGCTCGCGGAACAGTCGAAGTGGTCTGAACGACAAGTTTCAGGGGCGGTCCTCCGCCAGTCTGAAACGTGAGCGCCCGCTTTCGGCCAGGGCTGACATTTATTCGCGGGATCCGATCGTCCGCAACCAGTCTGAAGCTGCCGGCCGAAGGATGGCAGGCGGCTATGCAGAGGTTGCAGTCGGTCGACACCTGGGTTCGAACTCACGGTGTGGGACACATTGCAGTCGGTGAGGCTCACCCGATTGCGCGCCGCCAGCGGCGGGTATGAGGGGCTGCGGACACTGCCAGTGACCGTGGAGGCATCTGGCGCTCTACACCCGCGTCAACCGTCGGCACCATCTGGCAAGGCGAGACCGAACGACTGCTGCTTCTCGGCGCGATGGGCAGCGCCCGACCCATACCTGTCCGACGACCCGCCCCGAATCTGCCGGACGACACGCCCCTCAGTCGTCGCGTCACGAGTCTATGAAGCAGTCGTTCATGGCTACCGGCGGTCGGCCAGGAGCTGCCGGTTGCGGGCGGCTGCTTTCGGGAAGTGCAGAGCATCCAAGCTGTGCGACTCGCGGGACGCTTCGTCATGCTTCCTTGTCGAGCAAGCGGAGTACGGTCTTCCAGTTCGGGGTTGTCACCCGCTGACCAGAAAGCTTCTCGAGCATCAGTCCCGGTGTTCCGCAACGCGAACCAATCATTCGGGTCACGCTGAAGGCCTCCTTGGCGACAATCTGAAATACGCACACGTCGCGGCGTTTCGATTCGATGGGCAGTCGTCTCACGCCCGATAGCGCTGTCTCCGCAAAAGTGATGCACTGCTCGTAGATATTGTCAGAGGGTGCGAAAGCGAATGGATCGGAATCGGCGACCGCCAGCAGCTGGTCAAGGCTGTGTACGAACATCGGCTCGTCCAACCCGAAGTGGGTTAGCAGCCAGAGAGACGCCTCGCCGGCTACTGCAACTTCATCGGCGGCGTTGAATGCAATGTTCCCAGTTGCCAGCACCGACGCAACATCTTGCCCGCCCGAACGCTCGAAAGCGTCGATAAGCACCGCCCGGGTCAGGCCCATGCGGCTTCTATGCCGTTCCAGTGGCGTTTGCAGCTTGGCACGACCTGCGCCTGGGGTTTGTGTTTGCTGCAGTCGGCGCCTTGAGCGCCTGGGCGGGAGGTTCCATTCCGCAACCTGGCATTGAAGAGCCGGCGTGGATCGAGGGATAGTGGGCATTTCTCAAGCTCACCGCCGTGGCCGT
This sequence comes from uncultured beta proteobacterium, assembly GCA_903822435.1. GTDB lineage: Bacteria > Pseudomonadota > Gammaproteobacteria > Burkholderiales > Burkholderiaceae_C > Rubrivivax. The sequence continues at coordinate 1,525 of CAIJPE010000002.1, read as the reverse complement.
CGGTAGCCGGATTGCGCTGGGCCAACTGGGCAAACGCCACTCGACGTGAACGTCGCCGTTCAGCTGCGCGATCAGCCTCGAAGGCTGGCTCTCGTTGATGCAATCTTTGTAGCCTAAGGCGAAGTCTTTGCGCCATCTTGATGTCCGTCCGGCTTCAATAGCTGCCTGGCCCGACGACTTCATCCACGGGGTGGGCGGACCGAACCAAGGACTGTCATGACCACCATCACCCTGCGCAGGCTGCGGCCCGACGATTCCATCGATGAGCTGACCGCAATGCTGCGCCGCGCCTTTGCGCGGCACGGGAACCGCGGATTGAACTGCACTTGCGTTGACCAGACACCGGACATCACACGCCAACGCATCGGACAGGGTGAGTGTCTGGTCGCGGTGGACCGCTCGCGCATCGTCGGGACGGTTACTTTGCAGGAGGCCGACCCGTGGGCAGAGATTGCCTGGTACCGGCACCCCAACGTCGGCAGCCTGCACCAGTTGGGCGTCGATCCTGACGTTCAGCACCATGGCATAGGAGCAGCCCTGCTGCGCGCTGCCGAAAGCTGGGCCGCCAGGCATCGATTCGAGGCGCTGGCGCTGGACACGCCCGAGCCGGCACGCCACCTTCACGCCTACTACGAGGGGCAGGGCTACACCCGCCTGACCACCGTGCACATCGCAGGGCGCAACTACCTCAGTGCCGTGTTCAACAAGCCGATGCGGCAAGCGACTCGGCGATCGCTGGACGACGCATGGCCTCCCCGCCACCCGGCCGAGATAGCGATGCTGGCCAGAAAGCAGGGCCGGTCGCCGGGGCCAGTTACCGCGACCTGCAGTCGTTTCGGCCATGCTCCGTTGATACCCACCTTCCCCACGCCGACCCAGAACGTCCGGCAAACACCAACCCCAGGAGAATTTTCATGAACAGTCGCTAGCTGACCCTCATGACGCTGGTGGCAGCAACCCTGGCCGCCATCGCCAACTCGGCGTGGGCCGCTGACGATCCGCGTTCATTCAACGCCAGTGTCATCACCGACTACCGCTACCGGAGCATTTCGCAGAACCGGCTCAAACCGGCCTTGCAAGATGGTCTGGACGCTGTGTCGCCCAGAGGTTGGTATGCGGGTAGCTGAGCGGCAACTTTGACATCAGCGCGGGTGTGACGCTGGGCGCACCGGTTGTCGGCACCGATGCCGACAAGGGCTTCTACGTGCCGGACGCAGCGGCGAAAAGCCGTGGATTCCAAGGTCGGGCGGCGCTGGTGATCAGCGCCAAGATCGGGTTCTGACGGGGAACCGTGCTGGGCTGTGCACTCGCCCTGCTCACTCGGCCAGCAGCCGGTAGCCCACACCCGTCTCGGTGGCGATGTACTTCGGCTGCGCCGGGTCATCCTCCAGCTTCTGCCTGAGGTTGCCCATGTAGACGCGCAGGTATTGCGTGCTCTGTGAGTGGCTGGGCCCCCAGACTTCTCGCAACAGGAAGGGATGGGTCAGCACACGCCCGGCGTTGGCGACGAGCACGCCGAGCAGCC
>CAIJPE010000001.1 GCA_903822435.1 uncultured beta proteobacterium | reverse complement strand
GACCCAGCCAACGACCACCCGGCGCTGTCGCTCGCCCTGGACGCCACCTTCGACCTGCAGGGTCCCGCCGGCCGGCGCAGCGTGAGGGCCGAGGACTTCTTCCTCGGCACCTACGCCACGGCGCTGGCCGATGACGAGATCCTGGTGGCCATCCGCGTGCCCGCATTCACCGCCGGCACAGGCTGGGCCTACGAGAAGCTCAAGCGCAAGACCGGCGACTGGGCCACGGCCGGCGCGGCGGTGGTGCTGCGCCTGAGTGCGGGCAAGGTCAGCCACGCACGCATCGCGCTGACCAACGTGGCTCCCATGGCCCTGCGCGCCACGGCCGCTGAGCAGGCCCTGGCCGGCCAGCCGCTGACCGACGCCACCATCGCCGCGGCCGCCGCTGCAGCCATGGCCGCCACCGACCCCGCCGCCGACCTGCGCGGCGACGTCGAATACAAGACCGCGATGGCCGGGCAGATGGTGCAACGCGCCATCCGCGCCGCCGCCGCCCGCTGCAGTTAAGGAGCAAGACCCATGGCCAAGAAGATCCTCAACGTCAGCGTCAACGGACGCAAGCAGGAAAAGGCGGTCGAGCCGCGCACCCTGCTCATCCACTTCCTCCGCGAAGAGCTGAACCTCACCGGCGCCCACATCGGCTGCGAGACCAGCCATTGCGGCGCCTGCACCGTCGACATCGACGGCCACTCGGTCAAGAGCTGCACGCACCTGGCGGTGCAGTGCGAGGGCTCCGAGGTGCTGACCGTCGAAGGCCTGGCCCAGGCCGGCGTGCTGCACGCCGTGCAGGAAGGCTTCTACAAGGAGCACGGCCTGCAGTGCGGCTTCTGCACCCCCGGCATGCTGGTGCGCGCCTACCGTTTCCTGCAGGAGAACCCCCACCCCACCGAGGCCGAGATCCGCGCCGGCATGGCGGGCAACCTGTGCCGCTGCACGGGCTACCAGAACATCGTCAAGGCCGTGCAGTACGCCGCGGCCAAGTTGCAGCAAGGCCAGGAGGTGACCGCATGAACGCCCCCATCGAACCCACCCTGCTGCAACGCAAGGACGCCCTGCAGGGTCTGGGCGACAGCCGCCTGCGCAAGGAAGACGCACGCTTCATCCAGGGCAAGGGCAACTACGTCGACGACATCAAGCTGCCCGGCATGCTGCATATGGACATCGTGCGCAGCCCCTATGCCCATGCCCGCATCAAGAGCATCGACAAGAGCGCCGCGCTGAAGGTGCCGGGTGTCATCGCCGTGCTCACCGCCGACGACCTCAAGCCGCTCAAGCTGCACTGGATGCCCACGCTGGCCGGCGATGTGGCCGCGGTGCTCGCCGACGAGAAGGTGCACTTCCAGATGCAGGAAGTGGCCGTGGTGATCGCCGAAGACCGCTACAGCGCGGCCGACGGCGTGGAAGCCGTGCAGGTGGAGTACGAGGAGCTGCCGGTGGTCATCGACCCCTACGCGGCCCTGCTGCCCGACGCCCCCGTGCTGCGCGAAGACCTCGCCGGCAAGACCAGCGGCGCGCACGGGCCGCGCGAGCACCACAACCACATCTTCACCTGGGACGCAGGCGATGCCGCCGCCACCGAAGCCGCCTTTGCGGCCGCACCCGTGGTGGTGAAGGAGCACATCTTCTACCCGCGGGTACATCCCTGCCCGCTGGAGACCTGCGGCTGCGTGGCCAGCTTCGACCCGGTACGCGGCGAGCTGCTCACCTACATCACCAGCCAGGCACCCCACGTGGTGCGCACGGTGGTCAGCCTGCTGTCGGGCATCCCCGAGAGCAAGGTGCGCATCGTCAGCCCCGACATCGGCGGCGGCTTCGGCAACAAGGTGGGCATCTACCCGGGCTACGTCTGCGCCATCGTGGCCAGCATCGTGCTGGGCAAGCCGGTGAAGTGGATCGAGGACCGCGTCGAGAACATCAGCTCCACGGCCTTTGCGCGGGATTACCACATGGACGGCGAGATCGCCGCCACGGCCGACGGCAAGATCACCGGGCTGCGGGTGCACGTGATCGCCGACCACGGCGCTTTCGATGCCTGCGCCGACCCCACCAAGTTCCCCGCCGGCCTGTTCCACATCTGCAGCGGCAGCTACGACATCCCGGCCGCCTACGCGCAGGTCAAGGGCGTGTACACCAACAAGGCGCCGGGCGGCGTGGCCTACCGCTGCAGCTTCCGCGTCACCGAGGCGGTGTACCTGGTGGAGCGCATGGTCGACGTGCTGGCGCAGAAGCTGGGCATGGACAAGGCCGCCATCCGGTCGAAGAACTTCATCCGCAAGGACCAGTTCCCGTACCACAGCGCCTTCGGTTTCGAGTACGACTCGGGCGACTACCAGCCCGCGCTGGACAAGGTGCTGGCCGCGGTGGACTACCCCGCCTTGCGCGCCGAGCAGGCCGCCAAGCGTGCCGACCCGAACTGCCCCACCTTGATGGGCATCGGCCTGGTCACTTTCACCGAAGTGGTGGGCGCGGGCCCGAGCAAGATGTGCGACATCCTGGGCGTGGGCATGTTCGACAGCTGCGAGATCCGCATCCACCCCACGGGCAGCGCCATCGCCCGCATGGGCACCATCACGCAGGGGCAGGGCCACCAGACCACCTACGCGCAGATCATCGCCACCGAACTGGGCATCCCCAGCGAGGTGATCCAGGTGGAAGAGGGCGATACCAGCACCGCGCCGTACGGCCTGGGCACCTACGGTTCGCGCTCGACGCCGGTGGCCGGAGCGGCCATTGCCATGGCTTCGCGGAAGATCCACGCCAAGGCCAAGAAGATCGCCGCGCACCTGCTGGAAGTGGGCGAAAACGACCTCGACTGGGAGATCGACCGCTTCAATGTCAAGGGCGACCCGGCGCGCCACAAGACGATGAAGGACATCTGCTGGGCGGCCTACAACAACGTGCCCGCGGGCATGGAGATGGGCCTGGAAGCGGTGCACTACTACGACCCGCCCAACTTCACCTACCCCTTCGGCATCTACCTGTGTGTGGTCGACATCGACCGCGCCACCGGCGAGACCAAGGTGCGTCGCTTCTACGCGCTGGACGACTGCGGCACGCGCATCAACCCGATGATCATCGAAGGCCAGATCCACGGCGGACTCACCGAAGGCTACGCGGTGGCCATGGGCCAGCAGATGCCCTTCGACGCGCAGGGCAACCTGCAGGGCAACACGCTGATGGACTACTTCCTGCCCACCTTCGTCGAGACGCCGCACTGGGAGACCGACCACACCGTCACGCCCAGCCCGCACCACCCGCTGGGCGCCAAGGGCGTGGCCGAGTCGCCGCACGTGGGCAGCATCCCCACCTTCACGAGCGCGGTGGTCGATGCCTTCGCCCATCTGGGCGTGACCCACATGACGATGCCGCACAGCGCCTACCGCGTCTGGCAGCAGCTGGTCAAATCGGGCGTGGCGGCGTAAATGGAAGTCAAACTGGAAAAGCGGTACGAACTGGCCGTCAGCGCGGAGCAGGCCTGGGCGGTGCTGGCCGACATCCACGCGGTGGCGCGCTGCATGCCGGGTGCGCAGATCACCGAGCAGATCGACGCCACCCACTACAAGGGGACGGTCAAGAGCAAGGTCGGCCCGGCGGTGATGCAGTTCGCAGGCGACATCGAGGTGCTCGGCCTGGACGCCGCGGCCAAGTCGATGCAGATGCTGGGCAAGGGCGCCGACCGGGGTGGCTCGTCCGCCTCGATGGACCTGAACTCGCACCTCGAAGCCGGTGCCGCACCCGGCACCTCGGTGCTGGTGGGCGTGGCGACGATCATCGTCAGCGGCAAGCTCGCGCAGTTCGGCAGCCGGCTGCTGGTGCCGGTCTCCGACGCGATGCTGGCGCAGTTCGCCGACAACTTCCGCGCCGCGGCGGCGGCGGTCGCGCCGCCGGCTGCGTCGCCGGTCGCGGCGCCGGCGGGCGCGACCGCG